>CAIXRH010000039.1 GCA_903921785.1 uncultured Pseudomonadota bacterium
CCGCCACCGGCCCCCGCCGTGCCGCCTGCGGCCGTCGCACCGGCCCCCGCCGTCGCGCCTGCGGCCGCGCCCGCCCCCGCGCCACCGGCAGGTCCCGACCCGGAAGGCGCCGACGGCTTCAACGCGCCCCGGAGGGCGTCCTGGAGGGTGCTCATGTCTCCGCGCTTACCGCGAAGTGGCTCGCCGCGGCCACCTCCGCTTCGCGGTGACGGTCCCGCGGGCGTGGCTTCACCCACTCCACCATGGGCGCCGGCTCCCACCGCCAGGGCTCCCCGTTGAGCGTGAGCTTCCCGTCGTGCGCGAGCTGGCTCACCCGGGTGAGCGGCACCCCGTGGGTGTCCCGCAAGAGCGCCTCCATGCGCCCCTGCACCGCCGGATCGTGGAAGTGCATCCGCTCCTTCGCCGTGACCGCCACGTGGAGCCACGCCGGGCGCATCACCACCCCCGCCAGCCCCAGGCGCTCCGCGATGCGCCGATGCAGCTCCCCTGCCTCCCGCGCCAGCCCGAGCCCCGGCGCGTCCTGCCCGGGGAGCGGAGGTTTGCCGGAGCGGAACGCGCCAAGCGGGTGACGGAGGGTGAGCCAGTGGATGAACAGCACCGCCTCGTCGCCGAGCGTGTCGCGGGCGAGGACGGACTCGGCGAGGAGGTGTTCGGCCTCGGTCTCGCCACCGAGGGCCCAGAGGCGGAAGCGGTCCCCGAGGGCGGCGCGGTCGAGCTCCACGCGCAGCTCGTGGTAGCCGAGACGGCGCACCGGATCCAGCATGCCGAAGCGGTCGAGGGCGAGCTCGATGGCGGCGCGGGTGTAGGCGCCGAGGAAACGGGGCGCCTCCGCGCGCCTCGGGCCGAGCACCTCGTCGAGATCCGAGGCGTCCAGGGAGAGGTCGTCGAGGTCGGGGCCGAGGCGGAGGCTCACGCGGCGGAAGCGGGAGCGCAGCGGGTCGGCGTCGGCGCGGAGCTCCAGGCCGCCGTGGCCGGCGAGGACGAGGGCGGTTCCCGCGAGCACGCGCCAGGCGTCGTGGCGGTAGCCGCCGCCCGGCAGCCACACCGCCGCGGCGCCGGCCAGCGCGTCGTGCACCCGCTGGTCCCGCTGGCGGACGCCGGCCTCGGTGAGGGCGAGGGCGCCGAGCGCGTCCCCCGCGCGGACGTCCCCGCCGGCGATGACGAAGGTCAGCGCGGCGCGGGGCATGCGGTCGAGGAGGGAGGAGAGGGTGCGGAGGTAGATGTCGTCGCCGCTGCCGGGGGGGAGGAGCGACTCGTCGATGTGCGGGGGGGCTGACCAGGCGTGGCCGGTGATCGAGCCGATCCAGGTCGGCGGACCGGGGATCGGCGCGGGGCCGGACGAGGACGCCGGGGCGAAGCAGGCGGCGAGCCCGTCGGGCGCGTGCGCGTCGAGATCGAGGATGGCGACCGGCGCGGTGAAGCCCTCGGCGCGGAGCTGGGCCACAGCCACCGCGGTGTCGTTGATCGCGCAGAAGCCGCCCCCCGCGTCGGGGCGGGCGTGGTGGAAGCCGCCGAAGAGGTTGAGCACCGCGCCGGGGTTGGCGAGCGCGATGCGGGCGGCCAGGACGGTGCCACCGGTGGCGCGACGGAGGCTGTCGAGCACGGCATCGGATGGCACATCCCAGGGTTCCACCGCGAAGATCCGCGCGAGGGTCTCTGGCTGGGTGATCGCCTCCAGCCACGCCGCGCTGTGCACCCGCGCGAGGTCGCCCCAGTCGGCGCGCTGGGGCTCCATCGCGTCCTCCTCGCCGAGGACGCCGAGCTGGATCAGCACATCCAAGGTGAGCTCAGCACGACGAGGATCGAGGCCCGCACGCGCCGCCACGCTGGTCATCGGGAGGCGGTACTCGGGGTGGTACACCACCCGGGGGGCGCCACGGAGGAGGCGGGTGAGCGATCGCGTCCAGGCCGGCACCCCCTCGACATAGCCCGCCTGGCCGGGGGCGGCCGAACCCCGAGCCCGCTGGCCGGAGCGCCAACCCGTTGCCGAGAGATCGCACCCTCGTCACAGAGGTGACACAACCGACACCATAGAATCGCACACCACCTCTGAGGTAACGAATGTTCTCCGCTCTGCTGCTCTCCGTGACGAGCCTCGCCCACGCCGGTGACAAACCCGCCGAAAAGGCCGATGACAAGCCCAAGCCCGAGGTCGAGGTCGGCGGGATGATCTTCGCCCACTACGGCATGAACCTCACCGACGGCGCCGAGAACTTCAACGAGTTCGCGATCGACCGCGCCTACCTCACCGCCAAGGCCAAGATCACCCCGCACCTGGGCGCGCGCCTCACCCTCGACGCCGACCGCATGAAGCCGGTCGAGACCGACACCGGCGCCTTCACCTACGACACGAAGTACCGGATCTTCCTCAAGCACGCCTACCTGGAGTGGAAGGACTTCGCCCCCGGCATGAAGGTCCGCGCCGGCATGACCGACACCCCCTACCAGCCCATGGCCGACCAGTTCTGGGATCACCGGTACGTGGAGAAGGGCCTCGCCGACGAGCAGGGCCTCGTGTCCACCTCCGACCTCGGCATCTCCATCGGCGGCACGCACGCCAAGGGCCTCGTGGACTGGACCGCCGGCGTCTACAACGGCGAAGGCTACAGCAAGATCGAGGTGGACAGCGGCAAGAGCATCGAGGCCCGCCTCACCATCGACCCGCTGGCCCGCGGCGAGAAGTTCCAGCTCCCCCTCACCGGGTTCGTGGACTACCACATGAACCAGGACGCCGACCCCACGATCACCTACGTGGGCGCCGCCGGCTTCAAGATGCCCTACGTGTGGGTGTGGGGCGAGTACCTCGGCAAGTCCCAGGGCGACGTGAACGGCTCCGGCTTCAGCGCCGCGCTGCTCCCCGGCGTCCCCAAGGTCGGCCGTGTGATCTTCCGCTACGACCACTGGGACCCGTCCACGGACACCGACAAGGACGCCACCGACAAGATCGTCGGCGGGGTGAGCCACAACTTCACCGACAAGATCGCGCTGGCCGCCACCTACGAGCGGGTCACCGCCGAAGCGGCGCCGGACGCGCCGGGGCACGGCATCTTCCTGCACTTGCAGGCCGGGTTCTAGCAGGCTTATCGAGGCCGACGGGTCAGCCCGGTCGGGGGGGGCGGCGAGGATCGTTCCCCCTCCCGGCCCTCCTCCACGCTCGCGAGCCAGGACAAACGTCGGCGCGAACGGGGATCCGAAGGTGCCGTGGGCGGCGAGCCCGGCCCCCTCCGCGCTCGCGGACGGGAGGAGGCTGAAGGTTCGCGCCCAGCCGTCTTCCCCCCGCATGCCCACGACGATCATCGCCACGCCGGAGGCCTGGGCCGGGAGGTGAGCCCACCTTGCCCCTTGCCCCCTTCGCGGTCGTCGATCGGGGAGATTGCGGCTAACGTGACGACGAGCCGCCCCCCGGAGTGCCCCCTGCGCGTCGCCTGCGCCCTCCTCCTCGTCGCCTGCGCCACGTCCACGGGCGACACCGGAGCGGGCAGCGGCACGGTCGACACCGGGCCATGTACGCCCGACATGCCCGTGTGGGTCGACAGCGACGGGGACGGCTACGGCGCCAAGGGCGGCTCGAAGTCGGTCTGCGAGGTTCCTCCTGGATGGTCCGCCGAGACGGGCGACTGCGCCGATGGCGACCCCGCCATCCACCCCGGCGCCGCTGAAGCCTGCAATGGCGTCGACGACGACTGCGACGGCACCCGGGACAACGCGGAGACCACGTGGTTCACCGACGCCGACGGCGACGGCTACGGGGCTGACCTCACCGGCGTCGTGACCTGCACCCCGCCGGCTGGCGCCGTGGCCGTGGGTGGCGACTGCGCCGACGACGACGGCGCAGTGCACCCCGGCGCCGAAGAGCGCTGCAACACCGAGGACGACGACTGCGACGGCGTCGCCGACCTCGGCTACGAGGCCGTCTGGCACAGCGACGACGACGGCGACGGCTATGGGAGCCCCCTCACCTCCCAGACCACCTGCGCCCCGCCCGCCGGCTGGGTGCTCGACGCCACCGACTGCCGCCCCTCCGACCCCGACGCCTACCCGGGCGCGGAAGAACGTTGCAACAACGCGGACGACTCCTGCGAAGGCCTCGTGGACGAGGGCTTCGACGCCGACGGCGACGGGCACCTCGACGACGCCTGTGCGACCGGCGACGACTGCGACGATCTCGACGCGCTCACCCACCCGGGCGCCCGGGAGTACTGCGACGACGGGGTGGACGAAGACTGCGACGGCGTCGACCAGCCCTGCGGCTTCACCGGGAGCTACGACCTCACGGCGGTGGGCGACGTCGAGCTGCCCTCCACCAGCCTGTCGGACGCCGGACGCATCGTAAAGGTCGGCGACGTGACCGGCGACGGGGTCGACGACCTGCTCATCGCCGCGCTGAGCGGCCACGGCGGCTTCGTGGTGCCCGGACCGCTCCCCACCGGCAAAAACGACCCGAGCACCGTCGGCTACGAGCTCAAGGGGGACGGCGGCGCGATCTACGGCGCGGGGCGCTCCTGTGGCCTCGGCGACATCGACGGCGACGGCGTCGGCGACGTGGGCTTCGGCGCGCCCTACGGCACGGACCCCGGCTTCTACGTCGCCTCCGGGCCGATCGGCGCCGACGTCGACCTGTCGACCGCCGAGTTCCACTTGACCTGCACCGCCGGGGAGTACTGCGGCCACGGCGGCACCGTCGCGGACGTCACCGGCGACGGGGTGGCCGACGTGCTCATGGGCGCGTACTACCGCAGCGCCGGCGCGATGTACTCGGGCGAGGTGTGGGCCGCCTTCGGTCCGCTCTCCGGCGAGCTCTCCTACACCCGGGCCGACGCGGACCTCTCCGGCACCCTCCCCTCCGCCTACACGGGGCGGTTCATCGTCGCCGGCGGAGACCACAACGGCGACGGCATCGGGGACGCCCTGATCGCGGCCCCCTACGCCGACGGCGCCTCCAGCGGGGGCGGCGTGGTGTACCTGGTGTCGGGCCCGCCCACGAGCATGGACCTCTCCGCCGCTGACGCGATCCTCGAGGGCTCGGCGCCCTCCGGGTCCCTGGGCGAGGTCCACGCGATGGCCCAGGGCGACGTGGACGGCGACGGCCTCGCTGACGTGATCGTCGGCGCCTTCGGGGCCAGCAGAGCATACGCGCTCTTCGCGCCCGTCTCCGGGGACGTGCCGACCTCCACCGCCGACATCACCGTCGCCGGCCCCGCCGGCTCCGCGCTCGGCACCGGCCTCGGCGCCGAGGACACGGACCTCGACGGCCGCGGCGACCTGATGGTCGGCGCCTACACCACCGGCGAGGTGGTGCTCTTCTACTCCCCGGCGGCCGGCAGCTACGACACCACCGCCGCCGACGCGACCTTCAGCGGCACCCGGGGCACCTACTTCGGCATTGGCGCCGCCCAGGGCGACCTCAACGGCGACACCGTGCCGGACATCGCGGTCGGCGCCATGACGGCCGGCGGGAACGGCACGGTCTACGGGCTGTTCAACTACCAGTAGGGAAGCGGCCGAGCGAGCGCCAGGGGAGCGCGATCGGCTCCGACGGGAGCAGGTCGCCGCTCACCGGGAACCAGCCGTGGTCGGGGCCGGCGATCACGTGGAAGTCCATGGCGGGCATGAAGCCCTGGCCCACGAGCACCCAGGCGCGGTCGGCGTTGCGGGCCACGTCGAGGACCAGCACGGCGTGCCCGGGCGAGCCGGGGGCCACGAGCACGTCGCCCGGCGCGACGGCGTCGGGGGTCACGGCCTTGACCTCCTTCGCCAGCGAGTACGTGCCCGCGTACATGAACAGGTCCGCCAGCCAGGCCGAGAAGTTGGCGTCGTCCGTACCCTTACGGCCGCCGCTGCCCTTGGTGACCTTGCTCCCGGAGACCCGCGGGCGGGCGCCAGCGGCCCAGTCCGCCCACGCGGAGAGATAGCCGCTTGTGTAGTGGAACGCCGGGGAATGGCCGGTCTCGCGCTCCCAGGTGGCGCGGAGGCGGAGGATGGAGTCCGCGCACTGCTGGAGGTCGCCCGGCACGAGCGGGAGGTCCACCACGCGGGCGGCGGGCATGGGGATGACGTCGCCAGCGTAGCTGTGCACCGGCGTGCCGACCGGGCGGAGCTCCCGCGCGCGCAGCCACTCGCCCCACGGGGAGGCCGGGGCCCGCGAGGAGGCGGCGGGGGTGGGGAACCCGGCGGAGACCGTCTCGGCGGCGGCAGCGGCGATGAACACGAGCGAGGTGAGCATGACGACCCCGACACCCGGTAGCCGGCGGGGGTTCCGGGGGCGAGCGGGGGGGATGTCGAGGGGCCGGGGCGCGACGTCGGCTTGCTGCCCGGGAACGTCGGTGGTCGAGGCGCCACGGTCGGCGGGCATGGCGGGGCGGGCGGGGGCCGACCTCGCGCTTCGCGGGCCGGTGCCGCCGCGCTCGAAAATACCGCGCAACCGAATCGCGAAGCCGACGTAGTCACCGCCGACCGCCTCCTCGCGGATCCGTTCGTTCCGGAGCTCCCCATGAAGTTCGCCATCCTCCTCCTCCCCACCCTCCTCGCTTGCGCCGAAGAAGCGACCTGTCCACCAGGGTTCTCCCTCGACGGCGAAGAGGTCTGCCAGTTCGACGAGGCGGCCCTGACCGACCTCCTCACCCACTTCGACGACGGCTCGCTGGTGCAGGTCAACGCCGAACCGTACATGCCGCCCTACTCGAACACCCCGATTCGACGGAACGTGTGGATCTCGCGACTCGCCATCGAAGACTCCCCGATGAACACTGTCGGCTTGTACCGTTCGATCAACCAAGATGACTGGGAAACCGCCCTCCCCGCGGACTTCCCGGTGGGTACCGTGATCGTTCACGAGGCGGTGGATCGCGAGGAGCCGCACGGCGTGGAGGTGCGACGCGCCGACTACAAGGACGACGCCGGGCGCGGATGGTGGCTGCGGATGATCGACGACGACGGCGTCATCGAGGACACCACGGCACGCCAACCGTGTTCTGACTGCCACAATGAGGAGCAGCGGGCGTCCGAGGGGCTCTGGGGCATCCCCACCGCCGCCAAGGGGAGTGGGGGGGGCTGAAGGGGGGCCGCGACCATCCGAGGCGCGCCGCCGGCGACGTACCCCTTCAGATCGCGATCACCCGGCGCCCCGCGGCGGCCCCGAAGGCCGTCCACGCGAGCATCGGCAGCACGTGACCGAGCAGCACGTGGACCGGGTGCCCCACGGGGCACCACAGGTCGACCAGCAAGGCGGCGAACAGCCCGGCCAAGGCGCCGAGCCCGGCGGCCGAGAGGCCGGCGTCCCGCGGCGCGCTCCGGCGCTGCATGGCCAGCAGCGCGGCAAGGACGGGCGCGCCGAGGAGCAGGCTCACCGCGAGGCAGCGAAGCCCCGGCCGCTCCGGCCACCAATCCGTCGCGCCGGCGTACTGCGCGCTACACCCCACTTTCCACGCGAAGAGCAGCGTCGGCGCGGCGGCGAGGAGCAGGCGGCGCTGCGAGAGAGATTGTGTCCAGCCTACCTGTGGGCGGAGGGTCAGTGCCGCCCACGCCGTCGTGAGGGCCGCCGTGCCGCCGAAGGTGAGGGAGATGAGCGGTTGCTCCCGCGGGAGGCCCCCGTCGCGGAACCCGCCCACGGCGGCGAAGATCCCCAACGCCAGGATCACGCCGGCCGCGCCAAGCAAGGCCGCCCGCCGCCGGAGCTGCGCACGGGTCGGCGCCGGGTCGCGCGCGACGACCGCGAGGACCTCGGCGCGGGAGAGGGAAGGGTCACGCATCGATCAGTCTCCAGAGTCGCGCCCGGAGCGTCTCCTGGGCGCGATGTGAACGAGCCTTCATGGACGCGATGCTCGCGCCCACCGCCATCGCCGCCTCTTCGAGGGTGAACCCGTCGATCCGCACCAACTCGAACGCCTCCCGCTGGGTCACCGGCAGGGCCGTCAGCTCCACGGCAAGGTCGGCCGCCAGCCGCCGGGCCTGGAGGTCCGCCGCCGCGTCTGGCCGGGGGTCGCCGCTGGCGGCTTCGGCTTCGGGGGCCTCCGGGCGACGGGAAGCGCGCCGGGCATCGTCGATGGCGAGGCGACGGGCGATGGCGAAGCACCAGGGGAGGACGGGCGAGCCTGGTTCGAACCGGCCGCGCGCGCGGTGCATCGCCAGGAAGGTGGACTGAAGGACATCCTCCGCGCGCTCTGCGTCGCTGCAGCGACGCCGGAGGAAGTAGCGCAGCCGGGGGGCGAGCTCGTCGTACACCAGGGCGAAGGCCGCCGCGTCGCCGTCCGCGTACCGCGCCATCGCCGCGTCAGCGATGGGCGCGGACGAGGGAGGCGCGAGCGGGTCGGACGTCGGCCAGGCCATCAGGGGGCGGCCCCTTCGGGGACCCAGCCGCACCGGGGCGCGGCAAGGCACGCCGCGGCGGCCGGCCACGCCGCATCGCGGCTGGTGCGGACGGAAGCCAGGGGCGCCCGAACCTCAGTCCACAGCATCTCGGAGCTCCGGCGCGACGTGGCCTCGTAATCAGCGCGAGATGCCCGCATCCACTCCGGCTGATTCGGCGCCGCTCGACGAGCGGTGTCCCGGCCGGCCCCGGTCACGGCAATGCGACGTGGTCGGCGACGCCCGAGTACGCCGCGTGCAGCGCCTGACCCTGGGCCTTGCCGTCCTCCACCGCGACGAAGAAGGCGAGGCCGTTGCGCTTGGCCTCCGACCAGTGACGGGAGGTGGAGCTGAAGGAGAGCAGGTACACGCCGGGCGCATCCGGGAGCCCCTGCGAACCATCCGCCCGGTGAACTTCCACCAACGGGAAGTCCACCGGGTTCACCCCGACCGCGCACCACGTCCGGAAGTTCCCGCGGGTAAGGCCCAACCGCGGCGTGCCATCGCCGTTGGTGACCGAGACGAAGAGGCTGTAGGACGCAAACGGCTTGCGCACGCCGTCGCCGTGTGAGCCGGGGGCGCCAGCGAAGGTGAGGTGGAGAGCGGACATGGGTGGCTCCGGGGGGGGCGCCCGCGGGAGCGCGGGACCCCATCGCTACGCCGGCGCGCGAATTCGGTTGCGCTGTTTTTTCATGGGCCGCCCGATCGACGATCCTCCCGTGCGGGAGCGCCGCCCACGGCCCTGCGGTGCCGACGCCGGCGTCGTGACGTGGGACCCGCCCGCTCGCGCCCACCCCATCTCCCCGGCGGCGTCCCCACCCCCGCCTCCCGCAGGCTACAAGCCGCGTGCGGGGCGCCCCTCCGCACCGGAGGCCCCTTGTTCGTCGCGTTCGTGCTCGCTGCGTGTGTGGAGGCCGAAGATCCGGCGCCGGCAAAGCCTGGAACCCCGGGGCGGACGCTCGGCGGCGGCGGGAAGCACGACGGGCGCCGAGGGCCCCCGGGCGGCGGTCCAGGCGGCCCAGGCGGCCCGGGCGGCCCGGGCGGCGCGCCGCCAGGGATGTTCACGGCGGCCACCGCGGAAGACCTCTCGTCGAGCTGGAACGACGCGCTCGCCGTCGCGGTGCCCGCGGTGCAGAACGCCGCAACCTGCCCGGACAAAGACGGCGACGGCTTCGTAGACGCATGGGCCTGCCCCGCCACCGCCGCCGACAAGGCCGACTGCGACGACCACGACCCCAAGGTGACGCCCGCCACCGAGCGCTTCGTGCGCCCCGGGCCGTTCCTCATGGGCTCCGCCTCCAGCGAGTCGGGCTGGGACGAACGTCCGGTGAACGTGGTGAACGTCTCCGGCTACTGCCTGGACGTGGCCGAGCGGGCCGGCGCCAACGGGCTGCCGCTCGAGGCGATCTCCTGGGACACCGCGAAGTCCACCTGCGCCGCCACCGGACAGCGCCTGCCCACCGAGGCGGAGTGGGAGAAGGCCGCGCGCGGCGGCTGCGAGCTCGGCGGCGACCCCGCCCGGTGCGATCGCGACGACCTCCGCAGCTACCCCTGGGGCAACGGCAAGCCCCCCGGCTGCGAGAACAGCAACCACCAGGCCGTCTCCGGCGGCGGGCCGAGCCTCTGCGAAGGCCACGCACATGGCGCCAAGGAGGCGAAGAACACCAGCCCCTACGGCCAGCTCGACATGGCGGGCAACGTGTGGGAGTACGTCGCCGACTGGTACCACCTGCAGGTGTACCCGAAGTCGGGCGTGCGGACCGATCCGCTCGGGCCGAAGACCGGCACCGACCACGTGCTCCGCGGCGGGGGCTGGAACACCTTCTCCACCAACATGCGGGTCTCCAACCGCTTCGTGAGCGTGGTGGAGGGCAGCGCCGTCGGCGTCCGCTGCGCCCGGGGCAAACTCTCCGGCCACTACGACGACGTCGCGCCCGTGGAGATGGTCACGCTCAGCGGCACGATCCAGGCCGAGGGCCTCACCCTCACCGGCGACGCGATCGACCTCGCTGCCTTCGACGCCGCCGACGTCGACGCGCGCACCGGCCTCGCCAACCCCGGCCGCTCCCCCGTGGTCGAGGCGAGGGTGAAGCCAGAGGGAGGCACGAGCCAGGCCTTCCGGTTCGCGGTCCCGAAGGGCCACGAGTACGCGATCACCGCCGGGCTCGACGCGGGCAAGGACTCCGCCGGCGCCGGCGGCACCGCCTACCGGCCCCGCAGCGCCTCCGGTGGCTTCGGGCGCGTGGAGGGCCTGGTGAAGGCGGACCAGGACCGGGACGGGGTCATCATCAAGGTGCAGGCGCAGGCGATGGGCCCTGGCGGACCGGGCGGTCCCGGGGGGCCGGGCGGTCCCGGGGGGCCGGGCGGCCCGATGGGCGCGGCGCTGCAGGACCCCACGGGTTTCCCGCCGTTCCACCTCACACGGCCGCAGCCGGGGCCGGAGCCCGCGGCGGTAGGCACGTTCACCGGGCAGGTGGAGGTCTCCGTGGGCGCAGGCGGCGGCTTCCGCCCCCAGATCGCCGTGGGCCCGGACGGCACGCTCCACGTCGTCTACTACATCCATTCTGGGGACGACTTCGTCGTCGTGCACCGCAGCTCCAAGGACGGCAAGGCCTGGAGCGAGCCCGAGACCGTCTCCCAGGCCAAGGCGCGCAATTGGGGCCCCGACCTGGTGGTGGACCACGAGGGTCGTGTGGTCGTGACGTGGGACCACCTGGAGAACGATCGGACGTCCGGGTGGCTCCGGGTGCGGGACCCCAAGGGTGGCTGGGGTGAGCCCCTGGCGATCGTGCCGGAGTCGGGCCAGGAGCTCTCCAGCGTGCACGTGGCCCCGACCGGCGCCGGCGCGATGGTGGCGGTGTGGATCAGCCGCCCCGCCGACGGCAGCGCCGCCTTCCAGGCGTGGAGTCGCACGATCACCGGCACGTCCATGGGCGCCCCCGTCGCGCTCTCCGACGGCAAGAAGGACGCCTGGCACAGCAACGTCCACACGGACACGGCGGGCAACGTCTTCGCCGGGTGGGACGAGGGCGTCGGCGGGTCGGCCACCCTGCTCCACGTGGCGCAGTGGGCCTCGGGGAAGTTCGCGCTCTCCTGGGCCCCGGAGTCCGACGGCGCGACGGGCGAGCGTCCCAACTTCGCCGGCTCCAAGGCCGAGCAGTGGGCAACGTGGTTCGAGAAACAAGGGAGCTTCCCCACCCGGGTGTTCGCGCGCGCGCGCACCGGCACATCCTGGTCGGGCGTGGAGACCGTCTCCGGGGGCCTCGGCGGCTACGTCTTCGACCCCGACGTCGCCGTGGACAAGCTCGGCGTTCCCTGGGTGGTCTTCGGCTGGGACGGCGGCACGCAGGCCGAGCTGGTGTTCACCCGGAAGGTGAAGGGCCAGTGGCTCCAGCCGGCGAAGGTGGCCGCGCTCGGCCACGACAAGCCCGGCCTGCCGTCGATCGACGTGGGCGCCGACGGCGTCGTCCACGTGGTTTGGGCCCAGTGGAAACGCGGGGAGTCGCACGTGTGGTACGCGCGGGCCGGAGGCTGACGGAGCAACGGGCGCCCGACGGGCGGTGCCCGAGGGACCGGCCAGCTCCCCGTGAGCGGGAGCGGAGGCGGACCCTGCGTGGGGAGGGCAAGGATGTGCCCTGAATTGTTCTCGAAAAGGCAGGACTCCGCCTTCCGATCTGGAGCCCGCTGCCGCCGCCCTTCCGTCGCGACCGGGCTCGACCGCCCGCTACCGCCGCCGCCGCATCACCGCCGCGCCCGCGAGCCCGGCCGCCAACAGGCCCAACGCGCCGCCGCTGCTGTCACAGCCCGAGGCCACCGCCGGCGCTTCCTGCCCCGCGGTGAAGATGCACCGGCTGATCGGGTAGACCACGTCGGCGCTCACGTAGAGGTAGTAGTCCTTGCCGTCGACCAGCGCGGCCGGGGCCCCGCTCTCGGGGAAAGCCTGCGTCATCCCTCCGGGGACTTCTCCGTACTTCACGGCGTCGGCGCTCACGGGCGTGCCGTCGGCCGGGAGGTCCACGCGCCAGATCGTGCCCTCGGGGAGGTCGAGGTTCGGGGGGACCGTGGGGTTCGCGGAGTCGGCCTCGAGCACGTAGACGTAGCGGGCGCGGCCGGGGAGCCAGCGGAAGGTGCCGTCCTTGAAGACGCCCTCGTCCGCCGAGCAGCGCTCCGGCACGTAGTTGAGCTGCTCGTCGAGCGGGCCGGCGCCGTAGGTGTCGTCCGCGAACTCCTCCTGGGTGCGCCCGCGGTGGGCGAGCTCCCCCTCGAAGAAGGCCTTCATCCGGGCCTGATCGGTGGTGGGGAAGGCGGAGAGGTAGGGGTTGTCGGGGGAGGAGCGTTCGAAGCCGTTGTTCTCCTCGGCCGGGTAGGTGCCGAACCCGACGGTGGGGACCCACCCCGCGCCCATCGCGAGGCCGCGGTCGTTGAAGGTGTTGGCGAGGTTGCCCTCGAAGTCGGCGTCGAAGATGGCGGCGCCACGCTCGGCGGCGGCGCTGTGGCAACAGTCACAAGAGCCCGAGTGGAGCTGCGACCGCACCCAGTCCACCTCGGTGACGTAGGTCGGATCGTCCATGCGGGCGTCCGCCTCCTCGGAGAGCGCGTTGGGCGGCACCGGGGAGTAGCCGCGCTGCCGCCGCACCGCCTCGCAGCCCACGTAGTCCGAGAAGTGACGCCCCTCCTCGGTGGCCCCCGAGACCACGTTCCAGGTGCAGACCTGGCCGCCGTCGGACTGCCCCTCGGGCTCACCGCTCAACGCGTCCACGCAGACAAGCTCCGGCTGCGGGAAGGGGTCGCTGGCGACGACGATCTCGTCGGAGCCGGAGCAGAAGGCGCTGGGCTCCCAGTAGCCCTTGGCGAAGGTCTCGCAGCCAAAGCGGTTGCTCCCGCACTTGTCGGCAGCGTCGCCCTCCACCGTCGTGACCACCTGCACACCGTCGCTCTCGTAGTAGCAGGCGCCGAGGCTCTCTACCGCGGGGCAGTTGACCCCGGCCTGATAGGTCGCGTCCACCTTCGAGCAGATGGTCTCCGCCTCCGCGTCGTCCGCGCCATAGAACTGGCGGCACTCGGGATCGCCGGAGAAGGGGCTGGTGTAGCTGCAGCTCCCCACGGGCTCCCCCTGGAGGACCGGCTTCTCGGAGGCGCAGGAAAGGAGCAGGAGCACGGTCAGCATCGGGTCTCTCGGGGCTTTTTCTATATATCACACGATATACGAATGGCCATCGTGGACCGCCCCGGGCGCCCCCCGCGGCGATCCTCACTACCGAATCGGCCCCGCCGCCCCGCGAGGTGAGCCTTCCGCCGCGCAGCGTGTCGCGGTTTGGCGCCCCGCCTGCCCCGACGACCGGATAGCCCCCGGGGCGTGCTGCTCCTCGTCACCCTGGCCCTGGCCGCCCCGGACGACGACGTCGCCCGCGCCGCCGCCACCCGGCAGGTGCTCGACGACGGGATCGACGCGTTCACCGGGCTCGCCCCCGAGAGCGACGCGCGGGCGGTGTGGCAGCTCGGCGGCTGCGAAGATGCCTCCGACTGGGTGAAGGACCTCCTGAGCGCCACCTGCGCCCGGGACGTCACCTCCCGCCGCCCCTCCTGGGAGCTCCGCCCCACCGCCTCGGTGGACGTGGGCAACCTCTCCCCGACCAACGTCTCGGGGGACGAAGCGCCGGGCTGGTTCGGCCCGCGCGTCGGGGCTCGCGGCGTCGTCTACGCCGGCCCGATGGTGCTGCGGGCCGCCCCCTCCGTGGGCCTCGACGTGGCGCCCGGCGTCACCCCCACCGTGCGCGTGCCCGAGCTGTGGATGGGCTACGACTCGGGCAAGGGCTGGTTCGGCGTCGGCCAGCAGGACCGCTGGATGGGCCCCGGCGAGCACGGCTCGCTCCTGCTCTCCGACAACGCCGTCGCCCCGTGGATGCTCAACGGCGGCCTCGACGGGCACTTCCCTGGCTGGGCGCGCCACCTCGGCCGCTTCCGGGTGGAGATGGGGGTCGGCGTCCTGGCCGAGCCGCGCACGGACGTGCCCCTGCCCGGGCTCTTGCTCATGGACTTCCGCTGGCTCCCCGTCCCCGAGCTGGAGATCGGCGTGAACCGCCTCTCCATCTTTGGCGGCGAGGGCCGCCCCGCGGTGGACTTCAGCCAGCTCCTGCTGCCGACCGAGCCCCACGTCAGCGACGACCCCGACAAGCTCCTCGCCGACCAGGACGAGCTCGCCACGGTGAACATCAAGGTGAACGCGCCGCTCCACCGCTGGCTGGGCGGGCCCTTCGGCCACCTCTCCGGCTGGTGGGAGTACGGCGGCGAAGACATGATCGTCCGCAAGCTCGGCGACGTGCCGTACCCGGCGCTCGCCGGCGTCGCGAACCTCTACGGCGGGGAGCTCTCCATGGGCCCGGTGGTCGCCACCGGGGAGTACGCCCGCCTGATGGACGACGCCTTCCGCTGGTACGTCGGCCACCGCGTGTACCACGAAGGCTTCACCCAGGACGGCCAGGTGATGGGCCACTTCGGCGGCCCCGACAGCGAGACGGCGTCGGGACAGCTCTCGGTGTGGGGCAAGGGCTGGCGGGCGCGCGGCTGGGGCGACTGGACGCGTCGGGTGGGGGTGATCGACACCGCCAACGGCAAGGTCTACACCCTGCAGAACGAGGAGCGGCGGTACCGCGGCGGCCTCGGCCTCGACCTCGACGTGCACGGGCTCTGGCTCAGCGGCGGCTACACCTATGGCCAGACCGAGAACGCCAACTTCACGGACCGGCGGGACACCGTGGAGCACCGCTTCGTGCTCGCCCTGGCCTCCGGCCCCGCCCTCCGCTCCGCTCCTCGCTGACCCGGCTCCGCTCCATGCGCTACCTCCACACCATGCTCCGTGTCCGCGACCTCGACGCGGCGCTCCGCTTCTGGACCGAGGCCCTCGGCTTCGTGGAGAGCCGCCGCTCCGTGCACGAAGCCGGACGGTTCACCCTGGTCTTCCTCCGCGCACCCGAAGATGGGCCCAACGGCCCCGAGCTGGAGCTCACCTACAACTGGGACCAGGCAGAGCCCTACTCGGGCGGCCGCAACTTCGGGCACATCGCCGTGGAGGTGGCCGACATCTACGCCGCGTGCGCGCGGCTGGAGGCTCACGGCGTGACCGTGCTCCGCCCGCCGCGAGACGGGCGCATGGCGTTCGTGCGCAGCCCGGACGAACAGTCGGTGGAGCTGCTCCAGCGCGGCGCCGCCCTCGCGCCCGCCGAGCCCTGGTCGAGCCGTCCGAACACCGGCACCTGGTAGCCCGCCCGTGGCGATGCGCCGCACTGTCTCCACCCCGGAGATCGCGTACGAGCTCGGGGGCACGCCCGGCGCGCCCCGGGTGCTCCTGGTGATGGGCTTCGGCATGCGCGGGAACGTCTGGCGGCCGCAGATCGAGGGCCTCGGCGCCGAGCTGGAGCTCGCCTGGTTCGACAACCGCGGCATCGGGGAGAGCGCCGCCGACGCGACGTGGTTCCGCATGGGCGACCTCGCCGCGGACGCGCTCCGCGTGGCCGACGCCCTCGGCTGGGACGACTTCCACCTCGTGGGGGTGAGCCTGGGCGGGATGATCGCTCAGGAAGTTGCCTTCACCGCTCCGAATCGACTGCGCTCGCTCACCCTGGTCGCCACCCACCCCGGCGGCCGATTGGGGATCCTCCCCACCGCGCAGGGGCTGTACCACTGGCTGTCGGCCGTCTTCGGCCCCGCCAAGGCGCGGGTCACCCACCTCACCCGCCTGCTGTACCCGGCCTCGTTCCTCGCCGAGGTCGATGCCACGGTGCTCCGCCAGCGGATGCAGGTGCAGGTGGGCACGCCGCCGCCCCGCGCCACGTCCGTGCGCCAGATCCGGGCGATCCTCGGCCATGACACCCGCGCCCGCCTCCCCACGCTGCGCACCCCCACCCTGGTGGTGAAGCCGACCGGAGACCTGCTGATCCGCCCGCTCCACTCCGACGTGCTCGCCGCGGGCATCCCCGGCGCGCGAAAGCTGGAGCTCCCCGGCGCGGGCCATGGCCTCACGTTCCACGCGGCCGCGGAGGTGAACCGAGCGATCCTCGAGCACGTGCGGGCGCACGACCGGGCCCCCGCGCTACCTTGAGGCATGGCCCTCGACCCCGCCCAGTACCAGCTCGTCGTCATCGACATCCAGGAGCGCCTCGCCGGTGCGATGCCCGAAGCGGCGTGCGCCGCCACGGTCCGCGCGGCGGGCAACCTCGTCTTCGCCGCGCGTGAGCTGGGCATCTCGGTCACGTTCACCGAGCAGTACCCGCAGGGTCTCGGGCCCACGGTCGCCGCGCTCGGTGCCGAAGCGCCCTTCGTGAAGACCGCCTTCGCCGCCACCGACGAGCCCGGCTTCGACGCCCGGCTCCACCCCGGCCGCGCCGTCGTGCTGTGCGGGATGGAGACCCACATCTGCGTGGCGCACACCGCCGTCGGCCTGCGCGCCCAGGGCTACGAGGTGATCGCCGCGGGGGACGCGTGCCTCTCCCGCCGCGAAGACGATCGCCAGGCGGGCTTCACCTGGATGCGCTCCGTCGGCGCCACCGTGCTCCCGAGCGAGACGCTGCTCTTCGGCTGGCTTGGCCGCGCCGGGGGCCCGCTGTTCAAGGCGATCAGCCGCCGCATCCGCTGAGGGCCAGGCCCCAAAAATGAGGGTGCCGAGCCTCCCTACGCGCAGACGGGTCGAAGGGGACGCGCCCGCACGAGAGGGACGTCTCGGCGGACCTCACATAACCGATCCTGCGCTCAGTCGCCGCAGACGGGGGTGGCGTTCTCTTCGCGCTTGATGTCGTCGAGCTCGGGGGAGTAGCCCCAGGTGTCGCGCTCGACGGTGGTGATCTCGAACTTCCCGTGGAAGAACCACACGGAGCCGCTGGTGTCGGCGCTGGTGAGGTAGATCTGGAACTCGCCGGTGATCGGCTTGTCCTGGGTGCCGGGCTCGATGGCCTTCAGATCGTCGAGGCTGCTGTCGAGGTGCACCCAGCTCGGGTTCACGCCGACCCAGTTGGCGAAGCCCGTGCCGTCGGTGCCCTTGCCGGGATCGATCTCACGCCAGCTGTTGTCCTCGATCTTCACGTTGAACGGGAAGGTGTCCTGCGGCAGGCGGCCGTAGTTCGCCAGATCGTCCTGGGCGGGCGCGACGGTGTTGCCGTCGGCGTCGGTGCCGCCGTTGCTGAAGTTGTCCTTCATCGACTCCACGAAGTCGGGGTAGGTCTCGATGGCGCAGGTGTCGTCGCCTTCGCCGCAGTTCAGCTCGTGGTAGGTCGCTTGCTCGGCGCTGTCATACCCACCCACGACCGAGCCGTCGTCGGCCGTAGCGACCCAGTAGGGCACGTACACGCCCGCCGTGTCGATGTACTCCTGGTAGTCGGTGGCGTAGAGGTAGGCGTCCTCGTCGCCGAAGCGGGAGAAGCCGTAGGCGGCGTCCCACTTGTGGTCGAAGAACCAGTAGTCGCCCGTGTTGTTCGGGTTGACCTGGAACGCGCCGGCGTTGAGGTAGAACAGCGTGCCGCCATCCTCGCTCGCGGACCAGTTCTGGACCACGTCGGCGTCGCCGAAGAGGGGCTGCTCCTCGGTCTTGCCATCGACCGTGGCGCACTGGGTGGGCGCGTAGTCGGGCTTGACGACCCAGCCGAAGCGCACGTCCCCGAACGGGGTGCTGGTGTGCACGGTGAGCTGGAGATCGCCTTCGGCGGTGAGGACCGCCTCTTCCCGGTAGCTCTCCACCTTGTCGGTGTTGAGGTAGTAGGCCTTGTCGTCCAGCCAGTTCATGAAGTGGCCGGTCTCGACGTGGCAGTCGTCGGTCGTGAACACGTCGCCGTCGGGGTCGTTGGCGGGGTCGGCGTCGCGGGACTCCACGCAGCAGTACTGCTCGTACTCGGCTTCCCAGCCGGGGATCATCGTGTCCCGGATGCGGATCGCGTTGTCGTTGTACGGCGACGCGCCGAAGGTGCGGCAGTCGATCGGGGTGAGGTTGTAGTCCTTCTGGAACTGCGCCTCGAGGTCCTTCTTCTCGCCCCAGCAGTCGTCGGTGAAGATCTGGCTGGCGTCGATGTCCGGCGCGAGCGGGTCGTTCTGCGTGTACGCGCACTCGGTCGGAGCATACTGCTGCTTGAGACGCAGGATGTTGTCCGACGTAGCTTCGGCGAAGTACATCGCGTAGTTGCCCGTAACGGTGGCGTCGTGAGGATCGCAACCGGTGAGCAGCGCCAGGACGAAGGGGAGGGCCATGGACGACTCCGACCCCGCCATATAGGCCGCCGACCCCCTCCTCGTCAAGCTGCGGCCCGGGTCGGCGCCTCCGTCCGGGCGCCTGCGGATGGACCGGCTCCACACGGGCGGCCCGGGGCTTCCACCGTTAGCCTGGGCGGATGATGCTCTTCTTCGCCCTCGCGCTGGCCGCCACGCCGGCCTCGCCGCCCGCCATGGTGACGATGGTGCGGGGCCCGGTGACCTTGGTGGATGGCGCGTCCCGCACCCCGGCCCCGGCGCCCCCCTTCATGCTCAGCGGCGCCCAGTCGCTCGACGTGGGCGCGGGCGGGCACGTCGTGCTGCTCCGGCAAGGCGGCGCCTTCGCGGTGGACGGTCCCAAGCTCGTCGACCCCGAGTCCTTCCGGGTCTCCAGCTCCACCGACAAGGTGGGGCCGCTTTTGGAGAAGCACACCTCCTTGGCGTCGGCAGGGGCCGCCCGCGGCGCTGGCCCCGCGCTCCTCCGACCCGTCCCCAACGCCACCGCGCTGGACGTCACGGACGTCCGCTGGACCTGCGACGCATGCGGGCCGCAGGAGGTGAAGATCGTCGACCTGCGGGCAGATGCCGTGATGTTCACCGGCCGCGGGGAGGGCATGTTGAAGCTCGGCGCCACGAAGCTCCCGCCGGGCACCTACGCCGTCACCGTGGGGGACACGGAGCGTACGTTCCGCGTGGTCCCCCGCGCGGACGCGGACGCGGTGCTCGCCAGCGTCCACGCCGAAACCATCCCGGACCCCGCCGATCGCGCCTCCACCGTGGCCGCGGCGCTGCTCCTCGCCGGCTACCCGACGGACGCGCTGAGTACCCTCGAGGCGGCGGGCCTCGCGGATCAGGTCACCGCGTACGAGCGCCTCGCGGGCGTCCGGCCCTGATGCCGTTCGTTCCTGCGCGAGCGTCCGCATGAGCGTACGCGACACGCTCTCGCGCCTCGGCCGTGACGTGGCCCACGAGGTGGTAGTGAATGTGCTCGCCGCCGTGGCGGTGGGCGCGATGGCGTTCGTGCTCCTCGGCGGCCGGATCGAGGACCTCTACACCCGCCTCCGTCCGAACGCCCCCGTCAGCGGACAGGTGGCGCTCGTCACCATCGACGAGGAGGCCTTCTACCTCTGGAACCCGTACGACCCCGCCCCGGAGACCACCCCCCGGGCGATGCTCGCCGAGATCGTCCGTTTCCTCCAGGCGGCCGGCGCGCGGGTGGTGGTGCTCGACATCCTCACGGACCAGCCCGCCACCGGGGACGACGCCCTGGTCGCCTCGGTGCAGGCCCATGGGCGGGTGGTCGCGGCCGAGCGGTTCTCCCCGGGCCGCGCCGATGACGTGAGCCCGTTCGCGCCCGCCACCGTCCTCGGGGAGGTGGCGCTGCCGGCCTACGCCAACCTCGGCCTCGAAGAGCAGACGTTGTTCTCCGGGCAGATGACGGTGCGGGCCGTTCCCCTGGTCACCTCGGTCTCCCGCGCGCGCCTGAGCGGGCCGTTCCCCACGGGCCTGGTCGGCGGCTTCCAGGACGATGAGTCGCCCGCGCCATCGTTGGCCCTGGCCTCCGCCTGGATGCAGCTCACCACCAACCCGCCCGGCGACCTCACCAGCGCCCTCGCCTCGCGCTGTGGCGGCACTCCCGTGGTGTGCACCGGCGACGCCGCGGACCTCGGGCTGCCCGAGACCGGCGTGCCCCTGCACGAGCCCCTCGGGCTGAACCTGCGCGGGCCGGAGGGCGGCGACGGCATCCCGTCCGTGTCTGCCGCCCGCCTGCTCCGCAGCCTCGGCGAGTCGGCCCTCGCCCGCACCATCGGGGTGGACCTGCCGATCACCGTGCCGGCGGACATCGGCGAACAGCTCAAGGGGCGCGTGGTGGTCGTCGGTCGGGTGGACGCCGGCGCGAACGACCAGTTCGTGACCTCCTACTCGTTCCCCGCGATGCAGCTCGCGGACATGTCGGGCGCGCGAGTGCACGCCCAGCTCATCGACACGCTGCTCACCGGGCGCCACCTCCGCCGCGTCGACGGTACCGCGGCGTGGGTCGGGGCCGCCGTCCTCGGGCTCCTCTGCCTGCTCACGGGGCGCCGCGCCGCCAGCCTCCACCTCCTCGGCTGGGGCCTCGTCACGGTCGCCCTCCTCGGAGGAGGAATCGCGGCGTTCCGGATGTTCGACGGGCTCGTCCTCGACGTCGCCCCGGCGCTCGCGGTCCTCACCTGCGCCCTCGTGGCGGTCCACCTCTACGCGCGCGCCGCCGCCCCGGAGTCGGAATGACGCTCTTCGCCAGCCTGATCCTGATGTGCTCCCAGGCCTTCGCGTCGGGCCCCGGCACCGTCGCGGTGCTGTACTTCCAGAACCAGGGCAACCCGGAGCTCGAGCCGCTGAAGGTGGGGCTCGCGCAGATGCTCACCACCGACCTGCTCGGTGCGGGCAGCGCGAAGATCGTCGAGCGTACCCAGCTCCAGGCCGTGCTCGACGAGCTCAAGCTCGGCCACAGCTCGGTCGTCGACAAGGACACGAGCGCCAAGGTCGGGAAGCTCCTCGGCGCCGAGTACCTGCTCATGGGCTCGTACTTCTCCCTCGCCGGCACCCTGCGGGTGGACGCGCGGTTGGTGAAGGTGGAGACCGGCGAGATCGTGAGCGCCAACGGTGCGAACGGCGGCGTGGGCGACTTCATGGAGCTGGAGCACCAGCTCGCCGGGACGTTCCGCGAGAAGCTCGGGCAGCTCATCCCGGGGGTGGTCAAGGCGCTCCCGGAGGTCACCCGGGCGGTCGCCGCGGCCCACCCGCTCGATGCCGCGTTGGCGCTCTCCGAGGGGCTCATCGCGCTGGACAACCACGAGCTGCCCCGCGCGCGGGAGTCGTTCCAGAAGGCGCTGGTCGACGACCCGCGGATGGAGGCGGCGCGCAGCCAGCTCGCCTCGATGGAGCTGTAGGTGCGCCGCCGGGACTTCCTCGGTCGCCTCGTCGGCCTCGCCGCCGTCGCGGCCCTGCCGGTCGCCGCGCTCGCCGGCCCGCTCGAAGACGGTGAAGCGGCGTGGGGCCGTGGCGACCTCGCAGCCGCGATCACGGCGTGGGAGGCCGCCCTTTCCGCGGCGACGGACCCCGCCACCCGCGTCGACCTCCTCCTCCGCCTCGCCGGCGCCCACCGCGAGCTCGGCAACCTCGCCAAGGCCGGGAGCTACCTGGATCAGGCCGAGGCCACCCGCCTGCTGCCCGCCCGCGTCGCGAACGACCGCGGGCTGTGGCGCCTCGCCGGCGGCGACGCCAAGGGCGCGGAGACCTCAATCAAGCAGGCGTTCGACCTCGCCCGCGCCGCCAACGACCCCGCCCTCGCCGCCTCCGCCGCGAGCAACCTCGGCCTCGCGCGCCTCGCCCTCGGCCGCGCCGACGACGCCGGGAAGGCCTTCGAGGCCGCCCGCACGCTGTTCGTCACCCTCGGCGACCCCCGAGGGCAGGCCGACGCCCTGACCAACCTCGGCCTCGCGCACCGCCGCGCCGGCCGGCTCCGGGATGCGCGCACCGCCCTGGAGGACGCCGTCGCGAAGTTCAAGGCGGCGAACGACCCCGTGGGCACCGTGGACGCGACCAACGACCTCGGCGTGGTGCTCCAGGCCCTCGGCCTCGACGACGAAGCGCGGCCGCTCTACGAAGCCGCCCTCCCCCTGGCGACCGACCCTCGGCGAAAGGCGGCGCTCACCGCCAACCTCGCCACGGTGTACCACCGGCGGGGAGACATCCCGAAGGCCCGGGAGCTCTACGCCGCCGCCGAGGCCGCGCTCGAAGCCGCCGGACGTGCGGACGACGCCGTGGCCATCGCGCTGCAGCGCGCCCTCCTCGGCGAGGGGAACGTCGACGAGTACCGCCGGCTCTATGCGAAGGCGAAGGAGCCGCGGGTGAAGGTGACCGCGGCGCTCAACCTCGCCGGGCTGGTGTGGGGCAGCTCCCCTGCGGAGGCCACCCGCCTCGCGGAGGAGGCCCGCACCCTCGCGAACGGCGCCGGCTCCGCCGGGTGGCGGGCGGACTTCGTGGAGGGCCGGATCGCGTTGGCGGCGGGGAAACGCCCCGAAGGGGTGGCGCTTTTGCAGAAGGCGGTGGACGCCCTGGAGGCCACCCGTCGATCGCTCACCGAGGACGAAGCCCGGGGCTTCCGCGGGGAGTACGCCAAGGTGTACGAAGCGCTGGTAGAAGCCAGCCTCGGCGCTGGCGACCCGACCGGGGCCGCCGTCGCGGCCGAGCGGATGGCGCTGGCGGACCAGGAGGGCCCGCTCGTCGCCGAGGACGCGGAGGCGGGGAAGCTGCGGGCGCTGTCGGAGCGGCAAACGTGGCTGGAGCGGGAGCTCGCGAACGCCAAGCCCGAGGCCGCCGCCGCCCTGCGCGTGCAGCTCGGTCAGGTGCAGTCCGAGTTCGCCGCCCAGGTCGACACGTTGCGGGCCACCTACCCGCACTTCGCCGAGCTCGTCCGCACCGACCCCGAGGACCTCGAAGCCGTGCGCACGGAGCTGCCGCCGGGCGTCGTGGTCGTCCAGCCGGTGAGCTTGCCCGCGAAGCTGGTGCTCCTCGTGTACCGGCGCGAGCGGATGGTCGTGCGCGAAGCCCCGGTGATGGCGGACGACCTCGCGAAGGCCGTGTACCTCGTCGCGAAGAGCCTCCGCGCCGCCGACACCTGGGACCCCGACTGGACCCGCACCCAGTGCGAGAAGCTCGGCAGCTGGTTGTACGCGCCGATCGCCGACGACCTGAAGGACGCCACCGCCGTGGTGGTCTCCGCCACGGGCGTCTTCCGTCAGCTCCCGTTCGCCCTGCTCCGCCACGACGGTGCCTGGCTCGCCGAGCGCGCGCCGGTCGCTTCGGTCACCCACGTGGGCTCGCTGCGCACCGCGGCGAAGCCGTTCAAGGTCGACGGAAAGGCGATGTTGCTCGTGGGCAACCCCGACGGCACCCTCCCCGGCGCCGAAGCCGAGGTCGGGGCGATCCAGAAGACGTACAAGGCCGCCACCCGCCTCGTGGGCGACGCCGCCACCCACGACGCCGTGCTCGCCGCCAGCAGCGGGAAGTCCCTGGTGCACCTGGCCACCCACGGCCTCCTCGACGCGCAGTTCCCCGACAAGAGCCTCATCGTGCTCCACGGCCACCCCGACCCCGCCGGCCGCCTCGCCTACCGGGAGATCCCCGGCCTCGGGCAGTGGCTGGAGAAGACCCGGGTGGTCGTGCTCTCCGCCTGCCAGTCGGCGCTGCCTGGCGACGTGCTCGCCGCAGGGAAGCCCCCGATGGCGGTGAACGGGCTGGCCGGGCAGTTCCGGCGCGCCGGGGTGGAGACGCTCATCGCCAGCCTCTGGAGCGTCTCCGACGAGGGCACCCTCGCGCTGATGACGGCGTTCTACGAGCGCCTCGCCAAGGGCGACGACCTCGGGCACGCGCTACAGGCCGCCCAACGGGCGATGATCGCCTCGGACAAACACGCGCACCCCTTCTTCTGGGCGCCGTTCATCATCGTGGGAGACTGGCGCTAGCATGACCGACCCGAACCCGACCGCTCCCCGAAAGGCCCTGGAGGGCGCGGGCTTCGCGGTGGCCGTGCTCACGGCGATGAACCTGCTCAACTACATCGACCGGTTCGTGCCGTCAGCGGTGAAGGACCTGTTCAAGGTCGATCTCGGGCTCACCGACGCCGAGACCAGCCTGCCGCTCACGGCGTTCGTTTTCGTGTACATGATCGCCAGCCCGATCTTCGGGTCGCTCTCGAACAAGTGGCCGCGGAAGCAGCTCATCGCCTTCGGCGTGGCGCTCTGGTCGATCGCGACGGCGGCCGCGGCCCTCGCCGGCGACTTCTGGACGTTCCTCTTCGCGCGCGCCCTCGTGGGCGTGGGCGAGGCCGCCTACGCCACGCTCGCGCCGCCGCTCATCTCCGACTATTTCCCGCCCGAACGCCGCAACCGGGTGCTCACGTTCTTCTACGTGGCGATCCCGGTGGGCGCCGCGCTCGGCTTCGTGCTCGGCGGCTTCATCGGGTCGCACTGGGGGTGGCGCGCCGCCTTCCTCATCTGCGGCCTCCCCGGCCTCCTCGCGGCGTTCGCGGCGCTCGCCATCCGCGATCCCGGCTCGGGCGGTTGGGAGGTGGTGAAGGACACGGTGTCGGTGTCCTGGCCCGACGCCCTGAAGGTCCTCCGGAAGAACCAGAGCTACGTCTTCGCCGTGGCCGGGTACACGGCGGTCACGTGGGCCGCGGGCGGCATGGCGGACTGGTTCCCGGCCTACCTGGAGCGGTACCGGGGCATGAGCCTCGCCGCCGCGGGCTCGCTGGTCGGCACGGTCACGGTCGCCGGCGGCTTGCTCGGCACCGGCCTCGGCGGTTGGCTGGCCGACAAGCTGGTCGGGCGCACCAAGAACCCCTACCTCGCGCTGGCGTCGGTCTCGATGGTCCCGGCGGCCGCCTGCGCCGGTCTGGCGTTGGTGGTGCCGGACGGCCCGGCCGTCGCCGCGTGCATGTTCGGCGCCCAGTTCTTCTTGTGGTTCTACAACGGCCCGATCAACTCGCTCATCGCCAACTCGGTGCGGCCGTCCCTCCGCGCGCACGCCTTCGCGCTGTCGATCCTCTGCATCCACCTCCTCGGGGACGCGATCTCCCCCCCGATCATCGGGGTGATCTCCGACGAAGCCGGCAACCTCATCCCCGGGGTGGCGCTCATCCCCACCTTCATGGCGATCGGGGCGTTGATCTGGGGGATCGGGTGGCGGCGGCTGCCGGAGCCGGCCGCGGCATGAAGGCGCTGAACGCCGCTTCGGAGGCGAACCGCAGCAGCAAGCCCTCGCGAGCTCCGTTCGGCGGAGGCTACCCCTGGCGTCCAACGCCGAGGGTGCTGGGGGCGGTGACCGGGCGGGTGACGTCGTTGCCGGCGGGCGGAGCGCAGCGACCGCCCGCCGACGGCGGCGGCAGGACCCAGGGCCGACCTCCGCGTTCGGCCCTCACGGCAAGACCGGCCTCGCCGACGACGGACGGACTCCGCGCCTACGGGCACAGCGTCCCGCGCGGTGAGCCCGGTCAAGGCAGCCCCACATGAAGGCGCTGATCCGGGCCTGGGCCCTCGGCCTCGTGCGCCTTTTCTACCCCTGGCGGGCGGTGGGCGGCGCCGAGCGGCTGCCGTCCATCGGGCCGGTGATCGTCGTCGCCAACCACCCCAACGGGCTCATCGACCCGCTGATCGTGCGGCTGGCGGTGGGGCGGCCGGTGGCGTTCCTGGGGAAGAGCACCTTCTGGGACAACCCGGTGAGCCGGCTCGGGATGCAGTCCTTCGGCGCACTGCCGGTGTACCGGGCCCACGAGGCCGACACCCGACAGAACGAGCGCACCTTCGCCGCGTGCCACGACCTCCTGCGCGAGGGCGGCTGGCTCGCGCTGTTCCCCGAGGGCAAAAGCCACGACGAGACCACGCTGCAACCCCTGAAGACCGGCGCCGCCCGCATCGCCCTCGGCGCCGGCGCGCCCGGACTTCACGTGGTTCCCGTTGGGCTCCTCTACGAAGACAAGGCGATCTTCCGCTCCCCGGTGGCGGTGGCCATCGGCCGCCCGATCCCCGTCGAGGCCGGCGACCCCGGGGACCGCGCCGCCGTCGCCGCGCTCACCGAGCGCATCGAAGACGCCCTGGGCGCGGTGGTGCTCGAAGCGGAGAACGCCACCTTGTGGCGGGCGATGCTCGCCGTCGCCCACTGGACGGGCGCCGCCACCCTCGCCGCGCGCGAGGAGAAGGCGCGCGCCCTCGCCGCGGCGTGGCGGCGGCTGCTTGCCGAGGACCCCGCCGGCGCCGAGGCGATCGTGGCGGACGTCACCCGGTACCAGTCCGCGTTGCAGAGCGTCGGCGTCCGCGACCCGCTGGCCATCGAAGAGGCTGCGCCGGCCTCCGCCGCGCCGGGCCTGCTCTTCGCCGCGCTCCTCGCCCCCTTCGCGCTCGTCGGCGCCCTCCTCGCGTGGCTGCCCTACCGGCTGGTCCGGCCGCTCTCGGCGCGGCTCGCCCGCGGCCACGTCGACGTGATCGGCACGATCAAGCTGCTGCTCGGCTTCGTGGTGCTCGCGCCGGTGTACCTCGCGTGGGCGGCGGCAGCGGCGGCGTGGAGCCCTGCGGCCGGGGCCGCCGTGCTCGTCGTCGGGCCGCTCACGGGGCTGGCGGCGCTCCGGTTCGACGAGGTCCTCAGCCGTCGCGCCGAGGCCCTGCGCGGGATGTCGCTGCGTTTGTTCCGTCCGCAGGTGGCGCTCGCCCTGGCGGAGCGGCGTCGGGAGTTGGCGGCGCGCGTGGAGGCAGGGCTCGCGGCGTACCGCGCGTCGACGTAGCGGCGCCGGCCTTCGCAGGACCGTCGACGAGGGTGTCGAGGGGCTGGGGGCGCCCCACCGGCTTGCCGGTCGGGTGTGTCGGCGGTCGAGGAGCCGCCGCGGGGAGAATGGCTCGACGGGCGGGGGAGGCTGCGGCTGGGGTCGAAGGAGGCCCCCTGCCGCACGAGCCCCCCCCCGGCTGCGGTCGAAGCGGGCTCCCTGCCGCACGAGTACCCCCCCGGCTGCGGTCGAAGCGGGCTCCCTGCCGCACGGGCACCCCCCCGGCTGCGGTCGAAGCGGGCTCCCTGCCGCACGGGCACCCGCCCGGCTGCGGTCGCAGCGGGCTCCCTGCCGCACGGGCACCCCCCCGGCTGCGGTCGCAGCGGGCCCCCTGCCGCACGGGCACCCGCCCCCGCCAGACGCTCACAACTCGTCGAGGTTCAACAACCTCCGCGACTTGTGCACGGCCGCGGGGGCGCGGAGGCCGCTTTGGC
>CAIXRH010000040.1 GCA_903921785.1 uncultured Pseudomonadota bacterium
GCCGCGGCGGCGGTCGCCGCGGCGGGTGCGGTCCTCGCTCCGCTCGCGGTGCCGCAGCTCGAACGCCTCACCGCCGCGGGGATGGCGCACCCGATGGCGGAGGTCGAGGGGTACGTGCACCCGGCGGAGTTGGTCACGCCGGCGGACGGGCACTGGCTCGCGTCTCGCTGGTTGCACCTGAGCTACGCCGAGGGGCACTACTGCTGGGACGTGGGCGTCGTCTGGCTGGGCGTCCTGGCGGCCGGGGCGCTCGTCCTCCGGCGGCCCCCGGCGCCCGGACCGGGGCGGGGGCTCGCGGGGGCGCTGCTCGCGCTCGGCGGGTTCGCGATGCTGGTGGCGTTCGGCCCGTCGGCGAAGGTGGAGCTCGGCGGGTTCACCCTCTCCCCGTACGCGTGGATGTACCGGGGGGTGCCCGGCTTCTCCGGGGTGCGCTCTCCGGCGCACATCATGGGTTTTGTGAACCTCGCGGTCGCGGCCGGCGCCGCGGCGGCGCTGACCGCCCTCCGTGCCCGCGTCGGCGCCCGGCCGTGGCCCACCGTGATCGTGGCCCTCTTCGCGGCGGCCGAGTCCTTCGCCGGCCCCGCGCGGGTGGCCGCCCCCGCGCCCGAGACCGCGGACACCGAGGCCGTCCTCGACTGGCTCACCCACGCCGCCCCCCCAGGCACCCTCCTGGAGCTGCCGTTCTCGGGCGGCCCCAACCCCGCGGACTACGCCGGGGAAGTGGTGGCGATGCGCCGCGCGCTCGGCCACGGGCATCCCGTCGCCAACGGGTACTCCGGCTTCTTCCCGACGCCCTACCTGCAACTCCAGGCGGCGATGATCGGCGACGCACCGGGCCGCGGGCTCCGGTACGTGGAGGCGCTGGGCGTGCGCATCGTGTGGATGCACCACGCCCGGGCGGACCGCGGCGGCGGCCGACTGCTCACCGAGACGTACGGCGCGCCCGCCTTCCGCTCCGGCGACGAAGCGGCGTGGGTCCTGCCCGATCGCGTGGCGTCGAGCCTCGAACTGCCTGACCAGGTGAAGCTCCGGGCCGCGCCCCCTCCGGACGCCTGGATCGGCCTGCGCCTCCCCGCCCCCCTCGCGGCCGCGACCCTCCTCGTGCTCCCCGAGCCCCGCGACCTCCCCGTCACCGTCGACGCTCCTGCCGGCACCTGGACCAGCACGCTGCGGGTGAGCGGCGCCGCGCTCCTCGACGCGGGGGCCGACCGGGTGGCGCTCCGTGTCGGGGATCCGCCCGCTCCCGGCCACGCGGGGACCGCCACGCTGGCGGCGCTGGAGGGGTTCCCGGCGGCGGCGAAGGCGCCGTGAGGGGCGCCGCGCCTTCCTACTCCACCGCGTACGAGGGCCACCCGGCCACATCGCCGCGCATCGCCATCGCCGTCTCGCCGTCGGTCTGGGTACCGAACAGGCTCACAACGGACGCCGGGTGACCGCGACATGGGCGTCGGGACCCGCGACGGCCACCATCAAGGGCGAGGGCGTGCTCAACGGCTACCTCGTCTGCACGTTCACCTCCGGGTTCGCGCAGGAGGGCGTGTGGGCGGGCACCGAGGCCGACGGCGTGGTCGACAGCCTGTGGACCGACGACTACGGCAACGGCTACATCCTCGACTTCCCTGGCGCCGGCACCTACGAAAACGGCAATCTCGTCGTGGACTTCGACTGGGCCGACGAGAGCATCGGCGTGACCTTCGTCGGCACCGCGACCCTCACCAGACAGTAGGCGCGGCAGGGGGCCTTCGACAGGGTTGTTCCCCCTCCCGGTCCTCCTCCATCCTCGCGAGCCAGGACAGACGTCGGCCCGGCGCCCCCGCGGC
The DNA here is from genome assembly GCA_903921785.1 of uncultured Pseudomonadota bacterium. GTDB lineage: Bacteria > Myxococcota_A > UBA796 > UBA796 > SXON01 > SXON01. The sequence continues at coordinate 1,821 of CAIXRH010000040.1, forward strand.
GCCGCCCGCTCGCCGAGCCATTCTCCCCGCGGTGGCTCCTCGACCGCCGACGGTGGCCGCCCGGCAGGACGGCGCACCCGCGCCGCCCTTCGACATGCCCTCGTCGTCCGCCGAGAAACGCGGCGGGCCCCTGGCGGCCTTCGCCCTCTACGCCTCGGCTTCCGGCGGCGCCGGCACCCGCTCGAAGGTGATGTGGTCGTCCGCCACGTCGACCATCACGGTGTCCCCCGCGCCGTAGCCGCCGGCCACGATCGCCTTGGACATCGGGTTGAGCAGGTGCGTCTGGATGGCCCGCTTCAGCGGACGGGCGCCGAACATGGGATCAAAGCCCGCTTCGGCGACCGCGGTCATCGCGGCCGGGGTGAGCTCCATCTTGAGCTGGCGGTCGGCGAGGAGCTTCTTCACCCGACGGAGCTGCACGACGAGGATCTTGTCCATGTCCTCGCGCTTGAGCGCGTCGAAGATGGTGATGTCGTCCACGCGGTTGAGGAACTCGGGCTTGAACGCCCGGCGTAGCTCGGCCATGACCTCGACCTCCATCTTCGGGCGGTCGTGCTGCAGCTCCATGATCCGGTGGCTGCCGATGTTGCTCGTCATGATGAGCACGGTGTTCTTGAAGTCGACCGTGCGGCCCTTGGAGTCGGTGAGGCGGCCGTCGTCGAGCACCTGGAGGAGCACGTTGAACACGTCCGGGTGGGCCTTCTCGATCTCGTCGAGCAGCACGACGCTGTAGGGGCGCCGGCGCACGGCCTCGGTGAGCTGCCCGCCTTCGTCGTAACCCACATAGCCCGGGGGCGCGCCGATGAGCCGGGCGACCGTGTGCTTCTCCATGTACTCGGACATGTCGATGCGGACGATGTTGTTCTCGTCGTCGAAGAGGAACTCGGCGAGCGCCTTGGCGAGCTCGGTCTTGCCGACGCCGGTCGGCCCGAGGAAGATGAAGCTGCCGATCGGCCGGTTCGGGTCCTGGAGGCCGGCGCGGGCGCGGCGCACGGCGTCGGCGACCGCGACAATGGCGCTGTGCTGGCCGATGACCCGCGCGTGGAGGTTCTCCTCCATCTTCAGGAGCTTCGCCTGTTCGGACTCCTTGAGCTTCGTGACCGGTACGCCCGTCCACTTGCTCACGACGAAGGCGATGTCCTCTTCGGTGACGCGCTCGCGGAGCACGCCGCCGTCCTTCTGGAGGTCGGCGAGGCGGGCCTGGGCGGCCTCCAACGCGCGCTGGGCGGCGGGGAGCTCCCCGAACTTGATGGCGGAGGCGCTGGCGTATTCGCCGGAGCGCTCCATGCGCTCGAGGTTGTGGAGCAGGCCCTCGATCTTCTCGCGCTGCTCGGTGATCTGGTCGAGGGCGGTCTTCTCCGCCTGCCACTTGCTGCGCAGGCCGCGGGACTCCTCCTCCTTCTCGGCGATCTCGGCGCGGAGCTTGTTCGCCCGCTCCAAGGCGGGCTTGTCGGTCTCCCGGGCGAGGGCGGCGAGCTCCACGTTCAGGCCGCGCACCTGACGCTCCAGCACGTCGATCGGCTGGGGCAGCGACTCGATCTCCATCTTCAGGCGGCTGGCGGCCTCGTCCATGAGGTCGATCGCCTTGTCGGGGAGCTGGCGGTCGTTGATGTAGCGGTCGGAGAGGTGGGCGGCGGCGAGGATCGCGTCGTCGGTGATCTTGATGCCGTGGTGGGTCTCGTACTTGTCCTTGATCCCGCGGAGGATGCGGATGGTATCGGCGACGGACGGCTCGTCCACGAACACGGGCTGGAAGCGACGCTCCAACGCCTTGTCCTTCTCGATGTGCTTGCGGAACTCATCGAGCGTGGTGGCGCCGAGACAGCGCAGCTCGCCACGGGCGAGCGCGGGCTTGAGCATGTTGCCGGCGTCCATCGAGCCCTCGGACTTCCCCGCACCCACCATGGTGTGGAGCTCGTCGATGAACAGGATGATGTTGCCGTGGGCCGCTTCAATCTCGGTGAGAACGGCCTTCAGGCGCTCCTCGAACTCGCCGCGGTACTTCGCGCCGGCGATGAGCGCCGCCATGTCGAGCGAGAGCACTTCTTTGCCCTTGAGCGACTCGGGCACGTCGTCCGTCGCGATGCGCTGGGCGATGCCCTCCACGATCGCGGTCTTGCCGACGCCGGGATCGCCGATGAGCACGGGGTTGTTCTTGGAGCGGCGGCTGAGCACCTGGAGGGTGCGGCGGATCTCTTCGTCGCGGCCGACGACGGGGTCGAGCTTGCCGTCGCGCGCCAGCGCCGTCATGTCGCGGGTGTACTTGCCGAGCGCGTCGCGCTGCTGTTCCGCGTCTTCCCCGGTGACCTTCTGGCCCTTGCGGGTGACCTGGATTGCGTTGAGGATGCGCTCGCGGGTGACGCCGTAGTCGAGGAGGATCTGCTTCGCCTTGTCCTGCGCGTCGCAGAGGCCGGCGAGGAAGAGCTCAGTGGAGACGTGCGTATCGCCGAGGGCGCGGGCTTCTTTGTCGGCGCTGTCCAGCACGGCCTGGAACGTGCGGGAGAGCGCGGCCTGGCTGCCTCCCGAGACCTTGGGCAGCTCCTCGAGCGCCTTGGCGGCGGCGCGGGTGAGGCCGGGAACGTCCACGTCGAGCTGGCTGAGCAGGCTCGGCGCGACGCCCTTCTCCTGGGTGAGCAGCACCATGAGCAGGTGCTGGGGGCGGATTTCGGGGTTGCCCATCTTGCCGGCGAGGTTCTGCGCGTCGGAGATGGCCTCGCGGGCCTTCACGGTGAAACGTTCGAACTTCATGGTGCTCCTGTGGGCCGGCGCGGCGTGCCGGCGATCTTAGCCTGACGAATAGGCACGGGGCGGCGTGGCGGGAAGGATCGTCAGGCGCAGCGACCGTCAGTGCGCCGCTTCGGGGCGCAGGGGGCCGGGGAGTCCCGGCGTGCGGCTACACCAGTCCACGAAGGCGCTGAACTCGAGCGGCCGGGCGTAGAGGTAGCCCTGGAAGAGGTCGCACCCGTAGCTGGCGAGAACGTCGTGCTGGAGCTGCGTCTCGACGCCCTCGGCCACGGTGTGGTGTCCGAGCTCCCGGGCCATCAGGAGGATCGTCCGCACGAGCCGCTCGGCGGCCGGCCGCTCGCCGATCTGGCTGACGAACGCCCGGTCCACCTTCACCGTGTCGATCGGCAGCTCCAGCAACCGGGAGAGGGAGGAGTAGCCGGTCCCAAAGTCGTCCACCGAGGCCGTGATGCCCAACGACCGCAGCGCGTTGAGCACCTCGACGGAGCGGCCGACGTGGTGGAGCACGCTGGCCTCGGTGACCTCCACCTCGAGGGCGGAGCCCGGGAGGTTGTGGGCCCGCAGCAGCGCCTCGACACGATCGACCAGCCCCGGGTCCGCGAGCTGGATCGGGGAGAGGTTCACCGCGAGGCGGATGGTGCCGAGCCCGGCGCGGCGAAGGTCGACGGCGGCGCGCATCGCCATCTGCAAAACGGTGTCGCCGACGCCACCGATGAGCCCGGCGTGCTCCAGGGCCGGAACGAAACGCACCGGCGACACCGCTCCGTGCGAGGGGTGCGTCCAACGCAGAAGCGACTCCGCAGCGAGGACCTGCCCGGCCGCGTTCACCTGGGGCTGGTAGACGAGTCGGAACCCTGCGTGTCCCAGCGGCGAGCGGAGGTCCTGAACGAGGGCCTCCTCCTCCTCGATCGCGGCCCGCTCGGCGGGGTCCATGCGGCGCACCCGCCCGAGCCGCTCCGACCGCGCGAACAGGAGGGAGGACTCGGCCGACTCGATCAGCGTTGGGGCGTCCGATCCGTCCTCCGGGTGAAGCGCGAAGCCGGCAACACAGTCGAGCCCCGCGGGGGCGTTTCCGAGCGCGGAGAGGAGATCGGCCAGCAGGGCGTGGGGCTGGGTCCCTCCCTCGACGGCGATCAACAGGCGATCGGCGCCCGAGAGCCCGACCTCCATCTCCCGGATCCCGTGGGCCTCGGCGCGACGCCGCATGTTCGCCACGGCCATGCGGACGCGGCCGAAGTAGCCCAGCCCGCCCAGCTTGCGGCGGAGGGTGCCCGAGGAGTCGATGTCCACGGCGGCGACCAAGGTGGGGGTGGTCGCGGCGGCGCGAGGCATGGTCAGCAACTCGTCGACGGCCTCGATGAGCCCAAGCCGATTGGGGAGCCCGGTAGCGACGTCCCTTCGCTCGGCCCGGCGCGCTTCCCCGGCGCTGCGCATCAGGCTCTCGTCCACGAGCGCCAGTAGGGTTCGCTGGTACCACAGCACGTAGACGGTGGCGAGCGCGAGAAACACGACCGCGGCCTGCTCAAAGCCCGGCCGGGGGTGGAGGATCGGCCCGAGGAGGAGCCCGACCAGGACATACACGCCGAGAAAGGCGTTGAGCACCCGGCTCCGAAAGAGGAGGTGGTTGAACAACGCTGCGAAGAGCGCCCAGAACACCGCAAGCCAGTCGACGACCATCGGGAGCTGCCGCGCCGACACGAGCAAGGACACCGAGAGCGCCAGGGGCGTGCTCAGGTGCCGCTGAAGTTCGAACTGGGCCGTCGGGGATCGTGTCCTCGCGTAGCGGGCCAGGAGCGCGAGGTGGGCCGCGGTCAAAAGCGCGCCAGCGAGGGTGGAGACCGGATCGTTCGCCGAGAAGGCGATGACCAGCAAGCCCGCGGCGACACCACCCAGGTAGGGGATGACCACTTCGCGGGCCCCGTACGGCCCTGGGAGCACGTTCATCGGGACCGCGCGCGATCGGGGACGAGGTTGCCGTGAAGCCACAGGTACCCGAGCATGCTCAGGGCCTGGAACAAGAAGTAGTACACGAACTCTTCGAGGTTCGTGTGCAGGAAGGGGAAGACCGACTTTGAGGCGAACTCGTCGACGGACCAGAGGTGGAACGTCCAGATTCCCACGAACTCCACGACGATGAAGACCACCGACAGGGCGGCCATCAGCCGCCAGAAGGCTCCGATCACGCCCCACCGACCCCGTGCGGCGGCGATGAGCAGCGAGCACAGCGCGCTGGCCATGGGGTAGATGAACAGCATGTTCTCCACCGGGACGTGGAACAGGGAGTAGATCTCGGACCCGTGGTAGTCCCAGCCGGTGTCCTGCGTCAGCAGGAGGTGTTCGTAGGCGGAGAGCACCACGTCCATGCAGAGCGCGGTCACGAACGCGGCTCGTACGTCGAGGTACTTGCGGAAACGCCACGTGGCGATCACGAAGCTGGTGAACAGGATCGCGTAGAAGAGGAACCAGCCGCCGGAGCGCGGGTGCGTCCGACCGACGAGCCACCACAGCCCGGCCATCGCCAGCCCCGCGCCTACGGCGGCCCCCAGGAGCACCCCAGCCCAGGCCTTCCATCCGGCCGGTACGGCAGCTTCGGGGCGCTGTAGGTCGGGGCGTGAGGCGGAGTCGGCCGCGACCTCGCTGTACGCGAACGCGCAGAGAAAGCCGAGGGAGACCAGGGTCGATGCGTATAGGTAGCCGTCGCGGGCAACCGGCCAGAATGCGATCGCCCCCACGGTGATCCACGCCAGCGCGATCGGCACCAGACGCCGGAGGTGCGGGAGCCGAACCTCAGCCATTCGGTCCAGTATCGCGTGATCGCGGCTACGGCAGCGCGGGCGGGGCAAGTCGGGTAACGGACGGCATGCTCGGACAGCGCGTCGTGTGGATCGGGGGCGGCGCCGCTGCGCTCTGGCTGGCCGTCCGCGTGGCCGCGCTCGCGGTGCACGCGCGCGGGATGGGGCCGGTGCTGCCTACCGGGATGGTGCCGGCGTTCATGGCGGCGTTCATCGGCGTGTTCACGCCGATCCTCCTGCTGCTCGCGCAGCTCGCGGGGCCGTTGCCGAACTGGCGCCGGCTCGTCGCCGCCGGTGGCGCCACCTTCCTGGTGGCGGTGATGTTCGAGATCGGGGTCGACGAAGCGTTTCTCCGGGTCACCGGCGCGCTGGCCTGGCAGTACCGCGTCGCGCCGGTCCTCGGCGGATCCACGTCGCTGGTAGGGGTGGTCATGTGGCCGCTCTACGGCGCGTTTGTCGTGGCCGTTCAGGACGGGCTGCGTCAGCGGCAGATCGCGGAGTCCCGCTTCTCGCGGGCAGCGATCCTGGCGGGAGAAGCGATGTTCCTGGAGGTCGCGGCCAACCTCTTCGCGTTGCTCGGCTTCCACGGTTGGTTCTTCTTCTACCTCCCAGACGACCTCAAACACTTCACGACCTTCGCGGTGGCGCTCCCGTACTTTGTGGCGGGCCTCGTGGGCGTCACCATCCTGGATCAGCTCGAGCGCGTGGCGCGGCCGGTGTGGATCGGGGTGGGCTGTTGGGGGGTCGCCGCGATCGTGGTCGGTGTCGCCGCGGCGGGGTGAGGTGCGCGCGGAGGTCAGCCGCGAACGACGAGGGTCTCCGCCTCCACCCGCGCCGCGACCGGCTCCAGGAGCACGCCGTCGCCGCGGGCGAGGTCGGCGAAGGCCGCGTTGGCTTCGGTGGTGCGTTTGTCGAGGCGATCGACCCAGCGGAGGGTCGTGCCGTCGGGGAAGGTGCCGCAGAGCTGGCGCTCCTTGCGGCCGCGGGTGTCGCGCGGGGGGGCGACGACACGCAGCGGCGGCCGGGCGACCGGCTCGTTCGCCAGCACCAGGCGGGCGAAGGTGAGGCCCTGCCAGCGGAGGCCGGCGGCGCGGGCGAGGGGGTGGAGCCAGGGGGGGAGGTCCACGTCGAGGTCGTCGTGGCACCAGTCGCGGGGCTGGTCGAGCATCGCGCACCGCCCGGCGTGGGGGCAGGGGGCCACGATCTCCGCTGCGCCGGCGACCACGTCACGGATGCGCATCAGCCGCCGCGTGGCGCCGTGAAGGGCCGGTTCCACCACGACCACGCGGCCGCCAGGGGCGAGGCCTGCGGCGGCCACGCGGAGCCGGTCCGCCGCTTCGGCTTCCGAGGGCAGCTCGACCAGCACCTGCGCGAAGAGCACCAGGTCCGGGGCCGGGGCGGCCTCGGCGCCCCGCGGCGCCGCGCCAACCTGGACCTTCACGCCCGGCACCACGCCGAGGACCTCCGCCGCCACAGCGAGGGCGGCCGCGTCCACGTCGAGGAGGGTCGCCTCGATGGGGCGGGTGACGCCGCGCGCGCGGAGCGCCCGGACGGCGCCGAGGGTGCTCGCGCCGAGGCCCGCGCCGACGTCCACGAGCCGCAGCGGCGCCGTGCCTTCGCGCCAGGACGGGTCCAGGGGGACGTCGCGGAGGGCGGCGCCGACCTTGGCCTGGTCGCGGGGGAGGAAGAAGTGGAGCCGGGCGGCCAGCCGCTCCTTCGTCCACGGGAGGCGGAAGTTGGCGGCGTTGTACGCCTCGGAGACCTCTCGGAGCGCTGGGGCGAGGCCCACGCCACAGCGGGGGAGGCCGCGAGAGAGCGCGAGCTCGTCCAGGCGCGCGGCCCAGGGCGCGTCGAGGGGGAGGGCGTCGAGGTCGAGGCGGTCGGCGGAGAACCAGGGATGGACGTCGGTCAATACATCTCCCGCATCCACGGCGTCGGGCTGGCGAAGAGCCGGTCCGCGGTGGCGATGGCGGCGTCGAGGCCGTCGAGGTGGCCGAGGGCGCTCAGCTGGCTGGCGGTGAAGTAGCCGCTGTAGAGCGGGCCGAGCGCCCGCGGACCCACCCGGAGTTCGCCGCGGCCGCCCGGCCGAACGAGGGCCTCACCGTCCGCGACCGTGAGCACGAGGTCGCCGACGTTGTGAGCGAGGAGCTCGTCGGTGACCCGGAGGTGGAGCTCCCCGGAAACACCGGGCGCCCAGCCGCGGGCGCGGAGCGCGGCGGGCACGTCCACGAGGCGGAGCATCCAGCGTTGCAGGTCCACCACCGACCACGTCGGCTCGGGGACGAGGGCGAGCAGCGGGTCGGACGGGGCGCCCTGCCAGCGCAGCTTCTTCGCCATCGAGCGGTGACCGGCGAGCAGCGCGAGGAGCGTACGCGCCGTGGCGGCGGTGGGCGCGGCGTAGTCGTAGAGCTCAAGGTCGAACGGCACGCCCTCGATGGGCGCGTGCTGGAGGATCGCGTAGCCGTCCTCCCCGAGGAGCCACGCGAAGCGCCGGCCGACGTAGGGCTGGCTGAGTCGGGACCAGATGGCGTCGGAGCGGTCGAGGTTGCCGTGGGCGGGACGGTACCGCTCGCGGAAGACCGCCACAGCCTGGGGATCCACAGGATCGACGGGCGTTACGTCCACCTCGAAGCGCAATCCGCCGAGGCTGGACAGGGGCACCTCGTAGCGTACGCGCTCCCCGGCCTGCTCGAAGCCGACGGAGCGGTAGACCCGCTGGGTGGCCGGGTACAACCCTGCGATCGGGATGCGGCGGCGGTGCAGCTCCGCAAGCGCGTCGACCATCATCTCCTTCGCAACGCCGCCGCCCCGGGCGTCGGGGAGCACGCCCACACCCGCGATTCCCCCGAGCGGCACGCTCCGCCCGTGCCACACCTGCCCCATCGGGTAGATTGCGTAGCCCCCGATCACCCGCTCGCGTTCGTCGTAGGCGACCCGGAGCTGCTCGTCGCCCAGCCGCTCGCGGAAGCGCTCCCAGCCGGGGACCGGGGCGTTGAAGGACTGGCTGAGCGCTTCCACGAGGGGAAGCCACTCGGACTCGCGCAGTGGGCGGACGGTGACGGGCATGCGGGGGCGTAACGTCTCCGGCCGGTGGCGCGTCGGCGTTGCGGGTCGGTTACCGGCTCGGCATGTGGCTCCTCCTCGCGTGCGCGTCGGAGGCCGGTCCGGATTCGGGCGCCCCCGCTCCGTTCTCGATGGCCGGGTGCCGGCAAGTGGAGACCGGCCCGGATTGGGTCATCACCCGGGTGTACCTCGACGAGGTCCGGCTCCTCACGTACGACCGCCAGACGGCGGACGAACACGAAACCTGGGCGTTCACGCGGACCGACGCGTGCAGCCTCTCCGTGGCGTGGGAGACCACCTGGGAGTCCGGCGATACGAAGGAGCTCGAGCAGGGCACTCGCGTGTGCGATGACGCCCGGAACGCGGCGCACACCTGGAGCACCGACCAGTACACCCGCGCCGGCGTCGTGACGACCGAAGCCCTGGAGAAGACCTACGCCAACACCTACGACGCGTCGGGTCAGTTGGTCCGCGTGGTGGAGTCGTACGTCGACACCGGCGGCGTGGCGGCGCTGCATATGGACAGGGTCTACACCTGGGAGGGCGGTCACGTCGTCCAGGAGTCCGCCACGGACGAGCGTGGCTACACGTGGGTGACGACCTACACCTGGGACGCGGACCGGTTGTTGGCCTCGGAGGTGGTCAACTCCCAGGGGGATCGGTCGCGCGAGACGTACGCCTACGAGGCGGACGGTCGCCTGACCGAGTACACCCAGGCCGACGACGGGCCGATGGACACCGGCACCTTCGCGGACTGGCGGGGCGAACGGTACACGTACACCGACACCACGGCCCGAGTGCGCCAGACCGGGTTCAGCGAGGGGCGTTGGGACAAGGTGGTGAGCACCTCGACGTCGACCTGGGACTGCCCGGGCTGAGCGGCGCCCGCCCCGCCATGCCCGCCGACGGCGGCTCCTCGACCGCCGACGCCGGCCGGAGAGCAGGGCGGACCTGGATCCCCGCTCCCTGGTCGTCTTCGTCGGCCCTCGACGACGGGCCACCCGGCGGCGCGTAGGGTGACGATCGCGCGCTCGAGCTCCCCGCTCCCGGCCTGGAGGGCGCCGGGCAGGTGGATGAACCGGCGAGCGGGTTGCCCGACGTTGGAGAAGTGGGCGACGACCCGCTCGCGGGTGAGGGCATCAAGATCGCGGTCAGCCCGCGAACGCGCCGCTGCTCCAGGACCAGGCGCTCGGGCGACACGACGCAGCGGCCGTCCTTGGTTCGGAACGAAGGCGGCGGGTCGGCCGGGGGGGGGGGGGGGGCTCCCCCCCGCGGGTCAACCTCGCC
>CAIXRH010000041.1 GCA_903921785.1 uncultured Pseudomonadota bacterium
CGCGCCGAAGCCGGCGGCGGCCGCAGCACGCACTCGTGGACCGGAAAGGCGGCAGCGGTGAGGCCGAGCAGCTCCGGGTGGCTCCGGAGCCAGTCTGCGACCGCGCAGGTCATCACCCGGGCGCCCCACTCCGAGGGGTGGACGCTGTCGATGAACAGATCGCCGTGCTCGCCGGGGGCGGCCGCGAAAGCGGCGGGCAGGTCGACGAGCCCCACGCCGTGCTCCGGCGCCCAGCTCTTCAGGGCTTTCCGGTAGGGATGCCAGGGGAGGACCTGGCCCTCGGTTGGCTCCGGGGTTCCCGGGAGGGTCCACACCCGTGCGTCCCACTCCTGGGCCAGCGGCGCCAGCAGCATCTGGGCGTGGTGGGTCTGGGCCTCACCGAGCATCTGCGAGAGGTTGTCGAGGTAGTCGCCCAGCGGGACGCGGGAGAGGTCGATCGCCTGGTCGACCAACTCCATCGCCGCCGCGGTGTTGGCGCCCATGGGCCGGCCGGGCATGAGCACCCGGTTGGGCTGCTGCATGTAGGAGGCGCGCGCCTCCGCGACCGGCATGTAGATGGAGCAGTAGAGTCGTGACCCGTGGAGCACGCGATAGGCCGCCCCCCGCTCGGGATCGGCCAGGCGCATCGCCGTCCGATCCTGGAACGCGTCGATGTTGCAGTCGGAGAAGATGTTGTGGACCAGGAGCAGGTCCGGGGCGTAGGCCCAGCCGAGGTCGTCGAGGAGCAACAGCGTCTGCTCGGTGGAGTAGCCCGGGACCCCGAGGTTCACGACGGAGACCCTCGCACCGACGATGCCCCGGTTGAGCTCGGCCTCCAGCTGGTCCGCGTAGGTCTTGCCGTCGACCACGCCCCACCCGTACACCGACGAATCGCCGGTGATGACGATCCGGCGTTCGTCGGCCGCCTTCATGTCCGTCGGGAGCAGGCGCGTACGTAGTCCAACGGAGTTGGTCTGGGAGTGACCATCCCCGGAGTCGAGGCGGCGGCCCGGCTCGAGGCGCCACAGGTAGCGGGGGTCGCCGAGCATGGTGTCCCAGCCCGTGGCCTGGGGGACGATCGGGGCGCACTCCGGCGCACCGGCGACGCGGGCGACGACCTCGCCGAGCCCGAGCAACGCCACCAGCGGCACAAGCGCGTAGCGGCGCGGGAGGCGCCGGCGCAGACCGGACGCACGCGCGGCCACCTCAGAACACCGAGTACATCAGCGACCGGACCGGCGCGAGCTGCGCCAGGGCCGCGACGATCGCCAAGGCACCGATCAGGATGGCCGGCACAAGCCACCAGAGAAGCGTCGCCCGCGCCAACTCGCCGATCTGCACCCCCTTGCGCTGCATCGAACGACGGTATCACGCCGAAGCAGCCCGCGAAAAGCACGCATCCGAACCGTCACACGAACGCGCGGGACCCTACCGCGGTGCGCTGCCCGTCGCTCCCGACGCGGGCGGTGGGCGCGGCGGAGGGCCAGAGGGGCGCGTCACCGACGGATCGAAGGGCGCGAGGCCCGCCGGCGACGGCGCTCCGGGGCTCGGGCCTCCCGGCGGCGCTCCGGGGCTCGGGCCTCCCGGCGGCGCTCCGGGAGCGGGGGTGCCGGGCGTGGGGGCGTCCGGGACCGTCGCGGCAAAGTCGTAGCCGGTGCGGCGGAGCAGCTCGACAAACGCGGGATCGTGGCGGAGCTCCATCGGCACCGCCCGCCCCGCACGCGCCTTGCGGAAGCCCTCCCACCGCACCCGCAGCGACTCGACGATCTCCGGCCGCGACGGAGCGAGGTCGTGGAGCTCGGCGGGGTCCACGGAGAGGTCGAAGAGGTAGGGATCGAGCCCGCCCGCCCCGACGCCGCCGGTAGGCGGCGGACCCGCCGTCGCCGAGGCGGGCGGTTGCAGCAGAAGCGCCCACGGCGGCGACACCAGGGCCCCCCGGAGGACGTCCGGGCGATCCGCCATGACCCCCCCTTCAACCAGGGTCGTGGAGCGAATCGAAGGCTCACTCCCCGACAGCACCGGCGCCAGCGACACCCCGTCGACGCCGGCGGGCGCGGGCGCCCCGATGAGCGCAGCGATGGTCGGGAACACGTCGACGTGGCTCACCAGCGCGTCGGAGCTGCCGACGCGCACGCCCGGTCCCGACACCAGAAGGGGGACGTGCACCACCTCGTCGTAGTAGTTCACCCCGTGGAGCTCCTCGTCGTGATCCCAGAGCGACTCCCCGTGATCCGCGACGACGATGAGCAGGGTCCGGTCCCGACGCCCCCGCGCGTCCAGCGCCGTGAGCAGGGTGCCGAGGCGCTCGTCCATCCGCGAGACCGCGTCGCGGTACGCACCGCGCCACGCCGCAGGCGCTGCGGCGCCGCCGTTCTTGTACGCGGTCGCCACGGGGTCTTCGGCGATCATGTGCCCCTGGCCCCCCACGTCGGCGCCCTCGTTCCAGAGCGCGGTGAGCACCCCGGTCGGGTCGTCCGTCGGCGCGGCCACCACGTAGGGGTAGTGGGCGTCCCGGTCGTGGAAGGAGAGGAAGATCGGCGTGTCTTTCGGCTGGGCCTTCACCCACTCCGCGGCCAACTCCTCCGCCGTGGCGCCCTCGGCGCTCGCCCCGGCGGTGCGCCGGCCATCCGGGGTGCCGTGGCGCGGCGGGCTCACCCGCATCCGTTGGAACCCTCGGTCCAGACCGAATTCCGGACGGAAGCCGGAGGGGGCGTCCACGGTGAACGCGGCGGTATGGAAGCCGTAGTAGCCGAGGACCTCCGGGAGCAGCGGCACGGTGGTACCGATGCCCCGGTCCCAGTTCATCACCCCGGTGGTGCTCGGGAACTGGCCCGTGAAGATGGAGGTGAGGCTCGGGAGCGTGAAGTTGGAGGCGGCGTAGGCGGCGTCGAAGCGGAGGCCGGACGCTGCGATCGCGTCCAGGTTCGGGGTGTGGGCGTCGGCGCCGCCGTAGGCGCCGAGGGCGTCGCGGCGGACGGAGCAGAGGGTGATGAGGATGACGTCGCAGTCGGCGCAGGGGGCCGCGTTGGCCGTCGCGGAGCGCGGCGGGAGGTCGGGAGGGGGCCGGGTGAGGTCGACCTCGCCCATGCTCAGGACGTTCCCGCCGGCACCGCCGCGGGGCCCCGCGGGGACGGGCGGGGGCTTGGCGCCCGCGAGGGGCGTGGCGGCCGGCGCGGGCGAGGGGGGCGCCGCGGCGTCATCGGCGCACGCAGCCAGCAGCAAGGAGAGCAGGACCATCGCGGAGCACGGCCGGGCGGGGACGACGGACGGGGCCATTCGCCAACGGTAACGCGAGCCGCGCGCGGGGAGCGGCGATGGGCTCCGGAGGGCACCGCGTCGCACGCCCCGGCAGACCTCCCCACGCACGCGTAGGATAGGGGATCCGGGAATTGAGCCCCATCCACGTCCCGCTCCGTCTGCGCCTCGCGATCGGCGGCCTGAGCGCGTTCTTCGCGTTCATCGCCGCGGAGACCGGGGTGCGCGCGCTCGACGGGAATGCGTTCCCCAACCTCGCGATCTTCGCGATGGAGGGTGGCACCATCACGCTCCGCGTCAGCGCCTGCCAGTCCCTCCGCCGCCCCGACGGCCTCGTCTACCCGGTGTGCACCGACACAACGGGCGCGCGCACCCACGGCGACTGGCTGATCGTCGGGGACTCCCAGGTGCTCGGCCTCGGCGTGCGCGGGGAGGACACCTTCGCCGCCCGCCTCGGCGCCACCGGCTACGGCGTGCCCGGGTACGGCGTCGTGGACACCCTGGCCGCGGCTGACCGCCTCGTTCGTGCGCACCTGCCCACCGGGTTGGTCCTCGTGCTCAACCAGGCCAACGATTGGGACGAGGGCGAACGCCCGATCGAGGCGCGGTACGCCGTGCGCGGCGGCTGGCTCGTGAACCGCGACCACGCCGACGGACCTGGCGCCTGGTTCTGGGCCTCGCCGTTCTCCAACTCTCACCTCCTGGTCCAGGCGTTCCGGCGGCTCTCCCCGGCACCCGACCTCGCGGGAACGGCGGGGCTGGCCCCGGCGACGGCGGTGCACGGCGTCACCGTCGCCTTCGCCGCCCGCATCGAGGCCTTCTCGGCGGCTCACCCCGACCTGCGGACGCTGGTCGCCTTCCTCCCGGCCGACGCCGCGACCTCCGAGGCCCGCGCCGCCGTCTCCCCGCTCACCTGGAGCGGGCGCCCGTGGGCAGACGCCGCGCTCCGCGACGACCTCGCCGCCGCCCTCGGCCCGATCCCGCTGGTCGATCTCGTGGAGCCGCTGCGCGATCCCGCTGGCTTCCTCGATGGCGACTTCCACCTGAGCGAAGCCGGCCACGCGCGGGTCGCGGAGGCGCTCCGGCGGCCCATGGGCTTGACCGCGGCGCCCTGAGCCCGCGGAGCCATTCTCGCCGCGGGGGGTTCCTCGACCGCGGCGCCTCCGGGGGGAACGCCGGTCCTCCCGCGCCGCTCCTTGGCCATGTACGTTTCGGACATCTGGTCCCACCTCCCGGCCCAACCCGACCCTCGCGAGCCACGACCGGCGTCAGCGCGGCCCGCCTCCCCCCACCCAGCCAAGCCGGGTGAGCTCCGCCGCCACCAGCTCCGCCAGCCGCGCGTGGCCGGTCGGGGAGAGGTGGTTCTGGTCGAGGAACGCCGCGCCTCCGAGCGGCCGCATCGCCTCCGCCGTGTCGTAGAACACGACGTCGGAGCTGCCGTCTGCGAGGCCGCGCATCACGGCCCAATAGGGGTCGAAGGCCTCCGGGCGCGGCTGCACAGCCTCGGACAACAACAAAACCCGGGCATGTTGGGCGCGCGCCGACGCGATGAGTGCGGAGAGGTTCGCCGAGGTGTCTTCGGGAGGGACCGCCACCACGGCCGGACGGAGCGCCTGCACGACGCTGCGCAGTCCCTGGAAGAGCCGCACCTCGCGAAGCCAGCCGGCGCCTCCGTGCAGCCCTCCCGATTTCCACTGCGTGTACAGCTCGCGGTAGGGCACCGGGACCTGCACCACCTCGTTGACCCCCGCGTACACCGTCACCACGTCAGGCTGAAGGGACGCGAAGTTCGACGCCGCAAACAGCGCCATGTGCAGGGTGTTCCACCCGCCGGTGCCCTGGTTGACGACCTCGACGTCACCCGGCAGGTGGGTGGGCATGAGCGCTGGATAGAACTCGCGAATGTCGCTGTTCTGGTAGGCGCCGGCCGTGGACGACCCGCCCATGCACACCACCCGCACGGCATGGGTCTTGGGCGGCGGCTCCACCGGGAACCCCGCGCTCGGGTAGGTCTCGTACTTCGACGCCGCGAGGGTGTCGAGCTGCGCCGCGAGTGTGGTGATGTCCCCCGCGCTGTGCACGGCGCTGCCGGCATCCCACATCTGCCCCGCCGAGGTGCTCCGAACCGCCATCTCCAGGCCCACGCCCACGAACGCCGCCACCGCGAGAGAGGCGAGGTTGTAGGCGCGCAGCTTCGGCGCATGCACCGTGAGCTGGACCAGGCACCCGCCCCCGACGCCGACCAGGACGCACCACAACGCCGCGAGCCCCCGGGCGTCCACGGACCACGCGCTCCAGCCGCCTACCGCGGCCATTCCCGCCGCAGACGCCGCGATTGCCGCCCACGGGAGCCGCTCACGAGACGCCAGGCGCAAGAGGCCCGCCGCGAGGATCGCGCCCGCTCCCGCCGCCAGCGTGGCCGCCGGGACCCACGCCCACCCGCCGGACGCGACCACCGACGCCGCCGCCAAGGCGACGAGGCCCGCCCCCAACGCCCAGGTGCTCCGCCCGGAAGCCCCGGAAGTGGACAGCCAGACGCCGTAGGTGGCCGCGCGGATCGTGCCGCTGCCGACGAGGCCGAGGAGGAGGGGGAATCGCTGCACCCGGAGGTCCACGATCCGGAGCGCCTCTCGCAGCCCGGCCAGGTTGGCGGCCTGCACCCACGGGCCGAGGCAGAGCGGGAGCACCGCAAGCGCGACCGCCCAGGGCGGGACGCCCGCGGCGAGCTCGGCGGCCGCGAGTCCGGCGGCGAGGAGGGCGCCCACGGTGGAGGACGCCCACGCGATCCAGGCTGCCTGGGGCGCGGGCACGGCGGTCCCCTCAAGGGAGATCGCCGAGATCCGCACCCGATGGAGGCCGGAGACCACGGAGAACCACCCCGCGTTCTCCCCGCCGGGGCACTCGATGGCCTGGCCCCCGCTCTCGAACCGGTCACCCGTCGCGGTGCGGGTCCAGGCGACCGCGTACGCCTCTGGGCCGGGAACGGGCAGAGAACCCGTACACTCGGCCACGCGGGCGCGCTCGCCGGGGCGGAGCGTCTCGACCCGCGGCGCCTGCCCGGTCCGCAACGCGAGCGCTCGACCCGTCGGCGCTTCGATCGCCGAAGAGGCCGGGAGCACCCAGAGCTCGCCGTCGACGCCGAGCTCCGCCTGCAGGGTCGCGGAGCGGCCCACCGACGGCGCCGCCGCCTCCGGGGCCGGACGCGGGGGCGCGCGCGGCACCGGCGGCGGCCGGCCGCCCGGCGCCAATCCCCCGGCCGGGGCGTCGGCCATCGGCTGGGGCGCAGGCGCCGAAGAAGCCCCCGCGACCAGCGCTCCGTACGCGGAGAGCGACCACGCGCCGGGCGCGGGCGTGAGCTCCCCCAACGTCGCGTCGCTCATGTACGCGGCGTTGTGGATCTCCCGACCCCATCCGGGTGGCGCGCCCGTTGTGGCTTCGAGGGCGGTTCCCCGCGCGCCGGTGTACCCGGCCACGGCGCCCGCAAGCGCGCAGAGGATGAGCACCGAACGCGCCATTCGCGTCGCCGCAGACCGCAGCACGGCCCCCCTGAACCCCGAGCGGTCCAGGCTACTGGACCGAGTACGCGAGGTTGCGCAGTGGGGAACCGTCCGCGAGGGCCAGGGCCACGGCCGCGCCGAGGATCAGCAGGATGGGGAGGATCCACCAGGGTCGAGTGGCGCGGAGGAGCTCTCCGGGCGTCGGAGACGGGCGGGGGTCTTCGGCCATGGGCGCATCGTATCCGACCGACCCCTCGGGTGGCATGGACCCGGGGGCGGGCCCTGTCCAGGGTCCCCTACCGGCTATGCTTCCCCGGTGAGCAGCCTCCCCAGCACGGCTCCGGCGCGGCGGACGGCGAGCCGCGGATGTAGCCCCGTGCCCCGGGGCAGAGCGTGAGCGGAGGTCGAAGCACGGTCGTGGCGGGAGTGGCGGCCGCGCTGGTCGCGGGGGTCGTCGCCTTCGTCCTGTTCTGGCCCGCGTCCGTGCACCCGGAGAGCCTGCTGCCCCAGACCGCGTTCCTGGACAGCCACGTCTGGGGGCTCGATCATATCGACAGGATGATCCTTGGGGACGTCCCCTTCGCGCCCCGCACGGACCGCGCCGGGTTCCCCCTGCTCCGCCGCGCCCCGGTGCTCGGCTGGGCGCCCGCGCTGATGACGCTGCCGTTCCGCGGCTGGGTCGACCCGGTGGCGGCCACGCTCGGCGTCCTGCTCGCGAGCCCCGCGCTCGCGGCGCTCGCCGCCGTGGCCTGGCTCCGTCAGCTGGGGCTGCGCGCGGGCTTCGCCGCGCTCGCCGCGCTGACCTGGGCCTTCTCCGCCCCGCTCCTGGCGAACCTCGCCGCGGGGAACGTGGACAAGGCGCAGGTCTGGGTGTACCCCGCGTGGTTGGCGCTGGCGCGGATCGCGCAGACCGGGAGCAGCAGGAGCCGCGCGGCGGCGGTGATCGGCGCCGGCCTCGTGGCGCTCGCCGCCGCGATGACCGAGCCGTACCTGGGGTTGTTCCTCCCCCTTGTCTCGTTGCCCGTGCTGGCGGTGGAGGTGTGGGGCCACGCGAACCGGCGCAGCGCCGCCCGGTGGGCCGCCGCCACGTTCATCGCGACCGGCCTCGGGCTGCTCCCCGCCGCCGCGTGGTTCGCCGGACAACAGGACTCCGTGGAGCCGCAGGTCTTCTGGCCCTCCCCTCCCCCGCTTCGGGGCGGGGTTCTCTCCCCCGACCAACTGCCGTACGCGGACCCGCTCGCGTTCGTCTGGCACGGGGCGCCGGCGGACTGGACCCAGCCGGCGCACCTCGTGTACCTGGGGTTTCCGCTCGTCCTCGTCGCGGCGTGGGGGTTGCGGCGCGGGGCGGCGGGGCGGCGGGTGCCCGCGACGCTCAGCCTCGCGGCGTTGACGGTGGCGCTCGGCCCGGTCCTGGTGCTCGGGGGGGGCTGGTTCCGCGTCGGAGGCCGCGTCCTGCTCCTGCCGATGGCGGCGCTCGAGGCATGCGGCTACCCGCTGGTGCATGGCGGGGCCTACTACCGGGCCGCGCCCCTCGTGGGCCTCGGCGCGGTGGCCCTCGCGTTCGGCGGGTTGAACCAGCACGCCCAGCGTGGATCGGCGTGGGGACGCCGGCTCGCCGTGCTGCTGGCGGTGCTCAGCACGGCGGACGCCCTGCGCGTCAGCGGCCCGTGGCCGCGCCCCGCTGCGGCGCTCGAAGGGCGCGACGCCGCGGCGTTTCTGGCCGAGGCGCCCCGCGCAGGCGCCGTGCTGATGCTCCCCCTCGCCGGGGATCAGGCCACCGGCGGCCGAAAACTGCTGCTCGCCGCGCTGGCGGGCCGCGCCACCTCCGCGCTCCCCCGCCACCTCCCCACTCGCATGGTGGCCCAGGAGACCCCCTGGCTCCGCCGCTGGACCGACGCCGCCCGGAGCGGCCGCGTCGCCGGGGACGTGCTCGCGGAGGCGGGCTTCGCGTACGTGCTGCTCACCCCCCTGGGCGACGACGAAGCTCCCTCCTTGTCGGGCGAAGCCCTGGAGAGCCAGCTCGGCGCGCCGATCTTCGTCAGCGGGGCGTACCGGGTGTGGGAGGTCCGGCCGGCGACGACGACGGCGCCGGGCCCGGGCCCCGCAGCGCCGTGAGCAGCGTCGGCGTGAGCGCCCGGGCGACCGTTTCGTGCCCACGGGCGGTCCAGTGGCCGTCGAAGACGAAGTAGGTTCGCCCTTCGCCTTCCGCGGCTTCCAGCGCGGGTTCGAGGTCTACCACCGACACTCCGCCGGGCACCCGGCGGGACACCTCGCGGGCCGGGGCCTGCAGGTCCGGCTCGCCGGTCACCCCGAAGAGCTCGAAGGTGGCATGGGCCCGCTCGGGGGAGATGACGAAGGCGGGGGGGGCGAGGGCGATCACCAGGGGAAGTCCCAGGCTGTGGGCGGTGGAGTCCAGCTCCCGGAGCGCCCGTTCGGTCGGCGCGAGGCGCTCGCGGAGGTCCGTGCCTCGGGTGAACGCCTCGGCTTCCGCGCGGAAACGGCCCGATCGCCCCGGATCGGCGGCGGCCTGCTGGGCACGCCACAGCGACTTTCCGTGGAAGTACAAGAATGACCAGGAGAAAAGTGTGTCCAGCGGCGACGCGAGCGACGGGAGGGCGGCGGCGTTCACCGGCGCCGGGGTGTCGCGGTGGCGACGGTTGTCTTCGAGGTCATTGCCCAGGAAGAAGGTGAGGAGGACGACGTCGGGCCGCACCACGGGGGCGAGGCGCTGCAGCTGCCGGGTGGCCTCGAAGGTGCCGAAGCCGTCCACCCCCGCGTTGACCACCTCCACCGGGTGGCCGGTGGTCTCCGAGAGGGCCCGACTGAGGCGACCGCTGAACGAATCCCTCTCGGGCACCTGCACGGCGAGGGTGAACGAGTCGCCCAACGCCAGGACCCGCTGGGCCCCCGCGGCCTTCGGCGCAAGATCGCCGCCGCGCGTTCCCTGGGCGCTCACGCGGACCTCGGTGGAGAACTCTGGCGTGTGCATGTGGCCGATCGCCCCGGGCCGGAGCACCTGCCCGAGCTGCGCATCCGGGGTGAAGATCGACGTGTCGTAGAGGTCGGGGGCGTTGACCAGGAGCCAGGCGCCCTCCACGCCCGACCACCGCCGAGCGGCGAGCTCGGCCGCGGCGAGCCCGAGCGTGAGGCCAAAACCGACAAACGCCCCCCGACGGAGCGCACGACGGACCCGAGGCGCGGACATCAGGCGGCGCGCGGGTTCAGGGCGACGGCTTCGCGGGGGGCGCGCCGGCGGGCGCCGACGGAGCCGCACCGCCGGCGGGCGCGACACCGCCGGCCGGACCGCCCGCAGGAGCGGCACCCGGCGCCCCTGCCGGAGCAGGACCGCCCGCAGGAGCGGCGCCCGGCGCCCCTGCCGGAGCAGGACCACCCGCCGCGCCGGGCGTCCCCGGACCATCGGGCGGGGGCTGAGGCGTCGGCGCGCCGCGGTCCTCGTACCACGGGGTCTTCTTCATCCAGTCGATGCCCGATTCGAGCTTGATCTCCACCGAGACGTCCTTGCCGGTGAGCTTGATCGGCGCGGCCGCCATGCCTCCCTTGGCCTCGCCGGGCTTCGCGTCCGCGGTCATCGCGGTCACCCAGATCTCGCCGTCGAGCGTGGCCGGGGCCTTGACCTCGAACTTGCCCCCCGTGGACTTCACCTGGTCGAGCGCCTCGGGCTGGGCCTTCCCGTCGACCATCTTCACCCGGGCGAAGTCGACCTGGACAGCCGACGCCGGCGTGACGGTGCCCCGGATGGTGATGGTCTTGCCGTCGGTGATGAGCGAGGCGAAGCCCGGGGGAGCGAGCGGCGCGGTGGGGGTGCCACCGGGAGGAGGCGC
>CAIXRH010000042.1 GCA_903921785.1 uncultured Pseudomonadota bacterium
CGGCCTCGCCCGCGCCCGCGTCGCCGCCCGCCTCGGGAACCCGGACCCCTTCGCGGTGCGCGCCGCGCTCGGCGCGCTCGCCCTCGTCGGGGACACGATTCCGCTGCCCGAGGCCGAGGGCGCGCCCGTCACCCCCGAGGTGGCCGACGCGGCGCTCGTCGCCGCGGCTGTGGCCCTCGGTCGCCCCGAACCCGCCCTCACCGGGCTCTTCGCCGGGCGTCCGCCGGGCCCCGCCGTCCGAGCCGTCCCCGTGGACGACGCCCGGTTCACCGCCCTGCGTTTTCCCCGCGGGGAGCCGCCGCCGCCGGCGCTGATCGGGGCGACGGAGAGCTGGTCGGTCGCGGAGCTTGGGGACGTCGCCGTGGCGACGGTGCGCTGCATCGTGGAGGTGCCCGGCGGGGTGGCGCTCGGCTCGGACTACGGGCTCACGATCTGGAAAAATGGGCGATTCACGCCGTTTCCATGGCCCGCCGGCTGTCGCCGCGAAGCCCGACGCGTGGAGGCCATGGCGCTCGACCGGGGCGCACTCTGGGTCGCCACCTCCCAGGCGCTGGTGCGCTGGGACTTCCGCGGCGAGCCGACGATCCGCAAACACGGCGCCGACGAAGAAGAAGGATGGGACGAGCTGCGCTGCCTCCTCGCCGGCCCGAACGGGCTCCTCCGCGGCTACCGCACCCGCTTCGACGGCGGCGACGCCCCGCCGGACGTCTTCGCCTTGGTCGAGGTGCCCGGCGGCGCCGTCTACGCGGGCACCGGCGCGGGCGAGCTCCATGTCGTCGATGCGTGTGGTCCGCTGCGGTCCTTCGCGAGCGGTCCGCACCAGCCCGTCCGCCACCTCGCCTTCGCCGACGGGGCGCTCCACGTCGCGGCCGGCGGGCGCCACCACCGCTTCGACGGCGCCTCGTGGTCGAGCACGGCGCCCGAGCCCACCGCCTTCTCCGTGGACCGGCGCGGGCGCCTCTGGAGCCTCCTCGACGGGAAGGTCACCGTGGCCACGCGCGAGGGCACGAAGGTTGTGCCCGCCCCGGTGGAACGCCCGTGGAGCCTGTGCGCGGCCGGGGACCGCCTGTGGATCGGGGGCCGCGAACGCGTCGCGGCCCTCACGATCCGCGGCGGCTGATCCGACAACGAGATCGGAGGTTTCCCGATGCTGCTCCTCGTCACGCTGGCCACCGCCGGCACCTGGAACATTTGTTCCACCACCGAGGCTACCGCGTCGATCAACGCCGGCTGGACCGTCTTCGACGACCGCAACGTCGACGGTGACCGCGCCCTCGACCGCGGCACCTACTCCGCCGCCACCTCCCTCGTACGTCGTTGGCAACCGCGGCACGACGCCGACCTCTGTGACCACTCCGACGGCATGGGCGGCATGACCCATCGCCTGGACTCCGCGCTCGTGGAGATCGACGCGCTCCCTGGCGAGGGCACCTGCCCCGTCGCGGTGTGGGCCAACGGCTACAGCGACGCCGGGAGCTCTGCGCTCGTCTCGCCTGACGCCCTCTCGGCGCGGGTCACCGGGCACGCGGTCACCAGCGCGGACGCGGGCAACACCGCCACGATCGGGGTGGACGGCGGCGGCGGCGCCAGCTTCGAGGCCCAGTGGCTCTACACCGGCGCTGGCACCACTCGCTTCAACGGCGTCATCGACGTGGACGCCAGCGCCTCCTACAACGGCGCCTCCTTGGACATCCCCGGCTGGGCGCAGGTGGACGCGTACGATGGCCGCGTGGACGCCTGGGTCCGCCGCGACGACCAGTGGGTCCACGTGGTCGGGGAGGCGCCGCTGAAGATCGAGTTCGGCGCCCGGGTGAGTGCGCGCACGGCCGTCTGCGCGATGGGCAGCACCACGTCGGGCGCGCACGCGCAGCCGGGCGGACAGGGCACGGGCGGCGCCGGCATCGGCTTCACCATCACCCCGGTGCGCGCCCCGGGCGCGCCGGATGTGCGCCCGCGAGGTGGCCCGGAATTCGAAGAGTGCGGCTGCTAGGGCAGGTACCCGCGCCCCACGAGCAGCTGCGCGATCGGGTGGCTGCCATGCAGCGCCACCAGGCGCCGTAGCAGGTCGTCGAGCGCCTCCACGCGCGCCCGGCCGAGGTCCACCGTGTAGGTGACGCCTCGCCCGCCGCGCTTCACCTCGGGGTCACTGATGTAGTGGAAGCGCTGGGCGTCGCGGGTACCGAATTCTCCCTCGAAGCCGGCGTGGTACCAGTCGCCAAACAGGCCGTCGACCGCATCCACGCCCGCAGCGTCCACGAAGAGCAGCGAGATCGGGAGCTGGTCCCACGGGCACTGGCTGGAGATCTGCAGGGGGAAGGGGAGGCCGCCCACCGGGAACAGCGTAGGGCCCTGGGCGAGCGTGGGGTACTCCGCGAGCGCCACCACCATCGGCTGGTCGCCGACCTGCCCGACCTCGGACGTCTGGGGGTTCACCAGGTCGACGCGCACGGACGCGTAGGGGCGCGCGCCTTCGGGGATGAGCGGCACCACCCGCCCATCCGCCGCGCGCTTCATCCGCGCTGCCTCGGCGATCCACCCGAGCTTCTCCTGCTCACCCGCGTAGTGGTCGAACATCTCCACGTACGACTCGCGGTGCGCCACGAGAAACTCCCGCGGCATGATGTTGAGCCGCACGAAGCGCGCCACGTCGTCGGCGTAGGCCTTCGCACCCTGGAGGTACTCGGGGTCGTCGTGGGCTTCGGCGCAGTAGGTCATCAGCTGGCTGAGGCCTTCTTCGATCTTTCCGCGGGCGAGGAGCAGGTGGCCGAAGCTCTGGCGGGCGCGGGGGTGCCCCGGGGTGTCGGCGAGCACGCCCGAGTACACGGCCACGGCTTCGTCGGGCTCGTCGAGGTCCTCGTGGGCGGCGGCGAGGCCGAGGCGGAAGTCGTCGCGCATCGCGCGGAGCTGGAGGCGCTCCGACTCGGGGCGACCGGCGATCTGCGCGTTCACCCGGCCGATCGCCTCTTCGATGAGCTTCATCGCCAGCTCGGGCTCGCCGAGCTGGAGGTGCACCACGCCGAGCGCATTGAGCAGGTCCGCGCGTTCGGGGGCGGCCTCGACGGCGCGGAGCAGGCTCTCACGGGCGGCCCGAGGGTCGCCCTCGTGGAGCTTCTTCATGGCGGCTTCGGCGAGGGCTTCGGGCGTGGGGGTCGACATGCGCCCCAGGCTATCCACGCGCCCTCCCGCGCGCCGCGTCACTTCCCGCTGGCGTCGTCCCCGTCGAGCTCTTCGGGGGGGTGTTCGCCCTTCATCGCCCAGATGGTCGCGAAGCCGAGCGGAACGAGCACGAAGCCGGCGATGGTCACCGCCACCTCGCCGAGCAGCACCAGCAGGCCGAGCGAGCTGATGCCCTTGGACGAGCCCAGGGACAACGCCGCGAACGCGACCACGGTGGTCGAGGTGCCCAGCGCGCTCGCCCACCCGGTGGTGGACAAGGACTTGATGATCCCGCCGGGCCCCTCCTCCGAGATGCGGTGGATGAGGTGGATCATCACGTCGATCCCGATACCGAGCACGATCGGAATGCCGACGAAGTTCACCATCGAGATCTTGATGTCGGACATCACCAACGAGGCGCCCCACCAGGCCACGCCGGCCACGAGCACGCCGATCGCACCTGCGATGGCCCGGGGCTTCCGCAGGTCGAGCGACGTGAACAGCAGCACCAGCGCGAAGGCCACCGCCGCGATGATCGGTGCGTCCCGCTGCATCAGCCGGTAGAGGACGCCGAGGGTCACGTACTCGGAGGCGATGACGGTGTCGGGGAACTCCCGCTCCATCACCTCGGTGAGGTGGTAGGCCTCGCGCATGTCCCACATGTTGCCGGTGGGCACCATGAGCATGCGGTGTTTGCCGTCGAGCGCGCCCAGGGCGTGCTGCACGCCTCGGGGGAGCTCGGCGGCGGTCATGACGTGGGGGTTGGCGTCGGCCACCGCTTGCAGCCGGGAGCGTACCTGGGCCGGGAGGAACGCGGCGTTGGGGTCCTTCGCGAGCGCGGCGATGTCCTGGAGCACCGCCACCCGGGCTTCCTGATCCTGGGGGAGGATGGAGCGGATGGAGAGGACCTCCTTGATCTCCGGGAGCTTCCCGGCGGCGATCTTCTTGGTGACCCGCTCCACGGCGGCGTCGAGCTGCGCCTCGGTGTCGTAGCTGATCACCAGGGGCGCGTAGCTGTCCCGCGCCAGCTCCTTCTGCTGCTCGGTGAGGTCGGCGTACGCGAGGCCCTGCCGGCGGAGCTCACTCAGATCGTATTCGAAGCCGATCTTCGGGATGAAGAGCGCGGCGACGATCGTGAACCCGCCGAGGAGCAGGAGGCTCATCGGGGCGAGGCGGTACACCGCGGGGAACTTCCGCTTCGGCTTCCGTTCCTGGTTGTGGTGCGCGTGCGCACCCTTCTTCTCCACCCACATCATCAGCACGGGCATCATCACCATCTCGGCGATCAGCGTGAGGATGAGGCCGAGGGCCAGGAGCCATCCGAGCTGACGGAACCCCGCGAAGTGGGCCGCGAGCAGCGCCGCGAAGCCAGCCGAGGAGGTGAGGGCGGCGCTGGTGCAGGAGCCGCCGATGAGGTCCCACGCGCGGACGATGGCATCGTCCAGCGGGTCTCCCTCCTCCACGCGCTCACGGATGCGGCTGTAGAGGTGGACGCCGAACTCCACGCCGAGCCCGATGAGCACCGCGTTCACGAAGCTCGTGAAGGTGTTCAGCCCGCCGACCGTGGCGCCAGCGATGCCGACCGTCCACAGGTTGCTGAGCATCAACGGGAGGAAGATGACAAAGAGCGCCCGCACGGAGCGGAACGCCCCCGCCATGATGAGCACCACCAAAACGAGGCTCGCGGTCGTCGTCCACACGATGTCGGAGACGATGGACTGGTAGTCCTCCACGTTGTGCCGGTAGGCCCCGCCCTTCCAGAGGATGTGTACGGTGGGGTGGAGCTTCTGGGCGGCGTCGAGCCGCTCGTCCACCCCCTTCATGAACGTCTCGGCGAACGGGATGTCGTGTGCCGACCCTTTCGGGCGGATGATCATCCGGGCGATGCCGGTGCGGCTCACGAGCTTGAAGGCGCCGCCGCCGTTCTCCAGCTTGTCGGTGATGGGCCCGAGGTCGAGCACACTGGCGGCGATGAGGGGGTTGCTCAGCGCCGAGCCGAGCGTGATCGCCGTGCGGACGTGATCCCGGATGGTGGTGAGGTCTTCGAGCGGGAGCGAGAGCAGGCCCACCTTCAGGGCCGTCGCCTCGTCGAACTTCCAGAGCACGTAGTCGACGTTCGGGTCCTTCTCGAGCTCCACCGCGAGCTCGTCCATGAACTTGTCGCGCTCCGCGGTGTCCTCGGCCTCCGTGGCGATGGTGAGGACGTTTACGCCGCCCTCCTCCGCGTCCAGCTTCGCGAGCGCCTGCGTCGACGGCTCCTCTTCGGGCATCAGGTGGAGGATGTCGCTGTCCACCCGCACGAAGTGGGCGAACCAGCCGCTCACCAGCGTCACCAGAGCCACGATCGCCACGAGGGCCAGTTGGTGGTCGATCACCCAGCGCGCGAGGCGACCGTAGAAGCCCTGGGGAGTGTACTTCATGCGCGCCCGTTACCCCGGTACCCGCCCGGACGCCCGACTCGTTGCGTCACGAGTTCCGCTCGCGGGGAGGGGCGGTTGCGGCTTGCGCGAGCGGGCCCCGCGACGTATCGTGGGGCGCCAATGTCCTTCTCTCAGGCCGAACGCGACGCCCTCATCCTCGAGCACGTCTCCCTGGTGCGCATCATCGCCGGGCGTCTCGCCCGTCGCCTCCCGTCGAGCGTCGATGTCGACGAGCTCATCAGCGTGGGCACCATCGGGCTCATCGACGCGATCGACCGCTTCGATCCCACCCGCGGCGTCCCGTTCAAGGGCTTCGCAGATATCCGCATCCGCGGCGCCATGGTCGACTACCTCCGCGGTATCGATCCGGTCACCCGAGCGGTTCGGCGTAAGTACGAACGCTTGGAGCATGCCCGCAACCAGCTCCGCCAGCGGCTCAACCGCGCCCCCACCCGCGAGGAGATGGCCAAGGCGTTGGAGCTAAGCCCTTCCGCGTACGACGACATGCTGGACGCGTCCCGGCTGTTCACGGTGGTGAGCGCCAGCACGCCCATCGACGAAGAGGGCGGCGCCACGCTGGGGGACCAGATCAGCGCCGACGAGCCCACGATCGAGGACACGTGGGTGGAGCGCGAGCTCACCGAGGAGATGCTCACGGCGATCACCCATCTCCCCGAGAAGGAGCGGCAGGTGGTCACCAGGTACTACCTCGAGAGCATGACGCTCAAGGACATCGGCGCTGAGCTCGGCGTCACCGAATCCCGGGCGTGTCAGCTCGCGAAGCAAGGAACGGCACGGATGCGTCAACGGTTGAGCGCGCGGCGCTGAGGGGCGTTCACCCCGCGGTGCACCGCTCTGCGTAGTCGCTCGGGCAGGCGAGGTCCTCAAGCCAGACCTTCACGGCGTCGTCGTAGGCGGCCATCTGCTCTGCCGGTACCTCGGCGCGGATGAACTCGACCATGTCGCCCATGCGGGCCGCGCCGCCGACGTGCTGCTGGTAGAAGTCGGCGAGGATCAGGTCGAGCGCCTCGGTTCCGATCACGTGGGAGACGTCCTCGTAGAAGCAGGCGCCCTTCATGTACGGCACCATCGACCAGAGGGGGTCTTCCAGGATGTCGATCGCCCCGCAGGTGGTCGGCATGGCGATGGTGTTGGCGGGGCTGCCGTCGGCGCAGAGGTAGTCGAGCTCCTCGATGTAGGTCTCGAAGAGGTCGGGGCCGCCGGACTCGGCCAGCGCGCGGCCGGCGATGTAGCTCGTCGTGCCTTCGGAGAGCGTGAGGTCCTCCCAGCACTCCAGCCGAACGCCGTCGCCGTACCAGCCGTGCGCCGCTTCGTGGATGTGCACCTCTTCGCTCCGCATCGACTCGGTGGACGAGTGCCAGTAGGGGTGGTGCTCCATCCCACCGAGGTCGCTCCACGCCGCCTCCACTGTGCCGACGTGGTCCCCGAAGCTGTAGGGGCCGTAGGTCTGCTCCAGGAAATCGAAGCCGGCGACGAGGTTCTTGGTGCCCTGAAGCCCGTTGTCGAGGCCGCCGGGGAGCGTCCACAGGCTCACGTCGGTGCCCGCGGTCGTGGTCCCCAGGTCCGTCTCCGTGAAGTCGGCCACCGCCACTGCGAGCATGTACGGAGGAGCCTCCGCGGCGATCTCCGTGGGGTACACCGCGGTCATCTCGTCGGCGTAGCCGGTCACGTCGAAGGTGAAGGTCAGGCCGTCGGCGGTGTCCGGGTTGCAGGGGAACAGGTTCCCGCAGAAGTACGGCCAGTCGAAGGTGAGCCCCTCCTTCGGCATCCACCCCGCCCACTCTTCGTGGGCCGAGAAGCTGTAGTTGACGTCGAGCTCGTGGCTCCCGGCGGCGGCGGGCACCTTGATCCGGTCGTCGATCACGGTGTACTCGGCGTCCGCGCCGTCGAGCTTCACGGTGGAGATCACGAGGTCGCCGACCTTGAGGTGGATCGCGTCGGCGTCTCCGGCGGTGACGACGGTGACCACCGCGTGGCCCTTGAGCGACTTCAGGTCCAGGTGGAGGTCGGTGGAGATCACATCCTGGCTCGCCGGGACCGGATCGGGGTCGGCGCCGGTGTCCCCGGTGTCGGGGTGCTGGCGGGGCGGGCGGTCGGCGCCGGTGTCGGCAGTGCCGCAGCCGGTGAGCGGGGCGAGGACGACGAGGGCGAAGCGGCCACAGGCGAAGAGGGTGCGCACGAGCCCGAGATACTCCCGTCGGGACGCTCCGGCCACTCCGGGCTACCTCGGGGTCCGTGCTCCGTACCTACCGTCACGCCCATCGAGTCCACCTCGTCACGTCGATGGTGCGGGCGGGGGAGCT
Source organism: uncultured Pseudomonadota bacterium (assembly GCA_903921785.1). Lineage (GTDB taxonomy): Bacteria > Myxococcota_A > UBA796 > UBA796 > SXON01 > SXON01. Next base: position 7,901 of record CAIXRH010000042.1, read on the forward strand.
GCTCGGCGCGCTGGGGTCCGCGGCGGACGAGGTCTGGCCGGGTGATCGGTGGCCGCCGATGCGCCTTGAGGGCGCGCCAGCGGTCGGGGTCCGGGGCGCGCACGGACCGGTCCGCTACGTGGTGAGCGAGTACCTCCCCGGGCGGCGCCTGGCGTTCACGTTCACCTCGCCACAGGGTTTCTACGGAGGGCACGCCTTCGAGGTGGTCCCGGATGGCGACGGGGTCTGGTTCGGCCACACGCTGGAGCTCACCCCGGTCGGGTGGGCCCGCGTCGCGTGGCCCCTGGCTTTCGGCCCGCTCCACGACGCGCTCGCCGCCGACGCGATCGTGCGGGCTCGGCGGGCGGTGGGCGAGGCGGTCGAGCAGGCGCGCGGGTCAGCGTGGGTGAGGCTGCTGCGGCTGGGCGGTTGAGGCCCCGGCGTCCGCTTGCGCACCCGCCGGTGAAGCTGGGCAGACCCCGCCGCGCCGTGGCCCCGAAACGCGAAACCCCCGCCTCCGGACCAGCCGGAGGCGGGGGTTCTGCGAGAGTGGTGGGTGTGGCAGGATTTGAACCTGCGACTCCTACCGTGTGAAGGTAGTACTCTGCCGCTGAGTTACACACCCTCGGCGCCGACCCTACTATGCGCTTGGGGTCGGGGCGTCAACCCCCCTGCTACTTCTGTCGGCGCCCGCCGCGGCCGAGGTCGCCCGCGATGCGGTCGAGCAGGCCGTTGACGAACGCGCGCGACTCAGCCCCGCCGAATCGTTTCGCGAGCTCGATCGCCTCGTTGATCGCGACGCTCGTCGGGATGTCGGAGCGCTGCATCAGCTCCCAGGTGCCGAGGCGGAGGATGTTGCGGTCGACCATGGGCATGCGCGCGAGGCGCCAGTGCTCGCTCACCCGCTCGATCTTCTCGTCGATCGCGGCCTTGTCGTCGAGGACGCCGCGCACCAGCTCCGTAGCGAACTCGGTCTCTTCGGGGCCGACGGGCTCCTCGAGCGGCTCGCCGAGCGCATCGAGCTGCGAGGCCCAGACGCCGGCCAACGCGATGCCCCCGGTCGCACCGGAGACATCCGCCGCGTAGAGCGCCTGGAGCGCGAATTCCCGCGCCCGCCGCCTTCCGGCCTTGGCGCTCATTCGAGCTTCCGGAGGAGATCGACCATCTCCAACGCGGAGAGCGCCGCTTCCGCGCCCTTGTTGCCCATCTTGCTGCCGGCCCGCTCGATCGCCTGCTCGATGCTCTCGGTCGTGAGCACGCCGAAGATCACCGGCACGCCCGTGGCGTAGGCCGCGGCGGCGACCGCCTTCGCGGCCTCCCCGGCCACATATTCGAAGTGGGCGGTGCCTCCGCGGATCACACACCCGAGGGCGATGACCGCGTCGTAGTCGCCGCTCTCGGCGAGCCGCTTGCAGACCAGGCCGAGCTCGAACGCGCCGGGGACGCGCACGAGGTCCAGGTTCGCGTCCTCTGCGCCGTGGCGCAAGAGCGTGTCCACCGCGCCGGCGACCAGCTTCTCCACGATGAACTCGTTGAACCGGCTGGCGACGATCGCGTAGCGACCGCCCTTGTCCACGAGGTTCCCTTCGACGATGCGCGGCACGGCCTACTCCTGCGATGCGGGGGACGGACGACTATCCGGGCGCGGGGCCACGGCCAGCGGTACCCGCTCGGCGACGGTGAGCCCGAAGCCTTCGAGGCCCACGATCTTGCGGGTGTTGTTGCTCAGCAGGCGGAGCTGGTGCACGCCGAGGTCGACCAGGATCTGCGCGCCGGTGCCGAGCTCGCGGAGCACGTTCGGCGGCTTGGGGGCGGCGGACTCGGGGGTGAGCTGCTCGCGGAGGCGCTCCAGGAGCGACTGCTCCCCGCCGCCGTCGAGGTGCAGGTAGAGCAGCACGCCCCGATCTTCTTTGGCGATGGCGGCGAGCGACGCGTCGATCATCCCCGCGCCTTCGCTGGAGAGGACCCGGAAGACGTCGGTCGGGCCGCACGCGGTCTGCACCCGGGTGAGCACCGGGGCGCCGCCGCCGAGGTCGCCGCGGAGGAGCGCGAGGTGGAGGCCGCCGCCGGTGGAGCGGTACACCCGGGCGCGGAACTCGCCGTGCTCCGGGAGCTGCACCACCGTGTCGATCTCACACTTCACCAGGCGCTCGTGGGTGATGCGCCAGCGGATGAGGTCCGCGACGGCCACGATCCGGATGCCATGCTGGGCCCCGAAGACCTTGAGCTCGGGGAGCCGGGCCATGGTGCCGTCGGGGTTCATGATCTCGCAGATCACGCCCGAGGGGGTGAGGCCGGCGAGGCGCGCGAGGTCCACGCTGCCTTCCGTCTGGCCGGTGCGCACGAGCACGCCGCCGTCGCGCGCGCGCAGGGGGAAGACGTGCCCGGGGGTGACGAGGTCCTTCGCGCCCTTGGCGGGGTCGATCGCCACGAGGCTTGTGTGGGCGCGGTCGGCGGCCGAGATGCCGGTGGACACGCCCTCGCGGGCCTCGATGGAGACCGTGAACGCCGTGGAGAACGGCGACTTGTTGTGGGCGGCCATCATGGGCAACCCGAGCTCGTCCACCCGGGCTTCGGTGAGCGTGAGGCAGATGAGCCCGCGGGCATGGGTGGCCATGAAGTTGATCGCCTCGGCGGTCACCTTCTCGGTGGCGATCACCAGGTCGCCCTCGTTCTCACGATCTTCGTCGTCCACCAGGATGACCATACGGCCGGCGCGGATGTCCTCGATCGCCAGCTCGACGCGGCGCTCAGGGCTCTCGGGCATCACTTCGAAGCTCATTCAGACTCCTTGAGGAACCCGTTCGCGCGGAGCGTGCGGGTGAGCGCGGCGTCGGCGTTCTCGGCGCCGAGCCAGGGGGTGAGCATGCGGCGGACGTAGCGGGCGATCAGGTCGACCTCGAGGTTGACCGGCTGCCCGACGGAGGCGGCGCCGAGCTTCGTGACGTCGGCCGTGTGGGGGATGATGCCCACGCAGAACGACGTGCGGGTGACGGTGTTCACGGTGAGGCTGATGCCATCGATCGTGACGCTGCCTTTTTCGACGACGTACGGCATGAGCGACTCGGGGCAGCCAACCTCGATCTCGATGAAGCCGGGCCGCCGGTCGACGCGCGTGAGCGCACCAATTCCGTCCACATGCCCTGTTACGAGATGCCCGCCTAGCCGATCTGTAGGGAGCAGGGCGCGTTCCAGATGGACGCGTTTCCCCGGTGCAATTTCGGACAAGGTGGTTCGCCGTAGGGTCTCCTCCCCCGCGGTCACCTGGAACGCCCCGCGCTCCTCTTTTTCAACCGTGAGACAGACCCCGTCGCACGCGACGGACTCGCCGAGCAGGAGCTCGCGCAGAGGACTCTCGATCCACACCACGCGACCCGTGCCCCGGGGAGCGACGGTGCGGACGGTGCCTTGCGCCTGGACCAGCCCGGTGAACATGGCGCGGCGGCTATCACGCTCGCGCCCGGACGCCGCACCCGTCCTGGTCGCATGCGAGGGGGCCTACACGCACGTTGTGCTCCAACGTGCGTGTTGGCGTTTTTGGGGGTCGGGTCGTCGAGGGTGGCGGCTGCCCGGCCGGAGGCCGGTCACCGGGCTGTCCGCGGCTCGCTGCGCTCGGTCCCGGCCGAGCCGGGACCGGCCGGGCGGAGCCCGGCCGCCGCTCCCATCCCTGCCGCGAAGACCGGGCCGCCGAGGCGGGAGCTGGGGGCGGGCGATCTGGCCGCTGGCTCGCTTGGAGACGGGCGATCTGGCCGCTGGCTCGCTTGGAGACGGGCGATCTGGCCGCTGGCTCGCTTGGAGACGGGCGATCTGGCCGCTGGCTCGCTTGGAGACGGGCGA
>CAIXRH010000043.1 GCA_903921785.1 uncultured Pseudomonadota bacterium
GCTCGACACGCTGCTCGCGGACGGCTGGCTCTCCCGCGCCTCCGACGGCACCCTCCGCCCGGTCCGATCGATCGACCAGCTCCGCACCGAGCCGCTCCCGCTCCCGCCGGCCGAGCGGGCGCACGCCGCCGCGGTGGTCGCGGCCCTGTCGCCCGACGCCCGGGCGCTGCTCGACGCGGCGGCCGTCCTCGCCATGCCCGCCAGCCTCGGCGTCGTCGCCGCCACCGCCGGCCTCCCCGACGGCCAAAGGGCGCTCGATGAGCTGGTGTACCTGGGGCGCCTGCGGCTGCGCACCGAGGGGCTGCAGGAGCTGGTGGAGCTCTCGGTGCCCCGCCTCGGCCAGGCCGTCCTCGAAGTGCTGCCGCCCGAGCGGGCCCGGGCGATCCACGCGGCGGCGGCCCAGGCGCTGCGGGAGCGATACGGCCGCGGCGGCGGCGCGATCGCCGAGCTGGTCGCCCTGCACCTCGAGCGCGCCGGCGCCCCGGCCGAGGCCCGCCCCCTCCTGGTGAGCGCCGCCCAGGCCGCCCTCCGCCGCGGCGACCCCGCCCACGCCCGCACCCTCGCCGACCGCGCCCTGCGCCTGGAAACGAAGGCGCCGCTCGCCGATCCGGCGGACGAAGCGCGCCTCGCGCGGCTCGCTCGCACCGTGGCCGGCGACGCCCTCCGCGCCTCGGGTCAGCTCCGCAAGGCGATGGCCTCCTGGTCCGCGGCGCTGGAGCGAGGCGGCGCGTCCGACGCCGAAAAGGCGAGGTTGATTGTCTCCGCGTCGCTTGTCGCGATCGAGCTCGGCGACAGCCACGCCGCCGACCCCGACCTCCAGTCCGCCCTCGCGCGCCTCCCCCAGGGCGAGGCGCTCTGGGCCGACGGCACGCACGCCGCCGCCGAGCTCGCCTTCGCTCGCAACGATCGCGCCACCGCGGTCTCCCGCTGGCACGCCCTGGCCGGCTTCGCTGCCGAGACGCGCAACACCCAGGCCGGCATCCTCGCCGACCTCGGGCTGCTGCTGGTGCAGACCGGCCCCGGCCCCCACGCGGTGGAGTCGTGGTCGGCGCTGTTCGAACGCGCCCGCCGCTTCGGCCGGGCGATGCCGCTGCTCGCGGTAGGCGCCCAGCTCGGCCGCGCCGCGTTGGAGATCGGCGAGCTCGGCCGGGTGGCCACGCTCGCGGACGAGCTGGCCGAGCTCGGCGAACGGCAGGGCTGGTCCGAGGTGGCGGCGCTCGGCTCGGCGCTCCGGGCCGAGGCGCTCGCGGCGGCGCGCGACACGCCGGGGGCGCTCCGGGCGGCGCGAGAAGCGTTCGCGGCCCTCGGCGCAGAGGAGGCCCGCTTCGGCCACACCGCGGCGTTCGCGGTGCGCGCGTGGGCCGCAGTCGGGGACGCTCGCGAGGCGGCGCCCTGGCTCTCCGCGGAAGCCCTGCGGCCGGCGGCGCCGTACGACACCGAGGGGCTCCGATCCTCCCTGCTCGCGCTGGCGTGGATGCACGCGCGCCCGGCGGCGGCGATCACCGCGGCGCGTCAGGCGGTGGCGCGGCCGCTGCTCACGGTCTCCGGCGGCGCGTGGGTCCGGTTGGACGCCGCGAAGGTGCTCGCGGCGACGGGCAACCCGGCCGAGGCCGCCACGGCGGTGCACGGGCTCGCCGCGGCCCTGGACGAACACGGGCTCAAGGGGCTGCGGGCGCGCCTGGGGTAGGGGCGGCGGGGCGGCGCTTTCGACGGGCGGCAGGGGCGGCGTGAGCGGCGTGAGCGGCGTGAGCGGCAGGCGCACCGACGACCCGGTCGAGGGTCCGAGCTGCTCCACCGGCTTGCCGACCGGACGCGTCGGCGGTCGAGGAGCCGCTGCGGCGAAAATGGCCGGGCGGGCGATGGGCGCCGCGGCGGCGCCGCGGGTCCGCGGAGGGCGGCCGCGGAGGCCAAGGAACCCCGAGGGTGACCCGGTCACCGGGGGCGTTCCTTGGGGTGGAACGCCGCGGAGGCCAAGAAACCCCGAGGGTGACCGCGTCACCGGGGGCGTTCCGTGGGGTGGAACGCCGCGGAGGCCAAGAAACCCCGAGGGTGACCCGGTCACCGGGGGCGCTCCTTGGGGTGGAACGCCGCGGAGGCCAAGGAACCCCGAGGGTGACCGCGTCACCGGGGGCGTTCCTTGGGGTGGAACGCCGCGGAGGCCAAGGAACTCCGAGGGTGACCGCGTCACCGGGGGCGTTCCTTGCGGTTCGCGCGCCAGGCCGCGGCGGTCCGCAGTCTCCGGACCCTGCGAGCGCCGCCGCGGCGCCGCGAGGCGCGCCAGGCTCCCGCCCGTTTCCGGACGGGCCCAGCGCCTCGCCCAGATGAAAAGCCGATCCGACGTCGCCCGTGCCGCAGCGAGCGATCCCGACCGCACGATCCCGCGGCGGTCGCCCCTCCCTGCCGCCTACGCCCCGCCGCTGTCGTCCGCGTCCGCCACCGTCGCGTCGACCGGCGCGGCCATGGCCGCCGCCATCATCGCCTCGAACTCCAGGCTCACCGCCTCGGGGATCTCCCGATCAGCCAGCTCGGCGGACACCGCCACCGTGGTGTCGTACGTGGAGAGCAGGTTCCGGCAACAGTCGCAGAAGGCGGCGTGCAATTGGAGCGCGAGACGCGCCCGGAGGTTCAGCTCCCCGGCACGCAACGCCATCACCCGCTCGGTGAGCTCTCGGCAGTTCATGCGGACCTCCCGAGGTCGGCGGCCAGCCACTCGCGGAGCTGAAGGCGCGTTCGGTGCAGGCGGGTCTTCACGTTGGCCACGTGCAACCCGGTGAGCTCGCTGATCTCCTGCATGGAGAGGTGCTGCACGTCGGCGAGGGCCCAGAGCTCCCGGGCGTCGTCGGGCAGGCGCTCGACGAGGGCTTCGATGCGCTTGGCCAGCCGGGCGCGGTCGAGGGCATCGTCGGCGCGGACGGGCCACGCGGAGACGTCGTCGCGGCGGTGGCCGTCGGCCTCGAACCACTGGTCGATGTCCTCCATCGGCTCGGCCGGCTTGCGGCGGCGGGTGCGCAGGCGCATGCGGGCGTGGTTCAGGGCGATGCGGCCGAGCCAGGCGCCCAGCGCCACGTCGTCCCGCAGGTCGTGGATGCTCCGCCAGGCGCTGGTGAGCGTCTCCTGCAAAACATCGCGTGCTTCCTCCCGATCCCGCGTGACCGACCACGCGATGCCGTACAGGCGATCCCGGTGCTGCACACAGAGGGTGGTGAAGGCCTCCCGGTCGCGCTCACGCAACCGGGCGACGAGCGGATCCGGGGTCACCGGAGGCTCGTAGCGCACGGGTTCCGCGGACGCCATCGCCACCATGCCCCCCGGATGCCGGAGCGCGGCATGCGGATTCGTGCGCCATGCGAAAAAAGTTCTCCTCTTGGCTTGTCAAGAGCCCCGGAGTCTTGTATCCCTTCGGTTGACGCACCCCCTCCATGTTGCGCTACCTCCGCCAGGCCCTGTACACCCTCGCCGCGGCCGGCTCCCTGGCCGGAACGGGCTGGCTTTTGTGCGCCTCGCCGTGGCTGCGGTACGAGTCGCTCACGGTAGAGGGCAACTCCCGCGCGGCGGTCGCCGAGGTGCGCCACCTCGCGAACCTGCCTGAAAAGCAAGCGTTGGTGCTCCTCGACCTTGATGCCGCGGTGGCCGGCGTGGAGCGGCACCCCTGGGTGCGCAGCGCCACGGCCCGCCGCAGCTTCCCCAACGAGGTCGTGATCTCCGTGGAAGAACGCGTGCCGGTGGCGCTCGTACAGCTCGGCCAGCTCTACCTCGTGGACGCGGACGGCACGATTTTCGCCCAGGCCCACGACGGCGACTACGACCACCCAATCCTCACCGGCCTGCCCGACGACCTCGTCGGCGCCCAGCCCGAGGTCGCCCGGCGGCTCGTCAGCGAGGGACTCGCGTGGTTGTCCGCCGCGCAAGAGAAGGGCGGCCTCGCCGAACGAGACCTCTCGGAGCTTCGCTTCGACCGCAAGACGGGTTACACGCTCTACCTTCGCAACGGCGGCGAGGTCCTCCTCGGCTTCGCCGATCGCGAGCGGGTCGCCCGCCTCGCGAGCCTCAAGGCCCAAGGCCTCGATCTTTCGACTCCCCACCGCGTCGACCTCGCTTCTCAGCGCCTCGCCGTGGTCACCCCTCTTTAGTCCTCCCCGCGTCCCCCCAGCATCCCGCCCCGGCTCCCCGCCGGACAAGTCCCCGCAGAGGTAGTCATGATCGACATCGTTGAGAACGAGCTCGTTGGCGCACGCATCAAGGTCGTCGGCGTCGGCGGCGGCGGCGGCAACGCCGTGAACCACATGGTCCGCTCCGGCCTGCACGGCGTCGAGTTCATCGCGATGAACACCGACGCGCAGGACCTCAAGCGCTCCCTCGCCCCCCGCCGCTTCCAGCTCGGCGCCCAGCTCACCAAGGGCCTCGGCGCCGGCGCCGACCCCGAGGTGGGCCGCGAGGCTGCGCTCGAGGATCGCGATCGGGTGGCCGAGCTCCTCGCGGGCGCGGACATGGTCTTCGTCACCGCCGGCATGGGCGGCGGCACCGGCACCGGCGCGGCCCCCGTGGTCTGCGAAGTGGCCCGCGAGATCGGCGCGCTCACCGTCGCCGTCATCACCCGCCCGTTCGCCTTCGAGGGCCGTCGTCGCCGTCGCCAGGCCGAAGAGGGCATGGAGGCGATGATGCAGAACGTGGACACGCTCATCACCATCCCGAACCAGCGCCTGCTCGCGATGAGCACCGAGCGTACGCTCATGACCGAGGCCTTCGGCATGGCGGACGACGTGCTCTTCCAGGCCGTCAAGGGCATCAGCGACCTCATCAACGACCAGGGCGTCATCAACGTCGACTTCGCCGACGTGCGCACGATCATGGCCAACAAGGGTCGCGCGCTCATGGGCGTGGGCAAGGGCGCCGGGCAGCACCGCGCGGTGGACGCCGCGCAGCGCGCCATCAGCTCCCCCCTGCTCGACGATCTGTCGATCTCCGGCGCCACCAGCGTCCTCCTCAACTTCACCGGCGGCCCCAGCCTGTCGCTGTACGAAGTCAACGAGGCGGCGCAGATGGTCTCCGAGGAGACCGCGGAAGACGAGAACGTCATCTTCGGCCTCGTGATCGACGAGACCATGGGCGACGAGGTGCGGGTCACCGTGGTGGCCACCGGCTTCCAGGAAGCCCGTCAGCGCGGCGCGCCCCCGGTGCCCGCCGAGGTGCGCATCGCCAAGGCCGTGAACGCGAACCTCCAGCCCTCGGGCGGCGGTCGTAAGGGCGGCATGTCCAGCGGCTTCGACACGCTGCGGTCCGAAGACTACGACATCCCGACGTTCTTCCGCGGAAGGGACTAGGCGGTCGGCCGCCTCGGCGGTCGCAGACGGGCGGGCCGGGGGGCGACCTCCGGCCCGTTCGGCGTTTTGGGGCGAGCCGAGGACACAGGGGGCGCCAGA
>CAIXRH010000044.1 GCA_903921785.1 uncultured Pseudomonadota bacterium
GGAACTCGCGTTCGGACGGCGACTCGTCCGGGGTCCCGAACCAGCGCCACAGCTTCCCCGGACGCTCCTCTTTGAGGTAGAACCCCGGCTGCCCGTCGACAGGCGGATAGTAGTAAATCCGGCGCTGCCGGGTCTCCTTGATGAGGAAGCCGGCGCCCCGCCAGTCCCCCCTCTCGAAAAGGGTCCTGACGGCCTCGGGAACAGGTTGGTCATGCCAATTCCAGCGGATCATGGGATGCTCCTTTGCCGGGCTCGCCGCCTAGCCGTTGCCGGCGCCCCGGCCCTCGTCCAGATGGTCTTGGCGCCAGCGGCGCCGTTCCTTGCGGCCCCGGTTCCAGAGCTTGATCAGGCCGCCGAGGTTGAGCGGGTTTAGACGTTCGTAGCGGTAGACAGGAAAGGGTTCGCCGAGACAGCCCGGCTTGTAGTCATAGTCGCCGGGGCCGAAGAAGAACCAATCGGCCGTCTGTTCGCGATAAAGAGCTTCAATCGTCCAGAAGACCAGGTAGAAGCCCGGCGAGTACTTGTCCAGGGGGCTGCGGTCCTGCCGGGTGAGGTGGGAAAAGTTGAAGGCGCGGCGGTGGATGTAGCCGAGGCAGGCGGCGACATCGCGGCCCTCCTGGTCCACGACCAGGTGGACCTCACGCCGAGCCAGATGGATGCCATGCGCGCCGAGATCCTCGAGGTCATCGCCCGGTACGCCGAGGTGGACCGCGAGAAGGTCGACATCCGCCTGGAGAAGGCCGCCGATCAGGTGCGCCTCACCAGCTCGGTGCCCGTGCGCCGGGTCACCCAGCGCGTCGGGTCGGTCCCGGCGTAGGTGGCGGTCCGTCGGTACGCGCTTGCGCCGCCGGCGGTCGCCACCGTCGACGGCGCGCCGATCGACCTGAAGGCGGCCAACGCCGCCGCGTTCGAGCATCTCCGACCCACGTCGAAGGTGCTCGTGGTGCCGGGCTACACCCCGGTGAACACGCAGGTGCCGATCCGGCTGCACCCCACCGCCGCCGGGCGCCTCGACCACGCGGTGAACCGGCTGCGTGCGGGCGAGGCCGACCTGATCCTGGTCAGCGGCGGCAACGTGTATCCGTCGGAGCCAGAGCCCACCCCGTTCAACGAGGGCTGGGAGATGCGGCGGTGGCTGCTCCACGAGCGCCACCTCGCCGAGGCGCAGGTGCTCCTGGAGCCGTACGCCCGCCACTCCACCACCAACCTGCGGAACGCCGGTCGGCTTTTGCGGTCCCGGGGCGTGCTCTCCGCCGAGGTCATCACCGACCCCGGCCAGGGCTTCTACTTCGGCCTCCCGCTCTTGAGCAGCTTCACCCTCCGCTGCATCGTGGAGCTCGGCTACTCGGTCGGGAAGCTCGAGCCGCTGGAGCTCGACGTCACGCGGGTTCGGTTCACTCCGTCCCCCAAGGTGTGGAACCGGGGGAAGGACCCGAAGGACCCGTAGTCGACCCCCGGCGGAGTCGGGGTCACCGCCGCCCGCCCTCGCCGCCGCGGCGCCCGGACAATAGGGGGCCGGCAGCGCCTCGGATCCATGCTCAAGTACTTCGGAAACAGCCTCGCCCTCACCGTCGTCGGCCTCGCGCTCGGCGGCTTCATCGGCTGGCATGAGACCGGCACCCTGGCCGGGCTCGCCGAGGCGGTCTTCATCGTCTCCATCCTCGGCGTGCTCGAGGTCAGCCTCTCGTTCGACAACGCCGTGGTCAACGCGTCGGTGCTCGGGGAGATGGACGCGGTCTGGCGCCACCGGTTCATCACCTGGGGCATCGCGATCGCCGTCTTCGGGATGCGCATCGTGTTCCCCCTGGTGATCGTGGCGGTGGTGGCGTCGATCTCGCCGGTCGAGGCCGTGCGCCTCGCGGTGCAGGAGCCCAAGACGTACGCGGCGATCCTCACGGGCGCGCACGTCTCGGTGTCGGCGTTCGGCGGCGCGTTCTTGGGGATGGTCGGCCTCAAACACTTCCTCGACGTGGAGAAGGACGAACACTGGATCCACTGGCTGGAACGCCCGCTCGCGAAGCTGGGCCGCGTGGAGTCGGTACAGATCGGCGTGGTGCTGCTGGTGGTGTGGCTGGTCTCGATGGAGGTGCACGCCGAGGAGCGCCTCACCTTCCTCGTCGCCGCGATCCTCGGCCTCGTCTGCTACATCGCGGTGGACGGCGTGAGCGCGCTCATGGAGGACGCCTCCGACGAAAAGAGCGAGGTGACCGCCCGCAGCGGCCTCGCCGCGTTCCTCTACCTGGAGGTGCTCGACGCATCCTTCAGCTTCGACGGCGTGATCGGCGCCTTCGCGCTCACCACCAACCTGTTCGTCATCGCCATCGGCCTCGGCATCGGCGCCATGTTCGTGCGGAGCCTCACGATCATGCTCGTCGACAAGGGCACCCTCACCGAGTACCGCTTCCTCGAAACCGGCGCGTTCTACGCGATCCTCGCGCTGGCGGTGATCATGTTCCTCCAGACGCTCATGGAAATCCCCGAGGTGGTGACGGGGCTCATCGGCGCCACGTTCATCGGGCTGTCGTTCTGGTCGTCGGTGCGGGCGAATCGTCGGGAGGCGGTGGAGGGGTAGGGGGCGGAATCACACCACCTTCTTCCCCGCCAGCCGGTTCGCGATCCGCCCGTAGAGCACCAGCACGCCGAAGATGAGCAGCGCGTACGCCGCGGCGTACCCGTAGCGGTGCCCGCGGGTGAACGCCCAGCGGTACGCCTGGCTCACCAGGATGTCCGTGGAGCCGTCGGGCTCGCCAGCGCTCACCAGGTAGATGACGTTGAACTGGTTGAAGGTCCACACGCTGCCGAGGATGGTGGCCGGGAGCAGCGCAGGCTTCAAGAGCGGCAGGGTGACGTGGCGGAAGCGGTCCCACCAGCCGGCGCCGTCCACCTCCGCGGCTTCTTCGAGCTCGCGGGGGATCGACGAGAGCGCGCCGAGGGTGACCACCATCATGAACGGGAAGCCGAGCCACGTGTTGGTGGTGAGGTTCGCCGCGAAGGCCGTGGCGAAGCTGCCGAACCAGGAGACCGGCTCCGCGCCCACCGCGACGAGGATCGCGTTGATCATCCCGAACTGCCGGTGGAACATGCCCTTCCAGATGAGCGCCGTGATGTACGACGGCACCGCCCACGGGAGGATCAGCGCGGCCCGGAACACGCCCCGCATCTTCACCCACGGCTCCCGCAGGAGCATCGCCAGCGCCACCCCGATGCCCACGTGCAGCACGAGGTTGGCGACGGTCCAGCCCACGGTCACCACCAACGTGCTCCAGAAGGAGAGCGGGGAGGTGATCGGGAAGTCGCGGGCGAGGAGGATGTCCCAGAAGTGGGCGAGGCCGACGAAGCTCCAGGTGCGCCCGTCGGTCTCGAAGAAGGCGACGGTGGCGCCGACCACGAAGGGGACCATCACCAGGAGCGTCATCGCGGCGAAGGCGGGGAGGATCCAGGGGAGCACCCACACCCAGGGGCGGAGCGGCACCTTTCGCGCCTCCCGGAAGACCCAGGCCAGGGCGCCGACGGCGACGACGCCCAGCCCGATGAGCCAGGGCGTGGGGGCGGCGGGGTCGGGCGCGGGGCGGGAGACGATGGTGTAGTCGGTCTGGGCCTCGGCGGCGGCCGCCTCGGGGGACGTGGCGCCGCGGGAGAGGCGACGCAACGCGCGGGCGAGCGGCTCCCAGGTGCGGGCCATCTCCGGCCGCGTGGGCATCGGCACGCCCGCTTCGAGCTGCGCCCGGAACGCCTGGGCCACCGGGTCGGGCGTGCGGCAGTCGGCGCCGGTGACGGCGTCTACGCAGGTGCCGTCGGCGAGGCGCGGGGGCATGTCCGTGCGGGCGACGACCTGCCGACCGACGTCCTGGCGCACCTTCGCGCCCTCCGCCCCCGCGAACCAGGCGGCGAACGCCGCGGCGTCGGGGTTGTCGCGGGCGAGGTACAGCGCCTCCACCGTGACGTACGGCGCCGCGGGCTTCCCGGTGGCGCTCACGGTGGGGAGCGGCGAGACCGCGTAGGGCACCTTCGCGTCGATCTCCCCGAGGAACCACGGGCCGTTCACCACCATCGCCGCCCGGCCCTCGTTGAAGAGCTGCGTGACGAGGGCGCCGTTGGGGTCCGCCGGGCCGAGCTTGCCGAGCTCCTGCACGAACGCGAACGCGAGGCCGTTCTCGGGGCGGTCCAGCGCCACGTGATCGCCGGCGAAGACGCCGCCGCCGAAGCCGTGCATCCACGGGGCGACCTGGTAGGCGCTGGCGGTCTCCCAGGCGAGGCCGTAGTGGTCGTCGTGGGTCTGGACGCGGCCGACCGACACCAGCTCGTCGGTGGTGGTCGGGGCGGTGGGCACCAGGGTGGTGTTCCGGAACAACGCCAGGGACTTCGCGGCGAGGGGCCAGCCCCACACCTTCCCGTCCCAGGTGAGCGCCTCGACGCCGACGGGGAGCGTGCCGGCGTCGGGCTCCACGGCGCGCACGATGCCGCCGGTGGCCCAGTCTGCGACGCGCTCGTGGGCGAAGACGAAGAGGTCGGGGCCGTTGCCGTGGGGCACTGCGGCGTCGATCTTCTGGGCGAGCCCCTCGTAGGGCACGAAGACCGGGAGCACGGTCGTGTCGGGGTGGGCGGTGTTCCAGGTGCCGACCGCCTGATCCAGCGCCACCTTCTCTTCGCCGCGCCAGGCGTGCCAGAGGGTGACCTCGCCCGCCCAGGCAGACGACATCCAGAAGGCGACGATCACCGGCGCACCCGCAGCACGGGCGCATCGTAGCCCGTCCGGGCGTTCGGAGGCGCCGCGATGGCGTGCGGACCCTGCCCACGTCCAGGATGGGCCCACGCCATCGCCCAGATCAACCTTGGAAAAAGACCTCGGTCACCGAGGCCGCATCCGCCGCGCCGCCGGCGGCCCACGCCCGGATGGCCGGCGCCACCAGCCCGCGGGGGTCCTTGCCGAAGGGCTTGAGCGCGGTGTCGAGCCAGGTGCGAAGCTCGGGATCACGCGCGGACGTGCCGGCGGCCAGCCGCGAACGCACCTCGGGGAGGATGCGCTCGGCGAACTCCTGCTTCTGCTCGATCGCCACGAGGTCGCTCACCCGCAGCGCCCACTCCGGGAGGGCGATGCCGGCGCGAGCGAGCATCTGGGCCGCGAAGCCGAGGGCGAGGCGCTCGGCGCGGGCGTCCACGCTCGCGGGGGCCTCGCCGGGCGCGCCGATGACCTCCACGTAGACCTTGTTCTTCGGCTCGGTGCCCGAGGGGCGGAGCAGCACGCGGTTGCCCTCGCCGCAGCGGAAGACGAGCACGTCGCGGCTGGCGGAGTCGGTGCCGGAGCGGATCGGCCCGAGCGGGCCGGCGGGGTCCTGGCGATCGGCGAAGTTCGTGACCGCGAAGCCGGCGATCTCGCTCGGCGGATCGGCCCGGAGCGCGGCCTGGATGCGCTCGATCTTCGCCTTGCCGGTGGCCCCGCGCATCACCGTGCTCACCAGCCGGTTGACCACGTAGCCCTCCCGCGCCCAGAGGCCCCGCAGCGCATCGCCGAGGGTGCGGCCGTGATCCTTCTCGATCGACGCCATCTCCGCGAGCGCGAGCGCCGCGCCCGCCGCGTCCTTGTCGCGCAGGTGGGGCGTCACGAGCACGCCGTGGCTCTCCTCCACGCCGATGACGAAGTCGTCCGGGGTCCCCACCGCTCCAGCAAAGGTGCCGTTCGATTCGAGCTGCTTGAGCCCGTCCCCGATGTACTTGAAGCCCACCATCAGCTCGCCCACCACCTGGGCGCCGTGGCGCTTCGCCACCCGGCTCACCAGCTCGCTGGTGACCTCGGTCTTCATCACGATTGGCCTGGCGAACTTCCCGTTCACCAGTCGGTGCTCGGTGACCAGCGCGGCGATCTCGTTGCCGGTGAAGAACCGCCAGCTCCCGTCGGCTTCGCGGGCGACGAGGCCGATACGGTCGGCGTCGGGATCGCAGGCCATGACCAGGTCGGCGCCGTGGGCCCTGGCGAGGGCGACCGCGCGGTCCATCGACTGGGGAACCTCGGGGTTCGGCGTACGGAACGGCACCTCGGGGAAGGCGCCGTCGTGGCTGGCCTGGGTGGGCTCGAGCTCGGCGTCGAACCCGGCGCTCCGGAGCACCGCCAGCGCGCTGGTGTCCCCCGTGCCGTGCAGCGCGGTGAAGACGATGCGCGCGGAGCGGGAGGCGGTGAGCGAGGTGCGCAGGTTCAGCGCCACGTAGGCGTCGTGAACGGAGTCCGCGTAGTCGGTGACCCAGCCCTGGGCGCGGGCGTCGGCGAAGGACGTGCGGTTGATGTCCACCACCCGGTCCACCTCGGTGGCCATCAACTCGTCGTCCGGCGGCACTTCCTGCCCGCCGAGGGCGTTGTAGAACTTGCCGCCGTTGTCGTCGGGCGGGTTGTGGGAGGCCGAGACGTTGAGCCCCGCGTCGGCGCCGAGGTGGCGGATGGCGAAGCTCAGCTCAGGCGTGGAGATGAACGTCGTGGAGCCCGGGGGGAGGAGGATCGTGGCGACGCCGTTGGCCGCGTACACGCCCGCGGCGATCTCCGCGAAGTCCCGGCTGGAGAGCCCGTAGAGCGGGTTCTTCAGCCCGGCGGGGAAGACGCCGCCCGCGTCCCGGAAGCAGCGCACGTCGTAGGCGATGACCACATGGAGCGGCCGATCCCCGAGGCGCTTGCGGAGGAACATCACGTGGCCCTGCACGCTCGCGGCGAGGCTCCACGGGTTGAAGCGGTTGGGGCCCACGCCCACGGTGCCGCGCCGGCCGCCGGTGCCGAAGGGCATCACCTGCCAGAAGCTGTCGATGAGCAGGTTCCACTTCTCGGCGGCGACGAGCGCCTGCACAAGCGGGCGATAGTCCGCGAACGCGGGCTCGGTGAGCCAGCGGTTGAGCGCGGCCTCGGCGGCGGCGTGGACCTCGGGGCGAACCCCGAGGGAGTGGGCGACGTCGGCGGGGATGATCGGCATGGGCTCCTCGGCCCGGCAACGTAGCCCGGGCGGCGGGAGGCGGCGGGGCCGGGAACGGCGCTTGCTGCGCCCGCACCTCCACGAAAAAAAGATCGTCGGCGGCTTGACCCGGGGGGGCGCGCGGGAGAGACTGCAAAGGTCGGCAGGTGGTGGCTCCCTCCGGGGAAAGAGCCTGACGATTCAACCGCTCCGCCTGGTGCCTCCACGGTCGGATCTCAAGGAGAAAGCAACATGCCTACCGAAGAACTGTTTGGTAACTACCACTTCCTCCTGGAGATCCAGGGGATCATCAACGACAACAAGATCATCGTCGGCGGCTTCAAGTCCGTCTCCGGCATGGACAGCCAGACCGAAGTGGTCGAGTTCAAGCAGGGCAACGACAAGATCGTCCGCAAGAAGCCGGGCCGCACCACCTACAGCAACATCGTCCTCGAGCGCGGCTACACCGCGACCGACGACCTCTGGCAGTGGCGCAAGAACATCGAAGACGGCAAGATCGACCGCCGCTCCGGCTCGATCATCGTCCTCGACCAGGACGGCGCCACCGAAGTGGCCCGCTACAACTTCTTCGAAGCCTGGCCCTGCAAGTGGAACGTCCCCGACATGAACGCCGACTCCTCCGCGATGGCGATCGAGAAGATCGAGCTCGCCCTCGAGAAGGTCGAGCGCGGCTAGTCCGCCTCGGCGCAAGCCGAAGCTCATCACCCGGCCCGACGGTCCCCCGTCGGGCCGCGGTGTTTTTGGGGTTGGCGGGCGGCGACGGCGACGCGCGGAAGGGACGAAAGGCGGTGCCGGTCGAGTCGCGCGTCGGAGGGCGGCGGCCGGGTCTCCTCCCCGGCGCGGATGAGCCTGCGTCGCGCAGGAGCCGCGATCGGGGTCCCGTTTTTCTTTGCACGGGCAGCGCGTCGCGGGCACCGAACGCCGGCCGCTCCCGCGGCCCCGGGGCCCCGCCTCTTGAGCGGCACCTCGGCCGGGGCGGCGTTCGCGTTCAGCCGGCCCGCACCCGCCGCCGGAAGACCATCAGCGTGATCGCCGCCGAGGGCAGCGCCGCGAAGGGGAACAAGAACCCCGCGAGGTCAGGCTGGAAGACCATCGCGACCGCCGCCGCGAGGTAGGGCAGGCCTGCGATCGCCATCCCGGACTCGCCGCCGAGCGCGAGGATGGACAAGCCGCCGAACATGAACGCCGACTCGCTGCGGAGGGTGTCCGAGGCGGGATCGGCGGCCAGCCAGGCGAGCACCCGGTGGACCGCCGCCGTGCTCACCAGCACGACGATGCCGAGGATGAGGGTGCGGCTCGCCCGGTTCGCCAGCAGCGCCCTCCGGAACGGGACAACCGCCAGCGCGACGAGGCCAAGGCTCACCAGCCCCGACACCAGGACGTCGGTGGGGGTGAACGTCTTGGTGCCGCGGAGGGCCACGGCCACCGGTACGAGCACCAAGGTGGAGATCACGATGATCCAGGCGGCGCGGGTGCGCTCCCGCGCCGCGATGCCCAGGTCGTTCGCCCGCGCTTCGGCCTCCCGGAGCCGCTGGGCCTCGCGCACCTCGGCGACGCGGGCGGCCCAGATCGCTCGCGTGGCCGGGGGGAGCTCGCCGAGCGCCGCCTCCGCCGCGGCGGGCTCGCCCAGATCGAGCTTCCAGGCGATGAACCGCTCCGTGGCCGCCGCGAGGTCGCCTGCGGCGTGGGGGTGCTCCGGCCAGCCGCGGAGCGCGGTGTGTACACCCAGGCGGAGCTCGGCGAAGATCGTGTCGGCCCGGGGATCGCGGGCGGCCATGGCGGCGTCGAGCGCGGGCAGGGTGGCGAGGCTCGCGTCGGCGAGGGCGGCGGCTTCGCGGTGGCCGCGGAAGGCGCGGAGGGCGGCGGCGAACGCCTCGATCGAGGGGTAGCGGTCGGCGGCGGCGCGTGCGCAGGCGCGGTTGAGGATCACCCCGAGCTCGTGCGGGAAGGGCGCCGGGTACTCCGCCGGCGGGCAGCGCCACGCCGTGGCGAGGATCTCCCGGAGGTCGCGGCCGGCGTGCCGCGGCCGACCCGTGAGCACCCGGTGGAGCGTGGCGCCAAGCAGGAAAACGTCGGTGGCCGGGCCGATGGCGGCGCCCGGCTCGAGCATCTCCGGCGCCATGTACGCGGGCGTGCCGCAGACGGAGGCCGTGACCGCGCCCTCCAGGGGGCAGGCACACCCCCAGTCCATCAGGTACACCTCGCCGAATTCTCCGACCATCACGTTGTCGGGCTTCAGATCACGGTGGAGCACGCCCCGGGCGTGGGCGAAGCGCAGCGCGTCGGTGACCTCCAGCGCGACCTCGACGTCCCGCTCCAGGTCGGGCGCCTCCTTGGCGAGGTCGGTCCAACGGCGGCCCTGGATCCGCTTCATCACCACCGCGGGGTCGCCGGCTTCGTCCACGCCGAGGGCGTGCACGGGCACCACGTTGGGATGGTCCATCCGGGCGAGCGTCCGGGCCTCGGCGATCAGCGCGGCGTTGGCGGAGCCGTCGCCCTTCGGTCGCTTGAGCGCCACCACCCGGTCGAGCACGCGGTCGCGGGCCGCGTGGACCGTGCCCATGCCGCCTTGCCCGAGGAGCTCCAGGGCCTCCAGCTCGCCGCCGGGCCCGACGAGCAGCCCGCGCGGCACCACGCTGCCCGGCGGGGGTGCCTGCTGGCGCACGGAGGCATCGGACGCCTCGGCGCTGGCGAGCTGCGGTTGGGTCCACACGCGGCCGAACGTGGCCTCGACCGCGGGGGGGAGCGGCGTCTCTTGGGTCATCTTCGGGGATTGTATCCCAGGGATCGCCTAGGGAGGCAAGCGCCAGTCGACGGGCGGCTCGCCGCGGCCTTCGAGGTAGCGGTTGATGGCGGAGAACGGCCGGCTCCCGAAGAAGCCGGCGTTCGCCGAGTAGGGGGAGGGGTGGGGGCTGCGCACCACGAAGTGCCGGCTCAGGTCGATCTGCGCGGCCTTCTGCGCCGCGGACGCCCCCCACAGCACGAACGCGAGCCCCTCCCGGCCGCGGGCGAGCTCCTGGACGACGCGGTCGGTGAACGTCTCCCAGCCGTGGCCGCGGTGGGAGTTCGGCGTGCGGGCACGCACGGTGAGCGTGGCGTTGAGCATCAGCACGCCGCGGTCGGCCCACGCCGTGAGCTCTCCGTGGGCGGCGGGCGGGATGCCGAGGTCGGCCTCGAGCTCCTTGTAGATGTTCACCAGGGAAGGCGGCGGGCGCACGCCGCGACGAACCGAGAACGAGAGCCCGTGGGCCTGCCCGGGGCCATGGTACGGGTCCTGCCCGAGCACCACCACCCGCACCTTGTCGAAGGGGGTGTGGTCGAACGCGGCGAAGATCTCGGGGCCGGGCGGGAAGACCGGCGCCTCTTTCTTCTCTTCGAGGAGGAACGCGCGGAGCTCGGCCATGTAGGGCTTCGCGAACTCGTCGCCGAGCACGGCGAGCCACGACTCGGGGAGCTGGGGGCGGCGGTCGGCCATGGGCGGAACGTAGCGCGGCGGCGCGGCGGGCCGCAGGCGGTTGGCGCGACGCCTCAGCCCGCGGCGTGCACGAACCCGTCCACCAGCGCCGGCCTCGCGCTCAGGAGCACCCGCTGTAGCGTCGCATTGAGGGTGAGGCGCACGAACGCGGCGTAGATCGCGCTGAAGGCAGCCGGGGTGATGACCCCCTCGGCGTTCGTCTCCGCCGCCAGCTGCGCCACCCGCGTGTTGAACAGGAACAGCCCCAGCCCCGGGCCGACGCCCCCGACCGACTGGAAGCCCTTGCTGAGGATGGCCGAGCGGAGGAGGAGGTTGGCGTGGCGGGCCGCGTCGGCGTCGAGCGGGGGGAGGGGAGCCGCCAGGCGGGACTCGGCGCGGCGGAGCGCCTCGCGGAGCTCCGCCGTGAACCGGCGCTCGGCGGGCGGCGCGCCGGTCTCGGTGGACAGGACGTGGTCGAGCACCATGCCGATCGCCTGGAGGAGGGCGCCGATGGCGCCGCGGAGGCGGGCCGGGTCCGCCGCGGGGCCGCGCACGCCGCACCCGGAGAACAGGTGGGTCCGCGACAGGGCGACCAGCGCCTCCGGCTGGGCGCTCGGCCCCTCGCCGGCGTTCAGCTTCACGAGGAGCGCCGCCTCCAGCTCCATCCAGCGCGCACGCTCCACCTCCAGGCCCGCGACGATCGTGACCTTCTCCGGCGCGAACCGCGGAATGCCGCGCGGGTGGGGCAGGGCGAGCACCTCCGCGGCGTAGTCCTCCATCGGGGCGCCGGTGCGGCTGCTCTCGAAGAACCCCGCACACTCGCCGCGGGCGACCAGCGCGAGCCCCAGGTCGTCCTCGACGAGGTGGAAGGGGAACTCCCGGCAGAACGCCGGCTTGGCCTCGGCCCCGTAGAGCCGGTGCACCGCGCAGCGGTTGTCGGGCTGGAGGAAGACGCACGCGCCGTCGACCTTCTTGAGGTACCAGGCGGTGCCTTCGGGGGTCGGCCGGGCTTCCACGAAGCCAGCAGCCGCCGGCGCCCAGGCCGCGCCGACGTCCCGCGCCCGCAGGCCCTCGACGATCGCCGGCTCCACCGGGCCGAGCTGGAACAGTCGACAGCATGCGCCGCACTCGTGGCACGCCCAGCGGGCGCCTTCGGGGACACGGACGGAGGCGGGCGCGGACGCGGAGGAGGAGGGCATCGGTCCTCCTCCTAATCTTCGCCGCGACGGGCAGGAAGCGAACCCGTGCAGCCAGCCCCGCTGGCCTCGCTGAGCCCCGCTCCTCCGGCGCAGCGTCCTCGCCGGGTGAGCGTGATCGCGGCGGCCGCCGACACACCTTGATAACGGGGCGCACCTCGGAGTCCTCTCATGGCCCTCTCGCGCGACATCGTCATCCTCTCCGCCTGCCGCACCGCCTTCGGCGCCCAGGGCGGCGCCCTCAAGGACATCAACGCCAACGATCTCGCCGTCCCCACGGCGAAGGCCGCGATCGAGCGCGCGGGCCTCACGGTGGACGACATCGATCACGTCATCTACGGCAACGTGCTCCAGACCAGCAACGACGCGATCTACGGCGCCCGCCACATCGCCCTGAAGGCTGGCCTGCCCCAGGCCACCCCGGCCTACGTCGTCCAGCGGCTGTGCGGCTCCGGCTTCCAGTCCGTGGTCAACGGCGCGATGGAGATCCTCACCGGCCAGGCCAACGCGGTGCTCTGCGGCGGCACCGAAGCGATGAGCATGGCCCCCCACGTCATCCACGGGATGCGGGACGGCGGCGCCAAGTTCGGCCGCCCGCCCGTCATGAAGGACCTCCTCTGGGAGTGCCTCACCGACACCCTCACCGGCCTCGCCATGGCGCAGACGGCGGAGAAGCTCGGCGACCAGTACGGGCTCAAGCGCGAAGAGGTGGATGAGGTGGCGTGCGCCAGCCAGGCGCGCTGGCAGGCCGCCAACGCCGCCGGCAAGTTCGACGCCGAGATCATCCCCTTCGTGCTCAAGAGCAAGAAGGGCGACATCGAGTTCAAGGTCGACGAGCACCCCCGCGCCACCGACATGGCCACCCTCGCCAAGCTCCCGCCCTACTTCAAGAAGGACGGCCTCATCAGCGCCGGCAACGCCTCCGGCATCTGCGACGGCGCCGCATCCCTCGTGGTGGCCGACGCGAAGTGGGCCGAGAAGAAGGGCCTCCAGCCCATCGCCCGCCTCGTCGGTTGGGGCGTGAGCGGCTGCGATCCCACCATCATGGGCATCGGCCCGGCCCCCGCGAGCCGCAAGGCCTTCGCCCAGACCGGCCTCTCGCTCGCCGACATGGCGCTCGTGGAGATCAACGAAGCCTTCGCCCCGCAGTACCTCGCGGTGGAGCGTGAGCTCGGCCTCGACCGCAGCATCACCAACGTCAACGGCGGCGCGATCGCGCTCGGCCACCCGCTCGGCGCGTCCGGCGCCCGCATCACCGGCACGCTCATCCACGAGCTGCGTCGGCGCGGCCAGAAGTACGGGCTCGGCAGCGCGTGCATCGGCGGCGGCCAGGGCATCGCGGTCATCGTCGAAGCGTTCTGAGGCGCGCAGGGTCCGCCATCTCCTGGCGTTGATCTTGGGGCGGGGGGCCTCCGGCCCCCCGCAACGCCCCCCGGGGCGTGGCCGCTGGGAGGTCCTCGGCGCGGGGGGCTGATCCGTCGCCGGCACTTCGGCGGCACCTCGACCGCCGATGCCTGTCCGGGCTGGCCCACTTTGGGCTCGCGACGGGCCTGCGCCACCGGGAGGTGAGCCCACCCTCGCCGCTGTTCTTCGCCGGGAGCTACCGCGCGATCGGGTAGAAGCTCGCCGTGGACACCGCGTCGTTGACGCCGTCGAGCCCGCCGGCGAGGAGCACGCCGAGGTCGGGATCGAACCACGCGGTCGGGGCGAGCGCCCGGGAGGGCATGCCCCCCGCGACGTCCTCCGCAGTACAGGTCCCCACCATGGTCGACGTGTTGTTGACCGTGTCGTAGACCTCCACGCAGGACAGCGCGGTGTCGTCGGTCACGAACGGACCCCAGGTCGTCGAGCCGCCAGCGAGGAGGACGAACTGATCGTCCAGCCGCACGGCGGTGTGACCGGCTCGGGCGAGCTCCATCTTGCCCACCTCGTCCCACGTCCCGGAGGCCTTGCGGTACCGCCAGACGGTCTTGACCGCCGCGGTGGACGCCGTCTGGTCGAGGGAGCCGTTCGGCTGGACCCCGCCGAAGCTCATCACGTCGCCGTCGGAGAGGCCGACCATGGCCTGGGCGGCGACGGCCTCCATGCCGGAGCAGGTGGAGCTGTCCCCGCGCAGCGAGATGATCACGCACGCGTCCGACACGTACCAGAGGGAGGGCCGGTCGTCGGTGAGGTCGACCCCGCCGGCCACCAGCGATCCGTCCTCCGCGAGGTCCCCCACGGCGACGCCGATGGCGCCCGTCGTGCCTTCCACCGTGTCGAAGCCCCGGGCGACCGGATCATACAGCTCGCCGCCTCGCTGCAGCGAGATGCTCCCGGAGCTGGCCCGGGAGAAGCCGCCCCACACCAAGACTCCGCCCTGCTGGTTGGCGATCGCCACGTGGCCCGCCCGCGTGGTCGCGAGCTGGTCCTTGCTGGGGAGCGCATCCCCGAAGGTGAGCGTCTCCGGGTCGAAGAGCCGCACGTCGGAGGTGATCTGGGTGGAGTTGCCGTAGGGGAGCGTCGGCGAGCCGCCGACGATGAGCACCTGCCCGGCGTCCCCGGCCGTGAGCGGGGTCGCCGTGAAGTGGGTACGCCGCGTCTGGGTGTCGCCCTCCGCGTCGAGGTACTCGGGCATCGTGCCGACCTCGGCGAAGGCGAGGCCTTCGGTCGGCGCGTCGAGATCCAGCAGCGACACGGTGTCCACGCCGTAGACCGCCGCGCCGCCCTTGTTGGTGACGCCGCCCATATAGACGAAGCGGCCCGAGCCGAGCGTGACGCCCGCGCCGTACGCGCCCGGCGCGGCGAGGCCGCCGAGCTGGCCGAGGGTCTCGGGGCTGCTCACGAAGACGGTGGCCTCGACCTCGCCGTTTTGGGCCGTGAGCGGCGCGGAACGCCCCCACGCCACCAGCTCGCCGCCGGAGTAGCCCTCGACGATCACCCGCGTGCCCTCGAGCGCGGGGAGGTCCGTCGCCTCGGCCGAGGAGCCGGAGGCCGGCGCGTCGAGCGTGACCCGCAGCGGGTCGCCCACGCCGGAGTCGAGCAGCAGATCGATCCGATCTACGGATTCGAGCGGGTTCTGGTCGAGCGGGACCAGGGGCGTGAGGTGGAGCTGGTAGTCGGCGACGGGCCCGCTGTCGGCCGTGGCACCGGTTCCGCAGGCGAGGAGGCTGAGCGCGACGATCGACATCCCGCACAGAGTAGCACGGCCCGATAAGCCCTTCCCATGCTGCGCGCCCCGGTGCTCTCTGACCTCGCCCACGGCTTCACCGGCCGCGCCGAGGGAGACCTCCGTCGCACCGAGTACGCGGGCCAGGCCGCGCTCGTGACGCGGCTGGGTGGGCACGGCGCGCTGCGCACGGTTCAGCAGGTTCACAGCGCCCGGGTGCTGCGCGCGGAGGCGCTCGCGGAGGCGCTCGCGGAGACGCTCGCGGCGGGCGACGTGCCCGAGGCGGACGGGCTGGTGTGCACCACCCCGGGGATGGTGATCGCGGTGCGGGTCGCCGACTGTGTGCCGGTGCTGCTCGCCGGTCCCGGCGGAGTCGCGGCGGTGCACGCTGGCTGGCGCGGCACCGCGGGGGACATCGTGCGGGTCGGGGCGCGCGCGCTGGCCGAGGCGTGCGCGTGCGAGGTGGGCGCGCTGCGGGCGGCCGTGGGGCCGTCCATCCGCGGGTGCTGCTACGAGGTGGGCGACGAGGTCATCGAGGGCGTGGGCGCGGTGGCGCCGGGGCGGAGCTGGCTTGCGGGCCGGCACGTGGACCTGGCGATCGCCAACGCTGCCATCCTCGCGGAGCTGGGAATCCCGGCGGAGGTCGTCGGCGGGTGCACCCGCTGCGGCGAGGGCTGGTACTCCCACCGCCGCGGCGACCTGGAGCGGCAGGTCGGGGCGATCCGCGCATGATCCTGCTCTTCCTCGCCTGTGCCGACGAGCAGCTCGCGCCCTTGAAGACCGCGCTCGACGCGTACACGCGCGGCAAGGCGGCGCTCGACGCCGGACACCCCGACGAGGCGATCGAGGCGTTCGCCGCGGCGCGCAAGGGCGACCCCGAGAGCCCCGTGCTCGCGCTCTGGGAGGCGCGCGCTCGAGCCGAAGGGGGCGACGTGGCGGCCGCCGAAGCGCTCGCGACCGACGTGCTCCGCGAGCATCCCGACGCTGGATTGGTCTGGTACAACCGGGCGGCCTGGCGGGTGCGCCTCGGTCACCCCGACGCGGCGGCCGAGGACCTCCGCCGCGCGATCACCCTCGGCGCGGCCTCTCCGTACCAGGCCGCGATCGATCCCGACTTCCTCCCGGTGCTCGGCACCGAGCCGTTCGCTGCGGTGCTCCCGCCGACGCCGGCGTTGATCCAGGTCGTCGGGCCGGCGGGCTCGGTCTTCGTGGGCAGCGATGTGGTGGTGGAGGTCACGATGGCCTCGGCACCTGAGGTGGGCCTGGAGCTGGAGCGGCCCGCGGCCACGCCGGGCTGCCTGCGCCTGGAGAGCGTGGTGGAGGAGACCCACCTGGAGGCCGGGGTGCAGAGCCGCCGGGCGGACCTTCACTTTCGCGCGATCGGCCCCTGCACCTTCGACCTCGCGCTCACCCTCCGCACCACCACTCCGGTGGACCGGTCGATCCCCGCGGCGCCGGTGGCGATCGCGGTGGAGGCCCCGTCGACGTGGGACCCGTCCCTGCCGGAGGAGCTGCCGACGGTGTTCCCGCTCCCCGGAACGCTCGCGACGCCGGATGGGGCGTGGGCCGCCGGGCGGCTCGCCGAGGTGGCCTGGGCGATCGGCCGGGCGGACGAAGCCCCGACCCTGGCCGGGGAGTCGCCGCCGGTGCGGCTGGAGCTGCGGGTCGATGGGACCACGCGGGCGGCCGGGGGAGCGTGGCCGGGGCGGCCGGCGGGGCCGGTGAAAGCGGGGGACTGGTCGGTAGAGGTGCCCGCGCCGGCGCCGGGCGCCCCGGTCTACACCCCCGCGCCCACGGCGCCCGCGGCGCCGGTGAACCCCGGGCTCGACCTGCCGAAGTACCGCCCACGTGGTCCGGGCGGCGCGCCGACGTAGGCGCGGTCCAGGCCGCGAACGCCGCGGGGCGTCCGTCTCGTGAGGTGTCATTCAGATTGTGAGCCGGGGTTCACACTCCGGCCCCGCTTCCCCCGTCCGGTTTCGTGTGCTATATGCAATACGATATCGGGACCCCCGTGAGCCGCACTGCCGGAAGCCGCAACGCCGACTATGACGCCACTCGCGCCTCGCTGGCGTCGGCGCTGGCGAAGCGGCTGATCGCGGCGGGCGGCCCGGGCGCCAGCTTCCGGGAGCTCGCCGAGTGCGCGGGGGTCAGCGTGCCCACGCTCCGCCATTACTTCGTCGACCGTGACGGGGCGCTCACGGCGGCGATGGCGTCGTTGGGGGCGTCGGGCGGACCGTGGCTGGCGCTCACCCGCGACCCGGGGGCCCTGCCGGTGGCGGAGTCGCTGCGGATGTGGTCGGAGATGTTCGTCGCCGGGTGGCGCCACTTCGGGGTGGGCCCGATGCAGGCCGCCGGCCTGGCGGCGGGCCTGGGCTCCGATCGGCTCGGGCCCGCCTACCTCGACGACCTGCTGGAGCCCGTGCAGCAGGCGCTCGAAGCGCGTGTGGCGGTGCACATCGAGCGCGGTGAGCTCCGCGACGCGCCGCCGCGGCTCATCGCCCTGCAGCTCCTCGCGCCGATCCTGGTGGTGCTCCTCCACCAGGCGGAGCTGGGCGGGGAACGGTGTCGACCGCTGGACGTGGGGGCGTTCTTGCCTGCACACCTGGAGGCGTTCTTGCGGGCTTGGGGGCGCTGATCGTCAGCCGGCGCTGCCGAGCACGTCCATGTCCAACGTGCCAGTGACCGGGGCCCCCGGGGTGTCGCCGACGGTGGAGAACGTGAGGCTCGGGCCACCCAGGTACGCGATGGTCTGGAAGTTCCCGCCGGTGGTGTCGTCCAGGTACAGGACTGCGCCTTCGGCGGACTCGCCGTCCACGCGGATCGGCACCCCGGCGACGAGCTGGTCGGGCCAGAAGATGACGTACGGGGCGACGTACGTGCCGGGGGCAACCTCGCTGATCGTGAGCCAGAACAGGCGCCCGTCGCCGTATTCGCCGATGGAGACGCCGTTGCCGGTCGAGGGGTAGGCCACGTCGTTGAACACGTAGTCGGTGGTCGCGGCGCCGCCGCCCCACACGTCGCCGTCCGGGTAGCTGGCGTAGGTGGTGGAGAACTGCACGACCGCGTGGCCGATCGTGGTGAAGCAGGGCCAGCCGCGGAGCTCGGGCACGTCCACGCGGGTGCCCATCGAGGCGGCGACGTCGGAGGCGCGGTGGGCCATCACCGAGCGCGTGGCGGCAATCCCGGCGCGGACGTCCGCGTCGTCCACGGGGCTGACGACGTCGGCGAGCGCGTCGAGCTCGGCGAGGCGGCCGTCTTCGTCCCAGACGTCGTCGAGGAGGCGCTCGAGCTCCGCCTCGTAGGCGGACTTCGCTTCGGGGAGACGGAGGAGGCGGTTGGAGAGGGCGCTGCCTTCGGCCACCCAGATCGGCTGGCCGGCGCCGAACGGCTCCCGGGAGTCGAACGCGGAGTCCGGCCCGCTGGCGATGAAGCGGAGGCGGCCGTCCGACGGCGCGGCGTAGGTGTAGAAGTTGTTGGTGTTGGCGTTGTACCCGTCCCAATGCCCGGCGAGCGACTCCGCCGCCCAGAAGGTGTAGAACGCGTCGAGGTCCACCACCTGGTCGAGCGCGGCGAGCACCTCGTCGTCGGGGGCGGCGAGGGCATCGACGACCGCATGGAGCTCGTGGCCGTCGCTGGCGCCGGTCTCGGGGTCGAACGTGTCGGTCCAGCCTTCGCGGAAGTCGCTCAGCGTGCCCTCGTACATTGCGGGCGGCTCCGCTCCGAGGCGGCGGGCCACGAGGTCTTCGTCGAGGTTCTCGGTCTGGCTGTAGATGCCGAGGTCTTCCCCGTTGACGGTCACGTGCGCCATCGCGCAGCGCGGCGCGACGAGGCCGGCGTCGGCGAAGAAGTCGTGGGCGAGGCAGGTGCGGAGCCGGCCGGGGTCCTGGTTGTTGTTGTTGAGGACGAGCTTCTCCAGGCCGTGGTAACGGGCGCCGTCCTGGTAGTGGTCGACGTCGATCTTGAGGCTCGGACGGGTGGTGGAGAGCGAGCCGATGAGCCCCTTTTTGCGGAGGCCGATCTCGCCGAGCGCCTCGCCGTCCACGGTGGCCTCGGCGGAGACGTACGTGTACGGGCTCTCCCAGGGCCCCTCCATGCACCCTTCGCTGAGCAGGGAATAAAACGAGCGGGTCTGGAAGCGGAGCGTGTCCCAATCGGCCGGCGCGAGGGTGATCACGATCTCGTGGAGCACGTCGCGGGCGTAGACCCCATCGGCCTCAGCGCCGCCGGAGACCGGGTCCGAGGCGGTGTCTTCCTCCGCCGGAACGGCGGCGGCGGTGTCGTCTTGGGCGGGAGCGCAGGCGAGGAGCAGGAAGGCGAGCATGAGCGGACTCCGCGCGTTGGACCCGCGACCGGGCCGGCTCCGTAACGGTATCGTCGCCGTGGTCCCCCCGCCCTCCTCCAAATCGCCGCCCCCGCGGCGCCGCGATCGGCAGCCAACCCCCGCCCGTCGAGCGGACCGTGATCCGCCGATCGCCCAGATGGACCTACTTCTCCCCTGGCTTGCGGCCGTCGGTGGTGACCCCTGCGCCGCCGATCGCCACGACGTCGTAGGCCACCGTCGGGTAGCCCATCGCCTGGCGCACGGCTTCGTCGCGGAGGCGGGCGGCCGGATTGTCGGGGGGAGACCAGGTGATCATCCGCCAGACCTCCTCGCAGCCCTCCAGCGGGCGCAGCTTCGCCAACGCCGCCTCCACGTGCTCGCGCTCCACCCGGGCGAGCTCCGCCGCGGGCAGCCGGGGCGGCCATTCGTTCGGCCGGGTGTAGTCGAGCGGCTCCGCGCGACCCTCGCTGGCGACGCGCCAGTGCACCAGCTCGGACAGCGGCGCGGTGCAGCGGGCGTTGCGCTCCGCGGCCGACTCGCAGCCGAGGAAGAGCGCGAGGATCACCGCGAACGGCGCCGGGCGATCCACGGCAGGAGCGCCGCCACCAGGGCGATGCGCGCCGGCATCAGCGCCTTGGCCACGAGGTACGCGGCCGCGATCGTGACCCCGTGGGCCAAAAGCCACGGCGACTCGATGCCCCAGCCGACGAGGTGCTCCGCCAGCCAGGGAGTGGCTTCGGCGAGGCGCGCCTCCATCCAGGCGGTCTGCAGGCCGAGCTCCAGGAGCAGCACCACGAGGCCGATGTTGGCGAAGAACACGGCGAACCACACCAGGAGGGTGAGGGGACCGTAGGTCTCCACCATCGCCATCAGGCGGGCGCCGACGCCGGGCTTCGCCGCGACTTCGCCGCTCACAGCTGCCCCATCGCGAGCGCGAAGCGGGCGAGGAGCGCCTCGGGCTGCACGAAGCCGACGCTGCGAGCCAGCTCGTGTCCGTCGGCGGTGGTCCACAACACCGTGGGCAGCCCCCGGACGTTGTAGCGGGCGATCAGCGCCTTCACCGCCGCGTTGTCGCTGTCGGTGCAGTCCAGGCGTACGGCGATGAAGTCGCGCGCGGCCTCGACGACCCGGCGGTCGGGCCAGCTCTCGGTGTCCAGCTCGCCGCACGCCGCGCACCAGTCGGCGCGAAAGTCAAGCAGCAAGGCGCGATCTCCTGCGTTGTGCGACGCAGCGAGCCCCGCGGCTTCGCCCTCCACCCAGTGGATGCCGGGCGTCCACCCGCCGGGGAAGACCGGGTTGGCCCAGGCCGCTGCCAGGACCGCGAGGATCATCCGGCCTTGGCCTTGGCCTTGGCCAGGATCTGGACGAACTCTTCGGGTGGCGTGAAGCCGTTGATCCGGGCGAGCTCCCGGCCGTCGGGCATGACCCAGACCACCGTCGGCAGGCCCTTCACGGCGTACTTCTCCTGGAGCGCCTTGATCTCCGGGCTCGACTCGTTGGTGCAGTCGACCATCACCGGCACGAAGTCCCCCGCCGCCGCGATCACCGCGGGGTCGGGGTAGGTCTCCTGCTCCAGCTCGTGGCAGGCCGCGCACCACTCGGCGGTGAAGTCGATCATCAGCGGCTTGCCGCCGGTGGCCTGGGAGGCGGTGAGGCCCTCGGCTTCGGAGGTGAGCCAGGCGATCTTCTCGCCGGACGCGGCGGTCGTGGTCGAGCCTTCCCCGGCGCCGAGCGCGAGCTTCGGGTAGATGAAGCCCTGCGTGATGAGCGTGGCGATAAGCAGCCACCCGCCCACGATCACCGCGGTGATCGTGTAGAGCTGGCGGATCCGCTGGGTGTAGAAGCCTTCGCCATCCTCGGGGTCGGGCCAGGCGAAGACGCCGGTGACCAGCAGCACCGCGCTGGTGGCGAGGGCGGTCTCCACGGTCGTGAACATGGACTTGGTGAAGTAGATGGCGCCGAGCCACATCACCACGCCAAAGCTCTTCTTCACGGTGATCATGTAGGCGCCGCGCTTCGGCATCCAACCCGCGGCTGCCCCGGAGACGAGGAAGATCTGCCCCATCCCGAAGGCGAACATGCCCATGAGGCCCGCGCCCTTGGCCACGGCCATCCAGTCGGTGCCGCCCGCGCCGCTGCCCGCCGCGATCACCCCGAGGATGCCGATGACGACCGGCCCGGTGCAGGGCCCGGCGAGGAGCCCGCCGATCATCCCGAAGATGAAGGCCACGGCGAACCCGCCGCGCTTGTCGAAGCCAGAGACGCGGTTCTGGATGAAGCTCGGCACCTGGAGGTCGAAGAACCCGAACATCGAGAAGCCGAGCGCGATGAAGATGATGCCGATGCTGCTGAGGACGTAGGGGTTCTGGAGCCAGCTCCCGAACAACCCGCCGGTGAGCGCCGCGCCGACGCCGAGGACCGTGTAGAGCATCGTCTGCCCGAGCACGTACGATCCGGCGAGGGAGAACGCCTCCGCCCGAGACGCCGCGCCGCGGGCGCCGATGATGCCCATGTTGATGGGGACCATGGGGAGCACGCAGGGCGTGAACGACATGGCGATGCCGGTGAGGAAGCAGAAGCCGAGGAGGAAGGCGTAGCCCTTCTTGGCGGCGGCGGCGAAGGAGCTCTCCTCTTCGTCCTCCGCCGGGGCGGCGCTCGCTTCGGCGGGGGCCGCAGCGGCCGCGGGGGCGGCGGCCGCCTCCACCTTCTCCGGCTCGGTGTAGAGCGAGTCGGGGGAGGGGAGGGTGGGGAGCGCGCCGGCGGCGAGCACCGTGACCGGCACCTTCACGCTCGCGGTGGTGGGCATCCGGCAGAGTGAAACGCCCTTGCAAGCCTGGTAGCCGACGTCCACCGTGAGCTCGACCGGGCCTTCCTTCCCGGTGACGGGCGCGACGATGTTGAAGTCGCGCTTGAAGTCTTCGCGGTACGTGCCGTCGGCCTCGCTGCCGCTCGGAACCGGCGCCGGGAGCACCAGATCGCCCACGGTGTAGCCCTCGGCGGGGTTGGTCACCGTGACGTTGACGAACATCTTGTTGATGTGCCACTCGCCGTGCAGATCGACGTGCACCGCGAGGGTACCCGGCGTGGGGGTGCCGGCCGAGAAGTCGGCGGCGACCTCCTCTTCTTCGGGCGTGGCCGCGGAGGCGGCGCCGATTCCCGGAACCGCGGGGATGCCGCCGGTGCCCACGTGCGCGACCAGCTCGTCGGTGGCTGGAGGGAAGCACAGGCCCACCCGGCAGGCCTGGTGACGCACGGTGAGCTTGAGGTCGTAGCTGCCGTCGCCGTCCTTCGGGAGGGTGACCGGGAGCTGCACCGCCGTGTCGCCCGCTTCGTAGGTCTCCCGCTGCTTGGCGGGGTTCGCGGGGTCGGCCACCAGGCGTCCGGCTGGCTCGTCGAGCACGCCCACGGTGAGCCCGTCGGCGTCGGCCACCTGCACGTCGATCATGTCGGCGTAGATGTGGGTGCCCGGCGGGATGATGAAGTGAACGGCGACCGGCACCGTGGCGCCCGGGGCGCCCATCGCATCGGCCACCTCCACGCGGACGGGAGACTCCTCCGCCCATGCGGCGGAGACGACGACAGCTAGCGCGGCAGCGATCACGGATCCCTCGGGCGTACGACGGACGCACGGTAACACGGCCGTGACGGGGCCTCGTGCGGAGGTGGTCAGGATGGGTCAAGGTGCGGCGGGGCGGGCGGGTTAGCCGGCGGTGTGCGCGTCGCGGTGCTGATCCCCGTGCTCAACGAAGAGCTCGCCCTGCCGAGGGTCTTGGCGGAGCTTCCTGCGGCCCTGCGGGTCGTGGTGTGCGACAACGGGAGCACGGACGCGTCGGCGGCGCTGGCGAGGGCCGCCGGGGCCGAGGTCGTGCCCTGGCCGAAGCGCGGCTACGGGGGCGCGGTGCAGGCCGGTCTCCGGCACCTCCGCGCCGATCCGCCCGACATCGTGGTGATCATGGACGGCGACCACAGCGCCGATCCCGAAGACCTCCCTGCGCTCCTCGGCCCCATCGAGCGCGGCGAGGCCGACATGGTGCTCGGGGATCGTACGGAGCGCGCGGCCTCGGGCTCGATGCCGCCGCAGCAGGTCTGGGGCAACGTGCTCGCGACCGCCCTCATCCGTGCGCAGACCGGCCACCGCTACCGGGACATGGGTCCGTTCCGGGCCCTGAGCTGGACCGCGTTCCAGGCGTTGGCCCTGGTCGATCCGAACTACGGCTGGAACGTGGAGATGCAGATGAAGGCGGCGAGGCTGGGCCTGCGAATCCGGGAGGTGCCGGTCGCCAACCGCGAGCGGATCGGGAAGAGCAAGGTCAGCGGATCGGTGCGGGGCGCCACGCGGGCTGGGGCGAAGATCCTCTGGTCGGTCTGGCGTTATCGGCGGTGAGCCGCGGCCGCGCTCCGGTCCCCCTCGCGCGGCGCGGTTAGGGCGCGACCATGCTCCTGCTGCTCCTTGGCCTCGCCCGCGCCGCCGAATGTGACGACCTCGCCCACGTTCCGGAAGACGGCGGGGTCGTCGCCACGGTGGACGGCGTCGCGGTCCATCAGTCGGCGGTCACCGCCCGGATGGCCAGCCTCCCCGCTGCCTTTCTCACGCCGGACCACCGGGCGGACACCGAGGCCAAGGTCGTGGATCAGCTCGTGCTCGAGGAGCTCCTCGTGGCCGAAGCGTGCCGCCGCGAGCTACCCGCGCGCGCCGACGTCGGCGCCCGGCTGATCTTCGCACGGCGGGAGGCGCTGGGCAGCGCGCTCCTCGACGACGAGGTGGCCCGGCGCACCACGCCGGAGGCCATCGCCGTTTGGTACACCGCGCACCAGGCGCAGTTCGCCCGCGTTCAGGTGAAAGCCTCCCACATCCTGGTGAAGACGCGTGCGGAGGCGCTGGCCGTGAAGCGTCGCCTGGACGGCGGCGCGGACTTCGCCACCCTTGCCCGGGAGGTGAGCGTCGACGTCGGCTCGGCCCCCGACGGGGGTGAGCTCGGCTGGTTCGAGAAGAACCGGATGGTGCCGGAGTTCGCCGAAGCGGCGTTCTCGGGCGCCGAGGGCGCGCTTGTGGGCCCGGTGGAGACCAAGTTCGGCTGGCACCTCATCCGGGTGGAGGGGCGCAGGGACGCAATTCCGCTGGAGGAAGTACATGATCGCGTCGTGTCCGCGATCGAGGACGAGGTGACCGAGCGCTTCGTGGCCGAGCTGCGGGCGGCGCACACCGTCGTACGGTAGCGGCCGCCGTCCGCGGCGGCGGGTCGCGGGCGCCGCGCCAGCGGGGGCTCAGGCGGACGGGACCAGGACGGAAATGGCAGCCCCCACCACGGTGATCACGGCGGCCGCGAGGAGCAGGAACGCCGCGAACCCCGCACCGAGGCGGATCGGGAGCGGCGCGGGCGGCGCCGCGGGGGCCGGCTCGGGGGCCACCGGCGCGAGCGACGCACCCACCAGGAGCGCGGCGCCTGCGCCGGCCAGGCCGCCGCCGCCGTGCGCGGCCCAGTCGATCCCGGGCATGAACGAGACCAGCAGGTTGAGCATGAGGTTCTGCCCGGAGCTCGACCGCATCGCCTTGCGGAGCCCCTCGGGCAGCACGCCGTTGTCGCGCAGCGAGAGCACGAACTGCGCCGCCATGAGCCCCCAGATCGCCCCGGAGGCGCCGACGGAGAACCCGTTGAGGAGCAGGAGGCTCAGCAGGGAGCCGCCGATCGCGGCGACCACGTAGATCACCAGGAACCGGGCCGTGCCGAGGATGCGCTCGAGCAGGTTGCCGACCCGCCAGAGGACGAAGAGGTTCATCGCGGCGTGCGGCACGTTGGCGTGGAGCATCGGGGCGGTGAGCACGCGCCAGACCTGGCCGCCGAGCACCGATTGCCGCTCCAGCGCCCCCATCCACCACATCGCCACGTTGTCGTCGGGGGCGCCGACCGCCATCTCCACCGCGAAGATCGCCACCATCGTCCCGACGAGGATCCGCGTCGCCCAGGGCGGGTTCGCGGCGAGGCGGCGGGAGAATCCTTCGTCCACGGTGCGGAGGGTCGAGCGGTGTTGCTCCACCGTGGCCCAGAAGCGGTCCCAATCGGGGGCGGCGGCGTGGACACGGCGGGACAGCCAGCCGTGGAGCCACTCCGCGCGGGTGGCGGGGTGATCGGGCCAGATGCTCCCGTCTTCGTCGACGTGGAGCCACTCCACCCAGGCGAACCGCGCCCACGGCAAGGCCTCGACCGCGGGGACCGCGGCGGCACGGACCCAGCCCGCGAAGACGATCGTGACGCCGGGCTCCCGCAGGCGTTCCACCAGCTCTTCCACCTCTTCGGGCTTCGCGAGGCCCACCCGCACCACCAGGATGAACCCCTCCGGGCCTCGCGCGGCGAGCCAGTCGCTGGCGAGCCGGAGGGTCTGCACATCGGGGCAGAGGACGAGGTCGTGGACGACCTGCTCGAAGGTGCCGGGGTCGCCGACGTACGGGGGACGAGGTGCGCTCACGGGGGCAATCTACGCCGGCAAGGGCGGGTCGGCGCGCCGGAGGCCGAAGTCGGGGGCCGGGCTCACGCCGCGCGTAGGGGCGCCCGCTCCCGGCCGCCGCCAACGGGGGTTGGGCGGCGGCCAGGGGGACTCGCTGTGGGTCCTCAGCGTGCGAGAAGGGTAGACCACGATCCGAGGGTGTGCAAGGGCGCACATCGTAAAATGTGGGGATGGCGCGCGGAGGCGCCCTGCCTGCGCCGCTCCCCCCCCAGGCGACCGGGAGGGAGCGCCGGACGGCGCCCGACGAGGCAAGGATGTGCCCTTGATCGAGAGCATCCCAGCGGGCGCGTACGCGCGGACCGCCGCGCCGCGCCTGTTCAGCGGCTACATTCCGCGGATGCTCGCTGCCGGTACGCTCGTCGATCGCTACGTCATCGAATCCGTGGCCGGTCGCGGTGGGATGGGCGTGGTGTACCGGGTTCGCCATCAGGCGCTGGGGAGCACGCACGCGCTCAAGGTCGTCGAGCGGCCGGTGAGCGGGACCGCCGAACGGTTCATGCGGGAGGCCCGGGCGCAGGCGCGGCTGCGCCATCCGAACGTCGTGGCGGTGACGGACTACCTGGAAGTACTGGGGCTCCCGGCGCTGGTGATGGAGTGGGTCGAAGGCCGCCCGCTCGACCGCGTGCTCAACGACGGTCCGATGCCGTACGCGGAGATCGATCGCCTGTTCGCCGAGGTCTGTGCCGGGGTGATGGCGGCGCACGAGCTCTCGATGGTTCATCGCGACATCAAGCCGGCCAACATCCTGGTGACCGAGGTCGACGGGCTGCGGACGGCCAAGGTCACCGACTTCGGCATCGTCAAGGTGAGCGGGGACCCGACGCTCACCCGATCGCGCAGCGGCATGGGCACGCCGGGGTACATGGCGCCTGAGCAGGTCTTCGACGCGAAGCGGGTGGATGTGCGAGCCGACGTGTACTCGCTCGGCTGCCTGCTCTACCGGATGCTCTGCGGCGCTCCGCCGTTCCGCGGGGAGCTGCGTGCGCTCCTCGCTTGCGTCGCGAGGGGGGAGTACCCGCCGCCGGAGTCGGTTGTGCCGGAGCTGCCGGGGAACTACGTCCGGGCGATCCGCGCTTGCCTGGAGCCCGCGCGGGAGCTGCGCCCGCCCTCCGTGGCTGCGCTTCGGGCATTGCTCGCCGAACCGTTGCCCTTGGGAGGGGTGGGGCCTCCGCCACCTCGAAACGTCGACGAAGCGACGTGGCGGCGTTCGGGCGGGGGGTGAGGGGGGCGGGAATCCGGGATAAGTGAAAACGGTGCAGGCACCGCTCGTCATCGACAACCGGTATGAGCTCGGCGCCGTGCTCGGCGTCGGGGGCAGCGGGCGGGTGTGGCGCGCGCACGACCGCGTCACCGGTGCAAAGGTGGCGTTCAAGCTTGTCGGGGTGGACTCCGAGCGGCATCGCGCCCGGGTGCGTCGGGAGGTGCAGGCGCTGCGGGCGCTGAACATCGCTGGGGTGGTGAGGCTCCTCGACGTGGGGGAGCACCTCGGGGAGCCTTACCTCGTCACCGAGCTCCTCGAAGGAGCCCCATTCCCGGGGCGGTACGTGGAGCGCACCTGGGCGGGCATCGCCTCGCGCACCCTCTCGCTTTTGCAGACGCTCGCGCAGGTCCATGCAGCGGGCTTCGTCCATCGGGACCTCAAGCCGGAGAACATCCTGGTGGCCGACGACGGCCGGGTCACCGTGCTCGACTTCGGGCTGGTCCGGGACCTCGAGCCGGGCGGCACCGTCACCGGGGGCGGCGCAGGCCCGGTCGGGACGCCCCGTTATCTCTCGCCGGAGCAGCTCCTCGGCCACCGGGTGGATGCGCGGGCCGATCTCTACGCGGTGGGCGTCATGCTGTTCGAGCTGCTCGCCGGCCGGCCCCCGCTGCCGGACGAGGGCTTCTGGCCGCGGGTGCTCCAGCGGCACGTCCCGAGCGCCCCGTCCCTCGCGAGCGTGGTCCCCGACGTGGATCCCACGCTGGCCGCTGTCGTCGATCAGCTCCTCGCCGTGAACCCTGTGGATCGCCCGCCGAGCGCCCATCGACTGCTCCAGTCCCTGGGAGAGCTGGATCGACCGGACTCGATCCACCGGCCGGTCCGGTTGCCCCTGGTCGGCCGGGATCGGGAGCTCAAGGAGCTCCTGGCGGATGCGCGCTGCGGCGTGTCTCGTGATCTGTGGGGGCCGCCGGGGAGCGGGAGGAGCCGCCTCCTGCAAGAGGCCGTCTACCGGCTTCGGCAGGAAGGGCGGGAGGTGGTGTGGTTGGTGGCGGGACGGGCCCCCTTGTCGTCGCTGGCGCCCCTCCTCGGCACGCCATCGACGCCCGATCCGCTCCCGGAGCTGGCCTTGGCCCTCCGTGATCGCCTGGGCGCGGGCCTCGTCGTGGTGACCGACGATCCGGCCGCGCTCGACCGGTTCAGTCGCCGGGTGCTCGACGAGTGCCGCTCCGCCGGAGCCATCCTCCGGATCGCGGACACGCCCGGGGCGTTGGTGCTCGGCCCGCTCCCCTCCGAAGCCCTCCGTGCGCTCTTCCACGGGCCCGACCGGGTGCTCCACCTCCGGGAAGACGCGGCAGAGGAGCTCCACGAGCGGACGGGCGGCCTGCCCGGGCGGGTGGCCGCGGAGCTCAACGCCTGGGTGGGCGCGCGGCTCTGCGCGTGGGAGGAAGGGCGACTGCGCATCCGTCGGGCGGAGCTCGACCAGCTCCGCGGCGGGTTGCTGGTGGGACCGGCGGGGGGATGGAGCTACGCCGAGCCGGCCGGGCTCGACGAGAGCAGCGCGGAGCTGCTGGGGTGGATCGTCCTGGGCGGCGGGGCCCTCGACGCGCCGTCGCTGGCGGTGGCGTCGGAGGGTCGGCCGTGGGAGGTTCGCGTGCTGCTCGACGACCTCGTCGCCCGCGGGTTCGTCCGCCAGCGGCGGGACGGGCGCCTCGACGCGCTGGTGGCGCCGCCGCAGCTCCAGTCGCTCGGCGAGGAGGTGGTGCTCGACCGGCACCGCGCGATCGCCAACGCCCTCCCGCGCGGGACGGAGGCGCGGCTGCGGCAGTGGATGCTCGTCGGCGAGGCGGAGGCGGTGGCGGAGGAGGCGCTGGAGGTGGCGAGGGGGCTCCTGCTCGTGGGGCGGGCGCTGCAGGCGGCGGCCACGCTCGCCGCTGTCTGGGCCGGCGGGGCTCGATCAGCTCGAGGCGAGCCCTCTCTCCGTTTCGCTTCGCTCTGGACGGCGGCCGCCATCGAGTCCGCCTCGCTGGCGCAGGTGGAGGGCGCGCTGGCCCACCTCCGGGACGTAAAGACGGCCGGCATCGAGGTGACTCTGCTCGGGGCCTACCTCGACTCTGTGCGCGGAAGACTGGCTGAGGCGCGCGCGGAGGCGGCTCGACTCGGTGTGCTGGCGAACCCTGCGTTGGAGGTCCATCGCCTGGCCATCCTGGTGCGGGCCGCGACGGAATCCGGCGAGTCCCCCGAGGTCGTCTTCGCCGGCCTTGATCCATACCACTCCCCCGAGGTGGGGGAGAGGAAGCTCACATGGTTGGGAATGTGGGCATATCAAAGAGGAGAGTTCGAACAGGCTGCGGCGTTCCACGCGGATGCTGCGGAGCGGTCTCCACACCCGCTTCGGAAGGTGGTTTGCCGGATCAACCAAGCGTCGGCGCTGCTCGACGCCGATCGCGCCGAATCCGCACTACTGCTCGCAGAGTTCATCGCTGCGGAGTCCCGCGCCCTCGGAATGCCGAGCCTGGAGGCGTGGGGTTGGGGCGTGCGCCGCTGCGCGACGGTGCGAATCGACCGTGGCACGCCCCCGGACCTGGAGTGGATCGCGGTCTCGAGAGACGTCGGCCCGGTACAGCGCCACGCGCACGCGTGCTTGGTCGAGGCGGGGGCGGCATGGCGCTCGGGCATGGACGGCCAGGCGTTGACGCTGGCGGAGGAGAGCGCCGCTACGTTCGGCGCTGCGGGTCGCGAGGAGTTGTGGGTGCTTCCCGCGGCGCTGGCCATGTTCTTGGGCGGCGCCGTTCCTTCCGAGTTGGACGAGCGCGTACGCCAGGCGCTCGCGCTCGGTCGCGCGCCGCGGTTCGCCGCGCAAGCCGCGGAGCTCCTGGCCAGACGAGGATGCAGGGAGGCCGTACATAGTCTGTTTGTAAGCTCACTTCGTCATGTGGTCCGGGAGCGTGCCCGATTGGACGTGCTGACCTACCCAGACGATGCGGTAGCCTTGAGGTTCGCCTGAGATTCCCATGCTCGTGATGGTTGTCCTGCCCCTCCTGGCCTGCGGTATTGAGAAGCCTGAAGAACCGGCCGCACCCAACGTTGACGCGGTTGCGCCTGCCGTGGGCGCCGATTGTGACGAGGATCAGCTCAGGCGCCAGGGTGGCGTTGAAGCGTTCGAGCGTATGGTCGCGCTCGGTGAGAACGGTGGTAGCTCTCCGGCTGAAGCGGCATCGGGCTCGCGGCTCGGGCCGTTCTGCTGTGGCCCGGAGGGCATGGGGGGGATCTACAACGTGAAGATCGAGCGTATCGGCGGTGGCGGCCCGTTCGATGGGGTGAACCGGGTGAACGGCCCTGCGCATCCCGATCCGATGGGGCTCCCGACCGGAGGCCTGGAAGGACTCTGTCTCAACGGCGGAACGTACCCGTACCTGAGCCCGAATAGTGGGACTCCGAGTGTGACCTGGGACGTCTCACATCGCGCCGTCGAGGATGTGCCGGACGAGACGAAGGTCCGCTCCGATTGCCCGGGATCGAAGAAGCCGAATGTGATGGACGTCGCTCGGTGCGACGTGGGGGGTTCGCCTTGCCCGACCATGCTCCCGGCCCCCACGACGGTCGCTCCCACCGACATGATCGGCCCCGGTATCTACCACGTGGCCGCTCACTCGGTGGTGAACCCCCCGTTCGGGGGCACGGTCAACCCCGAGGCAATCGTCATCGTCCGGGAAGTGCAGGGCCACTCCGATCAGCGCGTGGAGACCTGGTGCTACGACAAGAAGTTCTTTTGGCCGAACCTGTATCCCCAGCAGGGCCGCGAAGGCGATGCCGCCAACAGCTACTGGAGTACGACCCACAAGATCGAGATGACGGACCGTACTCCCGCGTGCACGGCGGCATCCCAGACTGACCCGACGTGCGTCGAGCCGGTCGTGCTGGACGACTGCGACCGTAGGGATGGTGTTGTCGGACGACGGTTTGACCAGGCGGCCCGCTGGCTGGTGAAGAAGCAGTAGCGAAGGGCCTCTCCATCGCCCCGTCCCGCGGCACCCCCACGACCTCGGGCATCACGAGGCGCCCTGCCCGCCCCCCACTCCCCCCAGGCGACCGGGAGGGAGCGCCGGACCGCGCCCGACGTGGCAAGGATGTGCCCCAAAATGACGACCTGACGACGGCCACCGCCGCTCGCCCCCCGAGGACCGCCCCACCCCCGTCCTCCCCGAGATAGACGCCCCCCCGTCATGGCCGTCAACCGCGCTGGCATCGTCGACAAGAACTTCGTCGCCCTCCTCGCCGAGCTCCAGGGGCCCGCCCCTCGGACCGACCTCGACGCGAGCGTGCGCGACGGCACCTCCCTCACCGCCCGAGCGGCGATCGAGCTGTTCACCACCCAGGTGGAGAGCCGTCACCTCGACCTCGCCGCCCGGGCGTTGAAGGCGCGCAATGAGTGT
Organism: uncultured Pseudomonadota bacterium; assembly: GCA_903921785.1. Lineage (GTDB taxonomy): Bacteria > Myxococcota_A > UBA796 > UBA796 > SXON01 > SXON01. Next base: position 31,208 of record CAIXRH010000044.1, read on the forward strand.
TTCTACACCATCGGGTCCAGCGGGCACGAGGGCAACGCCGTCGTCGCGGCCGCCTCCCGGCCCGACGACCCCGCCTTCCTCCACTACCGCAGCGGCGCGTTCTACATCCAGCGCGGCCGGCAGGTGCCCGGCGCCACCCCGATCATGGACGTGATGCTCGGCCTCGCCGCGTCGAGCGACGAGCCCATCGCCGGCGGTCGCCACAAGGTCTTCGGGAGTAAGCTCCTGGAGATTCCGCCACAGACGTCCACCATCGCCTCCCACCTCCCCAAGGCGGTCGGCATGGCGCTCGGCATCGCCCGCACCCCGGGGGACGATCGCATCGCGATCTGCACGTTCGGCGACGCGTCGTCGAACCACAGTACGGCAACCGGCGCGATCAACCACGCGGAGTGGCTGGCGCACCAGGGCCGCGAGTGCCCGGTGCTCTTCGTGTGCGAGGACAACGGGATCGGCATCTCCACCAGCACCCCCGAGGGCTGGATCGCCACCAACTACGGAAACCGCGCCAACCTCGCCTACGTGTACGGCGATGGCCTCGACCTCCCGGACGGCTACGACGCCGCCGTCGCCGCCGTCTCCTGGGTGCGGCAGTACCGCCGCCCGGCGTTCCTCCACCTCCGCACGGTGCGCCTGCTCGGGCACGCGGGGAGCGACGTGGAGAGCACCTACCGCACCC
>CAIXRH010000045.1 GCA_903921785.1 uncultured Pseudomonadota bacterium
GCCCGAAGTGGGCCCGCCCGAAGTGGGCCAGCCCGAAGTGGGCCAGCCCGTAGTGGGCCAGCCCGGAGTGGGCCAGCCCGGAGTGGGCGAGCCCGGAGTGGGCCAGCCCGGAGTGGGCCAGGCGTGTGACGTCGCCAGCGGCGGCCGGATCGGAGCGACAGCGCGTCGACGACGGCGGCCGGCCGCGTCGGAGGACCCAGCACCGACGCTCACCGTTTCCGCGGCCATGACGGCGCGACTCACGATGACGGGAATCCCGCCGCACCGGGCGCCGCGTCCTCGCCGGGCGAGCGGAATTCAGGGTCAAACCGGATCAGACCGCCAGCGTCCGCCAGATCCGCCCCTGACACACCGATGTATCACCCACGACGAACTCGACGTCGTGCACCGTTGTTCCCTGGTGATCGCCGATGTGTCGCAGGCGCACCTGGATGGGGACGGCCGCGTGGGTCGGGGCGCGGAAGCGGAAGCTCTCCGCGACGGGGACCAGGCGCAGCGGGTCCACGCCGGTCGCGGCGAGGTGGCGAGAGAGCGCCTCGTCCGCCCAGTCCACGTAGCGAGGGTGGTTGGTGTGGCCGATCGGGTCCATCTCCGTGAACCAGGGGACCACCTCGAAGTCCGGGAGCGCGACGGGCTCCCGGGGGGTGAACCCGGGCAGGTGCACGGGCTCGGCCGGCGTGACCGCGAACGCCTCGACCACCTCGGGCCCGGGCCGCTGCGGCGCCCCGGTGGGGCCGATGTGCGCCCAATCCACCGTCGTGCGCATCACGTCCGCGACCCAGGTTTCGCGCCGCAAGACCAGGCCACGGCGAGACTCCGCGATACACGTTCGTGTATCAAGGGGCTCGCCGTACCTCGCCTCCCGCAGGTGTACGCCCCGGAGCTCCCGTACCACATACGCGGTGCGGTTCTCCCGGTACCGCTCGTTGTTCCAGCCGACGGCCTCAGAAGCGAGCACGGCGGCTTCCTGGACCAGGCGCCAGAGGTCGCCCGCCCGGGACGTGCCGCGGGGCGAGCATGCGTGGCGAGGGATGCGCAGCGTCCAGTTCACCGCGGCCGGCTAATCCGGTCTGGGCCCGATGAAGATCGTTCGCACGTCGCAGCGACGCGGAGCGAGCCCGTGCAGCGAGCATCGGCCGGCTTCCCGACGTCGCGTGAAAACCTCGTCCTTGTTCGCCGGCGGCTCCGTGTGAGGTGACCCGGCGGGTGACGCCGCCAGCGGCGGACGGAGCGCAGCGACCGCCGGTCGCTGGTGGCGGAAGGACCCAGCGCCGACGCTCGAGGTTTCCGCGGCCATAACGGCGCAACTCACGACGACGGGAAGCCCGCCCCCCGGCGCCGCGTCCTCGCCGGGCGAGCGGCCTTCGGCGGCGCGAGGGGATCGCGCCGCCGAACGGCGATGGCTCAGTGTCCGCCGGGGCCGCCCTCCGGGGGCGGCGGCATCAGCGGGTCGCCCGAGGTGATGCGCCCACGGATCGCGGCGCGAAGGGCGGCGATCTCGTCGTTGTCGAGCGTCCCGTCGGCGTTGGCGTCGAACTCGTCGAGCAGCGGCGGCGCGATCGGCACCCCATCGACTTCGACCATCGCCCCCTCAGGCGGACCGAGGTGGAACGGGTCTCCTCCGCGCGCGCCGCTGTCGCCGTCGGGCGGGCCGTCGCCCTCCGGACCGGCGGTGTCCCCTTCCCCGCCCATCCCCTCGCAGGAGTGGTGTTCCGCCTCCTCAGCCGCCAACGCCGCCTCGGCGGTGGCCTGTTCCGCCTCGGAGAGGACCCCGTCGCCGTCGGCGTCGAAGTCGGCGATGAGCTTGTCCTGGAGCACCTCGCAGCGGGTGGTGAAGTCGGCGAGGAGGGTCGCGCGCTCGGTCTCCGAGAGCGCCCCGTCGAGGTCTTCGTCGTAGGCGAGCAGCAGCATGCCCCACTGCATCCAGAGGCGATCGGCGCCCCCCGGGGCCTGGTCGAAGGTGTCCTGCACGGTCCCGGCCTCGGCCGCGTCGAGCACACCGTCGGTGTCCGCGTCGAACTGGCCGAAGAGGTCGGCGTAGGTGGAGCCGGCGTCGCAGGTGCGGAAGGGATCGGGGGTGAGCGCCGCCGGGAGGTCGTCCGGGCTGGCCGCGTCCCCCGAGGAGACGGTCTTCTCTTCGGCGCCGCTGGTGGCGCTCAGCAGGAGCGCGGCGTCGACCGCGAGCGAGCCGAGGCTCGTCGTGCAGCCGGTGATCAGGGTGATGAGCGGGATCAGGACCATCGAGCCTCCAGGGGGTTGACGTGCGGGGTGCACTCGACCGAATCAACGGGGCACCCTCGCGGACCTGGACGCGCAGCTCACATTTTCCTGAAGCACCGATCCGTCCGCGCCGGACACCGCGGTAGGAGGCTCCATGCGGTTGTTCGTCACCGGCGCCAGCTCCTTCGTCGGAGCCCACTTCTGCAGCCTCGCGTCCCGGGAGGGCTTCGTCGTCCATGGGCTGCATCGGAACACGGACCTGCAGCTCAAGGGGGTCGTCCCGATTCGCGGCGACGTGACGAACACCCGGCCCTCCCCCGGCACGGAGGTGGTCGTTCATCTCGCCACCAAGGTGATGGCCCGCGATGCCCGCGACCAGAACCGGCGGATGCTCGACGCCGTGCTGTCCTGGGGCCTCCCCGTGGTGTACGCGTCGAGCACCGTGGTGAGCTGGGTACGGAAGAATGAGTATGCGCTCAGCCGGGTGGAGGACGAGGACCGCCTCCGCCGGAGCGGCCTTCCCTACATGATTGTCCGCCCGTGTGCCCCCTATGGCGCGCGGCACCCGGAGCATACGCCCGCGCACAAGGAGTCGTTTCACACCCTCGCCCGGATGTGCCATGGGTGGCCCGCGGTGCCGGTGATGGGCGACGGCCGCTACCGCCGCCAGCCGGTACACGTCGACGACTTCAATGGCGCGATCCTCCGCCTTGTCCGTGCCGGAGCGTGGGGTGGGGAGTTCGACGCCGGCGGGCCCAAGGCGATGACCATGGTCGAGATCGTGCACGCCCTCGGGGGCAAGCGGATCCTCCACATCCCCCGTCGCCTGTTGAAGGTTGCGGGGCCCCTCGCCGGGCTCAGCCGCGACGTGGTCTCGACGTTCGACACCGACGACGTGGTGGATCCACGGCCGCTGGCGGCCGCGTCGGGCTTGTCGCCGAGGGAGTTCGACCCAGGGGTCTTGGCGAACATCTGAGCGGAGGAGGCGACCCAACGGCCAGTGCCTATCCTCCCCCCACAAACCCGACTTCGAACAAATGAACCCCGAGCGCCAGCGAGCCGCCCGGATCATCCACGCCGACCCCCACTGCCAGCCCGAGGGTCCGCAGGACGAAGGGCCCGGAGCGGTACTCGATCGGATCCACGAAGACGCGCACCGCCCAGGGCGCCCCGAGGACCGGATCGATCCGATCGGCCGCGACCCGGCGCACGACCCCACCAAACATCGCGGCGCCCTCAATCCCGGCAGTGAGGCTCCAGCCGCGGCCGAAGGGCACCCGCCACCCCACGCCAAGATCCGCCTCCAACACCGGTGCCAGATAGAGCCGAGGCCCCACGCGCGCGTGGACCTGGAGGTGGTCGCCGACTCCCAGCCGGTACGCGACGTCGCCGCCCAGCCCGCCCGCGACGACCGTGTCGCCGCCCTGGTAGCCGACGCCCACCCCCACGCCGAGCTCATGCGCGAGAGGGGCGGCGTTCGCGGCGAGGATCGCGGCGAGGATCACGGCTGCTCCCCGACCGGTTGGGTTTCACTGGCGAGCGCGTAGACCAGGGCGATCACCTCCTCGGCGACGGAGCGGCCGAAGGCCGGGTCGATCGTGCCGATCCGATCGTCCTCGGTGTGGTAGTAGGGCGACCGGAAGTTGGTGGTGTCGGAGAAGAAGACGCCGGGAATCCCGGCGGTCCACGCCGCAGAGTGGTCGCTGCGGTGGAAGTCGCCGGTGCCGGGGTAGAGGTTGTCGTCCGCGCCGAGCGCCACCTGCACCTTCAACGGATGGGGCAGCTCACCGGCGAGCTGCGCCGCCATTCGGGCCGGGCGCTCGGCCGGGGCGTTGGAGAGCGCGACCGCGAAGTCGGCCACGTCTGGGAGCGTGAACCCGGTGGGAGCCGACTGGGTGCCCGGATCATGGAGCGCGAAGCTCACGGCGTCCATGTTCACCACCGCCACGTGGTCGTCGTCCGCGTGGTCTCGGTAGTAGCGTAAGCTCCCGAGGAGCCCAACCTCCTCGTGGTCGAACGACACGATCCGGATGGTGCGGGCGTGCTCCGTGGCCGAGAACAACCTCGCCGCCTCCAGGAGCACGGCCACGCCGCTGGAGTTGTCGTCGGCCCCCGTGAACCAGACGTCGTGGTGGGCGGTGAGCAGCACCACCTCGTCGGGCGCGGACGTACCGGGAAGCTCCACGATCACGTTTTTCGCGAGCCAGCCATCTTCGTCGGTCTCCTCGACCTCGGCGGCGAGACCGAGCTCGGCGTAAAGATCGACGAGGCGCTCGGTTCCGGCGAGGTGCCGGTGAGGGAGCCCCCACGGCTCCACGATCACGGGCTCTTCCGTGGCGTGCGCGGCGACCATGATGCCGATGGAGGTGAGCAGTCGGTCGGAATCGACGCCCGCCGCCACGTCCACCGCTGCGCCGATGGCCTCATCGGTGAGCGGGGCCTCGGGCGTGACACAAGCCAGGAACAGCACGAGCATCAGAAGACCCATCCCGCATCGAGGAGGCCCACCTCGATGCGCACGGCCCGGCCCCAGTTCGGCAGGCTGGAGCCGAACGAGAGCGAGCCCGCCGCCACGCTGACCGGCCCGAGGCGGAAGCGCAGCGGGGTGACGATGAACGCCGCGTACACCACGTCCCGCGTGCCGTTCTTCACAAACTCCTGGTAGAAGAAGCTCTCTTCGATTGCGGGCCAGTCCTGCTGCAGCGCCCCCGTGACCCCGAGCTCCAGCCCGGCCGCCGGCGCCCAACAACCCACGCGCGGCCCCCCCTGCGCGCGGAGGAAGCCCTCCCAGGCCGTCGTTTTGGCGACCGTGGTGCCGAACAGGCGCCGGGCGCCGAGGCCGATCTCGAACCCTGGCGGCAGCCGCACGGCGCCCGCGATCTCGACGGCGCCTCGGTCGGAGTCGCCCACGCTCTCCATCCAGAGCTGCGCGCGGTACGCGGCGGTCACGGCCACCTCGTGCGCGGGTGGTGGAGAGGGCGAGAGGCAGAACGGCATCGCCCTCCCTGGTATCCCGATGCCGGAATACGGTCGCCCGATGCCCCGCCCCTCCGCCAACGCCCCCTGCCCCTGTGGCTCCGGCCGCAAGGCGAAGGGGTGCTGCCTGCCCGTGCTCGAAGGAGCCCCTGCGGCCACGCCCGAGGCGCTGATGCGCAGCCGATACACGGCCTATGCATCAGGCGAGGTATCCCACCTCATCCGCACCACGGACCCGACCGGCCCTCACCACCAACCCGACGTTCGCGCCTGGGCGGAGGAGCTCCGTGCCTACTGCGCCGCCGTGCGCTTCACCGGGCTCGAGGTCCGCGCCGCAAGCGAGGACGGGGACACGGGTGCGGTGACCTTCTTCGCCCATCTCCGCCACGGCGACCGCGACCTCTCGTTCGGCGAAGCGAGCCGCTTCCGGCGAGCGGAGGGGCGGTGGTTGTACCTCGACGGTGAGCGGCTCGAGGGCTGACTACAGCCCCCGCGCCCACTCCGGCCGCAGCCGCACCTCGCCCGCGAGCGCCCCATCGAGCGCGTGGAGCATCCGCTCCCGGTCGCGCGGGAGGTCTCCAGCGAGGGGGAGGTAGTTGCTCGCGTGGTTCGTTCGGAACACCGCGTTGGTGGGCGAGGCGACGGCGAGGAAGTCGCGCAGCTCGACGAGGAGCCCCCGGACGTCCGGCAGCGTGAACCGCCCGCGATCCTGCAAGCGTGCGAGCGGGGTTCCGGGCACGACGGTGAGGGTGAGCGCGGAGAGGTAGGCCGGGTCCATCGCCGTGGCCAGCGCGCCCGACGCGGCGGCGTGCTCCGCCGAGCGCTCCACTCCGCCGGCCCCGAGGAGGAAGATGACGCTGAGCTCGATTCCCGCCGCTCGCGCTTTCGCCGCGGCCGCCGCGTGCTCCGCGAACGTGGCGCCCTTGGCGATGCGCCGGAGGGTCACGTCGTCTCCGGACTCCGGCCCGATGTAGAGCCGGGTGAGGCCAGCGACGCGGAGCTCGGTGAGCGCCTCCGCCGACTTCTCCAGCAGGTTCCGCGCGGTGGCGTACGCGCTCACGCGGCGCAGGTTGGGGAAGTGCCGTTGAGCATCCCCCAGGATCACCCGCCAATGGTCCATCGGGAGCACGAGCGCGTCACCGTCCGCCACGAAGAGCTTCTCGACCCTCGACCCGAAGCGGCTCGCCGCCATCGCGAGGTCCTCACGGGTCTCCGCGACCGGGCGGGGCCGATACACCCGCTTGTCCTGATACATGTCGCAGTAGGTGCAGTGATTCCAGGAACAGCCGATCGAAGCCTGGAGAATGTATGCGTCGGCCTCGGAGGGGGGTCGATACAGTTTGCCGATGTATCGCATCAGGCCACGACCGGGGCGAGGCCGAAGCCCGCGAGCGCCCGCAGCAAGCTGCCGTCCTCGAGGATCTGGTTCAACCGGTGGTCGCCGCCAGGCAATACATGGAGCGATACCCCCGGCCCGGCGTCCGCGACCAGACGCCGCGAATCACCGACCGGGATCAGGTCGTCCGCCTCGCCGTGGAACACCACGACGCGCGAGCCGAAGGGGAGCGAGACATCGTCCCCGAGCCGCGCCTGCGCCGGGGCGATGAGCACCGTCGGGCCGGACCACGCGCCGTCGTGGAGGAGCCGGACGGCGATCGCGCCGCCGAACGACGATGCGACGACGACCTTCGGTTGGACCTCCGCCAGCGCCGCGCGCGCCCCGTCGAGGGCGGCGGCGAAGGTGCGGGTGTCGAGCTGCGGGGTGACTGCCCCGAAGCGGGCCGCGAGCCACCGTGCCTTGGTGCCGAGCGGGCCGCTCTCCAGGCCGTGGAGGAAGAGGATCGGGGCCATGTTCCGAAGAGGTACACCGGCAGACCGGCCGCGTCCACGGGCGCCACGCTCCGCCCCGGTTAGGGCGACCCGGTCGATGATCGTCGCCCCCCCTGAGCTCCGGCGTTGGATCGTGCTCTCGGTGGCCGCGGCGGCAGCCATGTCCGTCGGGTGCGCCCAGTACAGGGCCTACCCCCTGCTCGCGCTGGAGTCGCCCGTTCGTGGGGATCCGCTCGAGCTCAGCGGCGTCGCCCGCCTCGACGACGGGCGGATCGTGGCGGTGGCCGAAGGCGTCGCCAAGGCGCTCTATGCGCCCGATCCCGATCAGCCGCTGCGGCCTGGAGGGCTCCTTGATCTCCTCCCGTTGCAGGACGGCCGGGAAGACTGTGTCGGCACCCGCCGCGCCACGCTCCGCTGCGCCCTCCGCCACTTCCGCGCCGAGGTGAAGCTCCAGGCGCAGCCGGTGGTGTGGCTGGACCGCGAACGCAGCCGGGACGCCGCCTTCGACGTCGAGGACCTCGCGCCGTTCGGGCCCGATCGGGTGCTGGGGGTCACCAAGTACTCCTCGATCGGGCGCCGCACCGGCTTCCGCAAGGAGCGGATGGCGCGATCCCGCCGCGAGACGGAGCGGCTGTTCGCGCTCCAGCGCGAGGGCACCCGGTGGGTCGAGCTCGACCTCCCAGAGGTCTCCCGGCTGCGCGACTCCTTGAGCGACTGGGGGCGCGCCAACTGCAACGACGATCTCCTCGTGGAAGGCCTGGCGTGGCGGCCCGAGATCGGCGAGGTCGACGTGGGGCTGAGCCGCTGCAACGGCCCGGTGCTCCGGGTGCTCCGATACCCGCTCGACGACGCCCGAAAGGGGCTCTCGGCCACGCTCTCCGTGCTCGCCGATGGCACGGGAGACACTCCGACCGGCGTCGCGGAGTCGCTCTCAGGGCTGAGCGCTGCCAACGGGCAGCTCTACGCCACCTCTGCGTGGGACAGCTACGGTTACGACACGGAGCCGGCGTTCGGGGGGCGGCTCTGGCACGTCGAAGGCAGCCGACTCGCCCCGTTGGAGCTGGTCGAGACCTTCAAGGATCGCCCTTCGGCGCTGGCCGTCCTTCCCAGCTCGAACGCTGAGGATGGCGATGTCCAGGCCCTGGTTTTGTTCGACAACGACGCCGACGCCGGCTCGGCCTGGCGACCGAACGCGACCGTGCTCGTTTCCCCGACGGCCGCGCCGCGTGGCGGTGCGTGGATGGAGTTGGAGTCGGTCGAGCGGATGCCCACCGCCCTCCCGCTCGGCTTGAACGGCTTCGACCTCCGCTGGTTCGCCCGCGATCATCGCCTCAGCCAGATCGCGTTCGGGCTCGCGGAGAATCAGGCCGGAGAGGCCGGCGCGTGGAGCCGCGCGATCGGCGGGCGCTGGCAGGTCGAGGTCGGTGGCTCGCTCGGCATGTGGGGGCGTGCCCTGCTCCCCCGGAGCGCCATGGGCCGCAACCGACAGGCCGTCGCGCTCACGGACTACCGGTCCGTGCCAGGGCTCACGTTCACCCGATACCGGGTGAAGCTCTCGGTGATCCCTCGCGATCGGGAGCGGGAGAACCCCTCCGTGGCCGAGCTGATGGAGGCGCTGCACGACGCCTACACGGTGGCCGTCCCCATCGACACCACCACGCCGGGCGCCGGCGTGATGCTCCAGGGCTTCTCGATCGACACCTCCAGCCGGGCCGAGGAGGGCATCTGCCTCGCCGGCCTCGACGTGAGCGCCAGCCTCACGGCCCCCGACGCCCTCTCCGTGCGCAGCACGATGATCGGCGGCATCTGCAACGACTTCGACAACCGCGGCCCCACCCTCCGCCACGGCCGCACCACCCGGCCGGACGGCGGCGTCTCGGTGATCCTGGATCTCGCGGTGGTCGAGGGCGACCACGCCGCCGAGGGGAGCGCCGCCGTTTGGGACCGCGCGCTCCCGGCCCCTGGCGTAGACCCGGCCGCCGACCGCGCCGCGGCTGCGCTCCGCGCCACCTCCGATCGCGAGGCCCGTGCCAGCCTTCATTGCGCCTTCGCCGCCAACGATGGCACCGTGCGTCCCCTCCCCCGCCAGCCCCAGGCGCCGCCGCCCGACTGGCAGGTGCTCGGTCAGGCCACGTCGGGCACCCTGGCGGGGGTGGCCGGCAGCCTGCGGGGCTTCGCGCTCGCCTGGGACCCCGTCGGCTTCGATCCCGGCCTGGCCCGCCCCCACCTCACGGAGGCCGAGGCGCTCGCCCGAAACAACTACGTGTTTCGCTACCTGACCCGGGTGTTCGTGCGACCGGAGGGGACCTTCCTTGAGGCTGGGATCACCCATGGAATCCACAAGTCTGGTCTCATGCGGGACAACGCCCGGCCAAGCGCGCTCTACACTCGGGTAGACCTCACGAGCTTCGGCGCGCTCCCGGCCGCGCCCGCCGCCTGGGACCTCGTGGCCCCCCCGGGAACGGACGACCCGAACCTGCTCCCCGAAGACGGCTTCGTCCGGTGGGCCACCCCCTTCCCGCTCGGAGTGCCGTCGTGCTCGCCGGGCTACTGATCGGCGCCGCGTTCGCCGCGGACCCCACCGGGGCACGGCCCGGCGCCGGGGCGCCCGAGCTCGTGTGGACGCCGGTCTTCGAGCTTCGCGCCGGCCTGGACGGCACGGGGACGGATGGCGTGAGCACCGACTTCGGCTGGTCCACGCGCACCCGCATCGGGCTGCAGCTCGATCGGAAGGTGCTCACCGCGCGCGCCTCCGTGGCCGCGGGGCTCGGCGGCCCCGCGCTCCCCGACGTCGACGCCACATCCGCGAGGACCTACCTCACCTTGGGCGAGGCCTGGGCCCGGTACTCGCTCCCGTTGAGCAGCGCCATGGGCCTCGATGCGACGGTGGGGCGGCAGCTCGTGGACGTCGATGACGGCGTCCTGCTCGGCGACGATGACCATCGGCTCCTCGCCCGGCTCCCGGTCGCGCTCCGCGTCCACGTGCGCGCCGCGCCATGGGATGTCGACTGGTTCAGCGGGCTCTACCCGGACTTCCCCGGCGCGCCGACCTCAACGGCGACGGGCTACGCCTTCCACGCGCTCCGGGTCGGGGCGGGTCGGGAGAACCCAGCCTGGACCTGGCATCTGTCGGGCCTCGGCTTGCTCACGGACTCCACCGGGGTGGACCCCCTGCGCGCCGAGCCGCTGCGGGCGACGGTGGGCCTCCGCGGCGACACCGACCTCGACCGCGTGCGCCTGCGCGCCGACGCGTGGACGCAGCCCGGCACCGACGGGCTGGCGTGGATGGCCGGTGGCCAGGGCGGCTACGCGCTGGGCGACGATGCCCGCGTGGAGCTCGCGCTCCGGTTCGATGTGCTCTCCGGCGGCGAGGATCCCCAGTTTCACCGCCCGCTCGCCGACACCCAATCGCGCTTCGGGTGGCTGGGCTGGTTCGACGAGGGGGCAGCGCCGACCGCCGATGGAGTGACCGACGTCGCCCTGGTCTGCGACGCGGTGATCGCCCCTCAGCTGCGCTTCTCCGCCGCTGCCCACCACTTCTGGCTCGGCGGAGGCGTCCCCTACGCCCCGGAGCTCGACGGGGATCTGCGTTGGTATTGGAGTCCGCTCGCGGCGCTCCATCTCCGCGGCGCGGCGATGCGGGGTTGGGCAGGGACCGACGGCTGGGCTATCGACACCGAGGCCTCTGTCGATGTCCACTTTTGACGATGACGCGGATCCCGACCACCTCGCGCCCGAGCGGCGGCGCCGAGGGTCACGCCGCGCCGCCCCCGTCCATGTAGACGGCGAGTGGGTGGAGATCGTGGAGATGGTCGGCCGGCGCGTGCGGATCCGTCGTGATGACGGCCGCGAGGAGATCCTCCCCACGCGCGGCGCCCATGTGGTCGTGGCGGACCGGGCCCGGCTGGTAGAAGGTGTCGTGGTCGAGACCGCGCCGCGCCGCACCACCCTGGAACGGACGGTGGAGACAGCCGGCACGCGCCTGGTGGTGAGCAACGCCGATCGGCTGGCGATCGTCACCGCGGCCATCGACCCGCCGTTCCGTCCCGGCCTCGTGGACCGGATGATCGTGGCCGCTCAGCATGGCGGGCTGGAGTGCATGCTGGTGCTCAACAAGTGCGACCAGGGCATGCCGGAGGAGGTGCTCGAGTGGATCGCCCGCTACGAGGCGCTGGGGCTGGAGATCGCGCTGGTTTCGGCGACCGAGGAGCGCGGGCTGGCGCCGCTCCGAGAGGCGCTCAAGGGGCGCACGACGGTGCTCCTCGGCCATAGCGGCGTCGGGAAAAGTACGCTCATCCGGGCGCTGGTGCCCGGTGCGGAGCCGCTCATCGGCGAGCTCGACGCGTGGGGGCGCGGCCGCCACACCACCACCGCCGCGCGCCTATGGGATCTACCGGATGGCGGACGGATCATCGACGTGCCCGGGATCCGCGAATTCGGGGTCGGGCACGTGCCCCGTGAGGAGCTCCGGCACCACTTCCCGGAGCTCCTTGGGCTGGAATGCCGGTACCGCGACTGCCTCCACCTCGGCGATGACGGATGTGTCGCCGACGCGGCGGTGAGCTGGGTGGAGCGGCTGGCGAGTTACCGAAAACTGGTGGAAGAGTGCGTCTGAACCTGGAGCAATCATGAAAAAAGTCGAGATCACCTACTGCACGAGTTGAGGGTACCTCCCTCGGGCCATCCGGGCGATGGGCACCCTGAGGGAGGAGCTGGACGTTGAAGCGACGCTGATCCCCGGGCACGGCGGGATCTTCACGGTGGCCGTCGACGGGGCCGTGGTGGCCCGCAAGACCTGGGATGGCTTCCCCGACACCGAGGAGATCGTCCGGGCGGTGGCCAAGGCGCTCGGTCCCGGGTTCTGATACGGTCCGTCCCTGATGAGGATCGTTCCCACCCACCGGAGCGAGTCCGTGCAGCAAGCAACAGCGGGCTTCCCGGCGTCACGCCAAAACCTTGTGCTTGTTCGCCGACGGTTCAGGGTGAGGTGACGGGCCCGGGAGTGGGCCATGCGGGTGACGTCACGGGCGAACCGGCCGAGCGCAGCGACGGCCGGGCGCCCGTGGCGGCAGGACCCAGCGCCAACCCTCACGTCCGCCGAGGCTACCGTTGCACATCTCGCGATGCCGGGAACCCCGCCCCCCGGCGCAGCGTCCTCGCCGGACGAGCCGTGATCACGGCCGATGGGAATCAGTCACGAACATCTTGACGATGTTGTCACGGGTCCTTAGCTCCCCGGCATGAACTCCGTCCCGCTCCGCGAGCTGCTCCCCGACCACGCCAGCCACGCGGACGATCGGGGCGTGCCCATCGACCGCGTGGGGATCAAGGGGCTTCGCTGGCCGATCACGGTGTGGGACCGGGCGAACCGGGCGCAGCCCGTCGTGGCCGACATCACGGCAACGGTGGGCCTGCCGGCGGACGTGAAGGGCACCCACATGTCGCGCTTCGTCGAGGTGCTCAACGGCGTTCGCGGCGAGCTCTCGCTGCATACGCTCCCCGATCTGTTGGCGCAGCTCCAGCGCCGCCTCGGCGCCCGAGACGTGCAGCTCGACGTACGTTTTCCCTACTTCATGGAGCGCTTCGCCCCGGTGAGCAAGGTCGCGTCGCTGATGGAGTACGGCGCCGTGTTCCACGCCACGCTCTCGGGGACGGTGTTCGATTTTGTCCTCGAGGTTCGTGTTCCGGTCACGACGCTTTGCCCCTGTTCCAAGGCGGTGAGCGAACGCGGTGCCCACAACCAGCGGTCCTGGGTCGACGTGTGGGTGCGGGGCCACGAGTTCTTGTGGATCGAGGACGTGGTGGAGGCCGTGGAGGCCTGCGCCAGCTCGCCGCTCTACGCGCTGCTCAAGCGGGAGGACGAGAAGTACGTCACGGAGCATGCCTACGACCACCCACGTTTCGTAGAGGACCTCATCCGGGAGGTCACCCGCGCCCTGGAGCCCAAGGCGAAGTGGCTTCGGGTAAATGTGGAGAACCTGGAGAGCATCCACAACCACAGCGCCTGGGCCGAGCTGGAGTGGAATACGGAAACATCCGTAGTATTGGGGCAGGGGGGCGGAGCCCCCCCGCAACGCCCCCCCGAGGCCGCCGCGGCGCCGTCCGGGCTCGGGCCCTGGCTCCAGGCGAAGCGTCAGGCCTTCCACTGGTCACAGGCGCAGCTCGCGGCGCGGCTGGGGATGAGCGCCTCGCTCCTGAGCAAGATCGAGAGTGGGGAGCGCCACCTGAGCCCCGAGAAGTTCGCCGTCGTGGCAGACGTACTAGGTGAGTCTCCGGAGCGTGTATCACTTCGCGCGGGGGTCGTTCCGGCCGAGCTGCTCGCCCGCGTGCAGGCGGACCCAGAGGGGTTCTTGCGGTGGGCGGCGGGCTGAGATCACCCCTCGTCGAGGCGGAGGGCCGAGCCGTCGAGGCGCACGCCGAATCGGGCGGCCGCGTCGCTGAGGATCTCCTCCGGAGACACTCGGATCTCACTGAGGTCCCAGGCCTCGGCGCGTTGGTCTGAACCAAACACCAGCACTCGGTCCCCCGCGGGCGCAATATCCGACACCCGGCCGTGCTCGAATTCCCGACGGAGCAGCTCCTTTCCGTGGTCATCGAGGACGGAGGAGTCGATCCGCGAAGCGACAAACCACCGGTCGGGGGTGAGCCACTCGATCCACTGTCGCCGCTCCGTGGGCGGCGCGACCTGCACTCCATCGATCCACGGCGCGCCGGCCGCGTCGATCCACGCGTGATGGCGGCCGTCCGCGCTCTCGGTACACCAGGCCACGTCGGGCGGGGCGTCCAGCGGCTCCGAGGAGCCATCCGGGTGCAGGCGCACCCATCCGCCCGACCCCCCGGGGACGAGCCATCCGCTGGCCCCCCGCGTCAGCCGCCCGTCCGTTCCCGGTCCTCCCACGTGTACCTGCCCCGCGCGAGTGAGGGCCGCCTGCTCGTGCATGCCGCTGAGCAGGACCTCGCGCCGCTCCCGGTCCGCGAGCATGCCTCGCACGAGCGGTGCGTCGATCGGCGGGAGTGATCTTCCCTCCTTGGTAAAGGGCAGAACAACGCTGTCGGTGAGGGACCAGGCCTGGTCGTCGGCCCAGGCCAGCGCGCGCACGGGCCCTGAGGGACGCGCCCACCGCAGCCGCCGGTCCCAGCCCCAGCGGGAGACGTTGCCGTCTGCACCCACGATCCACGTTTCCTCCGCGGCCGCGGCGATCGCGGTCACGGTCCGGGGCCCGGGCACCGCTCCGAGGCGGGCCGGCGCGGCTTCGTATCGGAGTACCGCGCCGGGCGTCGTGACCTCGAAGCCGGTGCCGGCGGGACGCACGGCCGCGTCCCAGCCCGCCGTCCGGGGGAGGCGCAGGACCTCGTCGCCGAGGGCGTCCCACGCGCGGACCGTTCCGTCGGAGACTCGCCCGAAGAACGCGGCGCCGTCCGCAGCGCTCCGCATCCGGCCGCCGACCGGGACGTCGGAGGCTCCGGTCAGCTTGGCGGTGCAGGTCGCCGGATCGAGCACCTCCAGCGTCCCGTTGAAGGTGACCGCGAGGAGACGATCGCCCGAGCCGCTGAACTCGGCGCTCGCCAGTCCCCGGCGTTCTTGACAGGACATCCCGGGCGAGTCCGCGTCTGTCCACACCTCTCCGCTGGCGGTGGCGAGGCACACGAGGGGTCCCGCCCACCCGACCGCCTTGATCAACGAGGCGTATTCGCGTTCACTCCGAACGCCGTGCTCAATGCGGACGAGGTGCCGGCCTTCGCTCCACGCGAAGCGCTCCGGGTCCGCGGGGTCCGGCCACACGTCCGTCGCTGCGGTGGCCGGGTAGGTCGCCACCACCTCTCCCGTGAGGACGTCTACGCTCCGCACCTCCCGGGCCGAGGCGAGCAGCAGCCGCCCGGGCGCCTCCTGCGCCGCGACGATGGGCGCCGCCAGCGGGATGCGCCACCGACCGCCCCGCTCGGCGACCTCCCCGGCTCGGACACAGGCGTGCTCCGTGAGCAGGAGGCAGCCGCCGAGGGGGACGCGCTCGGCGAGCCGGTAGGGAAACGTGCCGCGGTGTCGGACCACGAAGCCGCGGGCGAGCGGTCGTTCGCCGCGGGAGAGCGCCGCGGCGGCGTAGACCAGAGCGCCGAGCCCGTCGCCATCGCGATCGGCCACGGCCGCCTGTTGCTCCAGTGCCATCGCGAGCGCACGCTCGGCGACGTCGCGCTCGGCCCGCACCCGGAGAAAGCCGGTGACCGCCGAGAAGAGGGCGAGGACCAACCCGATCGCGAGGGCGGCCAGGGGCAGGCGATAGCGGCGTGCCAACAGCACAACCGCCTCCCCCGGCCGGTAGTGGTACGCGCTGACTGCGAGCCCCGTGCGCCACGCCTGCAGGTCGGCGACCATCGCGTCCGCCGTGGGGTACCGGTCTTCGCGGCGAAACGCCAACGCGCGGTCGGCGATGGCCGCGAGGGGCGGTGGCGCCTCCGGGGCGACGAGCCGGACCGGGGGGATGGGGTCGGTCGCCACTCTCCGGATCACCCCCCACGGATCGTCCCCCTCCGCCGGCGGATGCCCGGTGAGCACCTGGTGGAGGATCGCGCCGAGCGCCCATACGTCGCTACGTACGTCCAGCGGCTCCTCCCGGCATTGTTCGGGGCTCATGAAGCCGGGCGTCCCCGCGATCCCCGCCCGGGGATCCGTGAGGTGGAGCGCGATGCCCCAGTCCAGAAGCAGCGTCTCCCCCCGCGGCCCAAGCATGATGTTGGCCGGCTTCAGGTCCCGATGGAGCACCCCGCGGGCGTGGGCGTGGGCGACCGCGTGGACCACGTCGATGAGCCGGTCGAGGTGGGCGAGGCGCTCGGGAAGCGAGGCGCACCCGTCGAGCGCCTCCGCCAACGATTGCCCCTCCACGCGCTTCATCACGTAGAAGAGCGCCCCGTTCTCGCCTTCTCCCGCGTCGTGAACGGGGATGATCGACGGGTGCTCCAGCCGGGCGGTGAGCCGCGCCTCCGCGAGGAACCGCGCCACCACCGCGGGGGAGGCCGCGACCGACACCTCCTTGATCGCCACCTCGCGGTCGAGGAGGCGGTCCCACGCCAGGAGCACCCGGCCCATCCCGCCGCGCCCGAGCTCCCCACGAACCACGTAGCGCGGCCCCACCTCGGGGGGCGCGGTGTCGGCGCTGGGGGTGTCCCAGGTGGTCCGGGCAGGCACCCCCTCTGGTATCTCCGCACCTACGACGGGGCGAGCGTCCGCTCCCCGAGGGAGAACGCCGCGCCGTGCTGCCAGGCCCGGGCCACCCACCCCACATTCCCCATCGTGCGGTAGAGCCAGTCCGGCATGGTGGACGTGCCAAACTCGGCCGTGGCCTCGACCGGCACCGGCTCGCCGCGATCGAGCGCGGCCGCCGCGAGGTCGAGCCCGTGGACCACGTGGGTGGCGGGCCCGTTCGGTTCCGCGAGGCTCCGGCCCTCCAACGCCGGGCCGGCCCCGCACGCGAGGTGGCCGCCCCACGAAAGCCCACGCGCCTCGGCGGCGGCCGCGAGCACCTCCAGGGCGAGCACCGTGTGGCTGAGCTCGGGGAAGCCGCACTGCACGATGGGGAGCAGCACCGGCCGCCGCTCCCAGACCTCCGCGGCGCCGAGGCGGTCGAGCGCCGCGAGCACCAGGGCGGGCAGGCAGTCGACGTAGACCGGCGTGGCCAGGATGCAGAGGTCGACGGACTCCAGGAGCTCTTGGAGCTCCTGCACGTCAGCGCGGCCGAGCTTCACCAGCTCGGCGAGGTGCGCGGTGGCGGTGTCCCAGCCGAAGGCGGCGAGCCGCTCAAGCAACGCCTGCCCGATGGCCTCCGAGGTGCTCGTGCCGCGGGCCTTCGCGCTCCCCACCAGCAGCAGCGCGCGCCGCGGCCGAGCGCCCTCGAGGGCAAGGACGCCCACTCCCGGGGGGGGCGAGAAGGGTGGCAGGGTGGGGAACGCCCGGAGGGTCGTGGCGCGCGCGGCCGCGATCGTGTCGGCCAGCTCGTCGGCCGTGGCGTCCGGCGCGACGAAGGCCACCCAGGGGGCCGGCTGGTGCAGGTTCAGCGCGTTGCGGGCCACGACACAGAGGAAGCGGGCGCGGTCGGCCTCGCTCACCTCCTCGTCCACGACCGCCACCACCCCGAGGCGGGGGTTCTGGTCGTACCGGGCCTTGTGGTGCGTCTCCCCGTCGACCGGCTCGAAGAACGGGTGGAGCAGCCCGAGGAACTTGTCCAGGGCCTGCTTGCTCGACGCATCCCAACAGCCGAACCGGGGTCGGAGCGCCCACACGACCTCCGACGACGCCACCGCGTCCTTGAGGACATCGTTGGTCGCGTCGCGGACCTTGCAGAGGCCCGGGTGCGCGATCCAGCACTCGAAGCAGCCCTGGCACGTGGCAAAACGCTCAGCTCGGAGGCGGTGGTGCACGCGAGGCCGACCTGTTCGGGACAACGCAGCGATCAGCGGCAGCGCGATCGGATCGGGGGAGAGCGCGTCCAGCAGCGTGACGTCCATGTGGACCTCCGAAGGGGGGAGGAAGCAAACGACGTGCCCACCCGGGCCCCCGGCGGCCCTCCGGCTTGATACCCGGGCGGGCATGTCCGTCGGCCGCACGGCGCTCTGGCTCGTCCCCCTCGCGCTCGTGGCGCGAGGCGCGGGCTTCGTCGTGCCCATCGTGATCGCGAGCTGGTTCGGCGTCCAGCCGGCCACCGACGCCTTCTTCTTCGCGCTGTCCGTGCCGTCGTTCCTCCTCGTGCTGGCCAGCAATGCCATGGGCACGGTGGCCGTACCCCCGCTGGCCGCGCTGCGCCTCAACCAGCCGGAGCGGCTGCCCATCGTGATCTCGGGCGCGGCCATCGCGGGCGCCGCGCTCTCCTTGAGCGTCGGCGTGCTCTTCGCGATCGTCCTGCCGTTCGCGCTCCCGCACCTCGCGAAGTTCGACGAGGCGACGCAGGCCATCGCCGTGCTCCACATGTGGATGCTCCTGCCCTTTGTCGCGGGGGTGGCCGCGATCGCGGTCGTGCGCGCGGCGTGCGAGGTGATGGGCGCCTTCCGGCTCAGCGCGCTCTCGCCCATCGCCCGCGCGGCCACGATGCTCGGGGTGGTGTGGACCCTCTTCCCCCTCGGCGCCAACGCCCTGCCGATCGGGATGGGCGCCGGAGCGGCGGCCGAGCTCGCGTGGTTGTTGTTCGTGCTCGGGCGGAGCGGAGTGAAGCTGGTGCGGCCCGAGTGGCCGGCGGAGCTCACGATCGCCACGGCGGCCGTCGGGCCGGTGCTCGCCGGCGAAGCGATGGTCGCGCTGAACCTCGTGGTGGACAAGGGCTTCGCCAGCCGGCTCTCCGAAGGGAGCGTCACGCTCCTGGAGTATGCGGACCGCGCTCGGGTCATCCCCCAGACGCTGTTGGAGGCCTCGCTGCTGGTCGTCGCGTTCAACACGTGGTCGGCGGCCCGGGCGCGCGGGGATCGTTCGGCGCAGCGCGAGGGCGTCGCGGAGGCGTTGCGCTGGGTTTTCCTGCTGGCCCCGCCGGCCCTGGCCGGAATGGTGGTGGCGCGGGACCCCATCGTGCGCACGCTGTTCCTGCACGGCGCGTTCCCGGAGTCGGGGGTGCAAGCCTGCGCGGACGCGCTCGGCGCGTTCGTCCCGGGAATCTTCGCGTCGTTGGTGGGGGCGCTCCTGGTGAAGGCCCACATCGTGGACGGCCGTTTCAAGCTGGTGCTTGGGCTGGGACTGGTGTCCCTGGCGACCAACGCCACGCTCGACGCGCTGCTGGCGCCCGTCTGGGGGCTCCCCGGGCTCGCCACGGCGACCAGCATCACCACGGTCGTCGTGTCCGGGGTGAGCTGGGCGCTGCTGCGCACTCCCGGAGAACGGCCGCCGCGGGTGGCGTTCGACGGGCTGTTCGTCGCGGTGGCGAGCGCGGTGGGCGCCGCCGGCCTCATGGGCCTCGGCATCACCTCGCTCACGGACGGGCGGTTGTGGGCCGCGGCTCTCCCCTTCGTGGGGCTCCTCGCGACGGGGATGTGGCGAGCGCGCGCAGCGGTTCGCGACGGCGCGCCCGGGCGGTAGCAGAGGATCCCGCGCGCTGGGGTTCAGTCATCGGTCGTTCGACCGATGCCGGCGCTGGCGGTTGGACCTCCGCCGCGGACCCTGGCGCTTCGTCAGTGGGAGAGGTGCGTCCGCACGCCAAGTCTCCTCAAGCCGTCGCGCCGGCCGCCGATTCGTTGGCAGCGACCGCGAGGAGCCCGCTCATGAACACCGACACGCACACCAACGAAATCTCTGGCGAAGCCATGGCGCTCGCCGGCAAGTACATGACCTTCAAGGTGGCGTCTGAAGAGTATGGAGTCGCGATCCTCAAGGTGCGAGAGCTCATCGGGCTCATGGACATCACCCACGTCCCGCAGACGCCGCCGTGGGTCCGAGGCGTCATCAACCTGCGCGGCAAGGTGATCCCCGTCGCCGACCTGCGGGTGAAGTTCAGCATGGCGCCCACGGAGTCCACCGACCAGACGGTGATCATCGTGGTGCAGCTGGTCTCCTCAGCCGGCGTCAGCATCATGGGCGTGCTCGTCGACGAGGTGCTCGAGGTGCTCGACATCCGCGCCCACCAGATCGAGCCGCCGCCCAGCTTCGGCTCCGCCTCGACCGACACCAACTTCATCCTCGGTGTGGGCAAGTCGGAGAAGCGGGTGATCTTCCTCCTCGACATCGATGCCGTGCTCGCCCCCGAAGACGCCCTCCGCCTCGGCCGCATGTAGCTCGACGCCCAACCGAGACAGGGGGAAGAAGGCATGCTCGCACCGGAGCTGTTTCGCCGCTTCAGCGATCTCGCCCACTCGCGGGCTGGGATCGCGCTGAAGGAAGGCAAGGAGACCCTCGTGGAGTCGAGGATCGCCAAACGGATCTCGGCGCTCGGCCTCGCCGATGCCGCGGCCTACGCGGACTACCTGGACAGCCACGACGGCGAGGAGATCGTCCAGTTCTTGGACGTGATCTCCACGAACTTCACCTCGTTCTTCCGCGAGCCGGATCACTTCGAGCGCCTGTCAGAAGAGGCGGCGCGGTGGCGGGCAGAGGGGCGTGAGCGAGTACGCGTGTGGTGCGCAGCCTCCTCCACGGGCGAGGAGCCCTACACCCTGGTCATGACCCTGCACGAGGTCCTCGGCGACAGCCTGGACTGGAAGCTGCTCGCCACGGACATCTCCACCCGGGTGCTCGACGCGGCGCGCCGCGGTCGCTTCGCCGAGGATCGCCTCCGCGGCCTCGATCCTGCGCTGCGCCAGCGCTACTTCACCGCGGCGCCGCAGGGCCCGGGGGAAACGCCCGAGTGGCAGTTCCGCTCCCCCCACCGGGAGCGCGCCTCCTTCGGCCGACTGAACCTCGCGAAGCCACCGTTCCCGCTGAGCGGCCCGCTGGACGCGATCTTCTGCCGCAACGTGATGATCTACTTCGATGCCGAGACCCGACAGGGCGTCGTCTCCGAAGCCGAACGCCTGCTCCGCCCCGGCGGGCTCCTGTTCATCGGCCATGCGGAGACGCTCAACGGGCTGCGCACCGGCCTTGTCCTTGAACGACCCTCCGTCTTCCGGAGGCGCTGATGGCTGAACGCCTCATCACGGTGGACATCGCCGACATCAAGGTGAGCAACGACCCCACGGCCACGCTCATCACCTACGCCCTCGGCTCGTGCATCGCCGTGGCCTTGTACGAACCCACCCGCCACGTCGGGGGAATGATCCACTACATGCTTCCCCTCTCCACCGTGTCACCGGACAAAGCGAAGGAGTCCCCCGCGATGTTCGCCGACACCGGGATTCCCCTGCTCTTCGAGCGCATGTACGCGCTGGGCTGCAAAAAGTCCGACCTGGTGGTGAAAGTGATCGGTGGCGGCCAGATCTACGATGACAACAACACCTTCGAGATCGGCCAGCGCAACTACATGGTGCTCCGGAAGATGTTCTGGAAGGTCGGCGTGCTCATCAGCGCCGAAGACGTGGGTGGGAAGAAGTCCCGGACGACCCGCCTGCACGTCGGGACCGGCCTGGTGACGGTGCGCTCGAGTGGGACGGAGGTGCCGCTATGAACCCGAACCCGACCATCGGTGATCGGATCACCGCGCTACCTCCGCTCGACGCCTCGGTGGCGAAGCTCGCCCGGCTCGTCCAGGACCCCGACAGCAGCCTCGGCGCGTTCGAAAACGTGATCCGCCCCGACCCGGCGCTCACTGCCAACCTCCTGAAGCTCGCCAACTCCGCCCTGTATTCGAGCACCACCAAGGTGGTCTCCGTGCGCGACGCCATCGCTCGCGTCGGCACCCGTCGGGTGTGGGAGACGGCGACCGCCGGCGCGTTCGGGCGCACGCTTCCGAAGGTGCTCAGCGGCTACGACGTGGACGCTGTGGGCTTCTGGCGCCACTCGGTGGCGGTGGCGGTGTTCGCGGAGGCGATCGCCCGCGGCGCCCACCTCGCGGCCGCGCCGGCTGCGTTCACCGCCGGGCTGCTGCACGACATGGGCAAGCTGGTGATCGCCGACTTCCTCGCCCCGGAACGGGTGGAGCTGCTCGACCGCCTCGAACGCGGAAAGCTCTCCATGCTCGCGGCGGAGCAGGAGTTGCTCGGTACGGATCACGCGCAGGTCGGGGAGGCCGTGGCCACCCGATGGGGGCTCCCCGAGGAGCTGGTCGCGGCGGCCCGCTGGCATCACGAGCCCCTGATGGCTCCTGACGCCCGGCTCCAGGAGCTGGCCGGCGCGGTGCACGTGGCCAACGGGTTGGCGCACGCCATGGGCTTCGGGTGCGACATCGGGGGGCTGCACCGGCGCACCGACCCGGCGATCCTGGCGCGGATGCAGCTTGATCCCTCGAAGCTGGAACGGCTCGCCGCCAACAGCCTCACCGAGATCCTGGAATTGTCGCGCTCGCTGAAGGCGGCGGGAGGTCCATCGTGAGCTACAGCAGCCTCATCGTCGATGACTCGGCGATCATCCGAAAAATGATCCGTCGCGCCTTGAGCCTCTCGGGGCTGGACCTCGGGGACATCCTGGAGGCCGGTGACGGGCGCCAGGCCCTCGCGGTGCTCGACGACCACTGGGTGGACGTGGTGCTCACCGACATCCACATGCCGGAGATGGACGGGATCGAGCTGGTGGAGCGCATGGCGCTCGACCCGCTGCTCTCGAAGATTCCAGTGCTGGTGGTGAGCACCGAGCGCAGCGAGGAGCGCATCGAGCGCCTGCGCCGCCTGGGGATCAAGGGGTACCTCACCAAGCCCTTCACCCCCGAACAGATCCGCGATGCGGTGACCCGCGCCCTGGGAGGAGACTGAGATGCCCGTGACCGAGACGATGCTCCGCGACGTCGTGATGCGCACGCTGAGCGACTCGGCGTTCATGTTCCCGAGCCCCACGGAGTCGCCCATCGCCGATGTGGAGCTGCGGGTGCGGATCACCTTCGAGGGCCCCGAGCCCGGCGCCCTGGAGCTGGGCGCGTCGACGGGGTTCGGCCGGGCGTTGGCCGCCAACCTCCTCGGCCTCGAGGCCGATGATCCGGAGCTCGACTCCGCATCCGAGGGCGCACTCCTGGAGCTCTCGAACATCATGGCCGGCCTGCTCGTGGAGGAGGCGTGGGGGAGCGCTGGCTGTCGGCTCGGCATCCCCGCCACGCTCGACCCGACGACGCCGTTCCCCGCCCAGGCGCAAACGTTCCTAGTGGACGACGAGTTCGGGCTGGTGGTGGCGATCGCCGGACCGACGGGGGGTGGCGCATGATCCGCACCCTCATCGTGGACGACTCGGCCGTGGTTCGGCAGATCTGCGAGCAGGTCCTCTCGCGGGACCCGGCGATCCTGGTGGTGGGATCGGCGCCGGACCCCTACGTGGCGCGCGACATGATCGTGGCGCTCAAGCCGGACGTGATCACGCTGGACATCGAGATGCCCCGGATGGACGGCATCACGTTTCTCCGCAAGCTGATGCGCCACAACCCGCTGCCGACGGTGGTCCTCTCCTCGGTGACGCCGAAGGGCAGCGAGACCGCATTGGAGGCCATGGCGGCGGGCGCCGTGACCGTCCTGTGCAAGCCCGGCGCATCCTACACCGTCGGCGACCTCGGCCCCGACCTCGTTGCCGCGGTGAAGCAGGCGGCGCGCACCCACGTGCGGAAGGTGGTCGGCGGGCCGGCCATCGCGGAGGGGCCGCCGAAGGCGCTCACGCGCACCACGAACCAGATCCTGGCCATCGGAGCGTCCACGGGGGGCACGGTGGCGATCGAGCGGGTGCTGATGGGGCTTCCCGCCAATTCCCCAGGCACGGTGATCGTGCAACACATGCCGCCCGTCTTCACCCAATCGTTCGCCGAGCGCCTGGACCGACTCTGCGCGATGAAGGTTCGCGAGGCGGCCGACCGGGACATCGTGATCCCCGGAACGGTGCTCATCGCCCCCGGAGGCAAGCACATGTTGCTCCGGCGCTCGGGCGCCCAGTACCTCGTCGAGGTGAAGGACGGTCCGTTGGTGAACGGGCACAAACCCTCGGTGGACGTGCTTTTCCGCTCGGTCGCGCAGTCGGCCGGGGCAAACGCCCTCGGGGTGATCCTCACCGGGATGGGCGGGGACGGCGCGAAAGGCATGCTGGAGATGCACAACGCCGGCGCGGCGACGATCGCGGAGGACGAGAGCACCTGCGTGGTCTGGGGCATGCCCCGGGTGGCCCAGGAGCTCGGCGCCGCGGACCACATCCTGCCGCTCCCCCGGATCAGCGCCAAGGTGATGGAGCTGCTCGAAGCGCGCGGACGCTGAGCCGCGCTGTACGAAGCCGCCCGACGAGGCGCCCCGAGGGCCTCGTCGGGCGGCGGCCGTTTTGGCTCCTCCCCGCGCGTCCGCGGCGCCCCCACCGGAGCGCTGAGGGTGGCTCGAAGCGCGAGCGCGCGCTTGCCGTCGGTCGCTCGAAGCGCCGGGGGTGGGGATGCGCACTCGACGCGACATCGAAGGCGGCCGCCGATGGGAAGAGTGGCGACCATCGTGACCCGAACGCCATCGGTCATTCGACCGATGGGGATCGGCAAGAAACACAAAAAGCGCAATGTCGGCCCGGTTCCGCCGGGGGAAGCACACCACATTTCCTTCAGGTACCCCGCGTTGCGATCGATACCGGGTCCAGCCTCTGGCCTCACACAACGAAGGTGACGCAAATGTCCTTCCTCGACCATTACCGACTCGCTCCGAAGCTCCTGTCCGTGCCGATCGTCCTGGTCGCGGCCATGGCGGGCATGGGGTGGTACTCGCAGGCTCAGCTGCAAGCGACCGCGACGAGCACGGACGAGATGTACGCTCTGCAGCTCAAGCCCCTGGTGGACCTCGGCGAGATGGCCGAGTCCTTCCAGCGCGCTCGCGGCAACCTCATCGAGGCCGTGTACGTGAGCGACCCCGAGAAGGCGAAGGCGCTGCTCTCCAAGATCGCCGAGCGCGACGCCGAGGTGAAAGCCCGGGTCGAGTCCTACCAGAGCACGATCCGCACGGAGGAGGGCAAGAAGGCCTTCGCGGACCTCACCAGCGCGCTCGACGAATTCACCGCCGCGCGCACCACGATGATGGCCGCGATCGATCGCGGCGATCAGGCCGCCGCCCTCACCATCTGGACCGAACAGTGTGAGCCCGCCCGGACGAAGGTGCAGGACGCGATGGAGAAGGTCCAGAAGACCAAGATCGCCATCGCCGACGAGCGGGTGGCCGAGGCCGATTCCGCCGCCGTCACCGTGCGCGACATCCTGCTCGGCAGCACCGTCCTCTCCGTGCTCTTCGGCCTCGGCCTGGGCATCACCGTCTCGCGAAACCTCGCCTCCCGCGCGGAGGCCCTCTCCGGGATGGCCAAGCGCGTCGCGCTCGGCGAGATCGTGACGGTGAACGTGGAAGGCGCGGACGAGCTCGCCGAGGTGAGCCGGGCGTTCGCCAGCGTGGTGCAGGCCCAGGCGACCCTCGCCGCCGCCGCCACCCGCGTCGCCGCTGGCGACCCGACCGTGGAGGTGAAGCCCCGCGGACCGGACGACGCCCTGAGCCACGCCTTCGTGAAGCTCATCGACACCACGCGCAACCTCACCACCGACTTGCAGCAGCTCGTGGCCGCCGCCCAGCGCGGCGCGCTCTCCGAGCGCGGGGACGCCGCCCGGTTCCAAGGGAGCTACGCCTCGATCGTCAAGGGCATCAACCAGATGCTCGACGCCATCGTGGCGCCGATCTCCGAAGCCGCCCAGGTGCTCGACCGGGTGGCCGCGCGTGACATGACCGCGCGGGTGCACGGCAGCTACGCCGGCGAGTACGATCGCATCAAGACGAGCCTGAACAGCGCGGTGGGGACGCTCGAAGAGAGCCTGCAGCAGGTGGCCCGGGGCGCCGAGCAGGTCTCCGCGGCGGCCAACCAGATCGCGTCGAGCGCGCAGGCCGTGGCCCAGGGCGCCTCGGAGCAGGCCAGCGCGCTGGAGGAGACCTCGGCCAGCCTCGAGACGATGTCCAGCGTGACCAGCCAGAACGCCCAGAACGCCAGCCAGGCCGATGGGCTCGCCCGCACGGCGAAGGTGGCCTCCGACCAGGGTATCGAGGCGATGGCCGGGATGAACCAGGCGATGGAGCGCATCCGGATGTCCGCCGAGCGGACCGCCGCGATCATCCGCGACATCAACGACATCGCCTTCCAGACGAACCTCCTCGCCCTGAACGCGGCGGTGGAAGCGGCCCGGGCGGGCGACGCGGGACGGGGCTTCGCGGTGGTCGCGGAGGAGGTCCGGAACCTCGCGATGCGCTCCAAGGAGGCCGCGAAGAAGACCGAGACGCTGATCCAGGAGTCGGTGGACCTCGCTCGGCAGGGCGAGGGCATGTCGCAGCAGGTGAACACCAACCTCGAAGAGATCGTGACGTCGGTGAGCAAGGTCAGCGCGATCGTCACCGAGATCGCCACGGCCAGCGCCGGACAGGCCCGGGGCATCCAGGAGGTGAACCGCGCGGTCGGGGAGATGGAGAAGGTCACCCAGCAGAACGCGGCGAACGCCGAAGAAGCGGCGAGCGCGGTCGAGGAGCTGTCGGGCCAGACCCGCGAGCTCACCGGCATGGTCAGCCGCTTCGAGCTCAGCGGCGAAGGCCGCCCCGTGGTCCGTGCTCCCGCGAAGCCGATTCGCGCCCCGAGCCCCGCGCAGGCCGCGCCCATCCACAAGCGGGCCCCGCCGCCGCCCAAGCCCTCCGCAGAGTCCGTGTTCCCCCTCGACGACGAGCCCGCGTTCCGGGACTTCTAAGAGGTACCGCCCATGTCCCCCTCTGAAGAAACCGCTGGTGACCTGCTCCTCGATGAGGCGGCAGCCACCGTGGTGATGGCCGACCCGAGTGACCTCGGGGGCGTGTCCGGTGTTTCCGCGCTCCTCACGGAGGCGGCGCAGAAGCTCCGCGAGGAGGGGGACGGGGAAGGCGCGCGCCAGGCCGACGCCCTCTCGGGCTGGTTGGCCGCGGCGCTCAGCAGCGGGGATGACGGCGGGGAGGTGCTCAACCGCCTCTCGGCCGGGATCACCGAGGTGCAGCGCTGGCGAGCCGGTCCGCGGGAGCTCCCGGCGGTCACGCCGGAAGCGAGCGGGGGTTCGACGGCGACGTCGTCGCCCTCGGCCGACGCGCCCCCCGAGTCGGCCCCGGCAGGCGGCAAGGCCTTCGACGCCGAGACCGTGGTCCTCATCGGAGAGTTCCTCGGCGAAGCCTCGGAAGGACTGGCCACGGCCGATGAGATCCTGCTCACCGTGGAGCAGGACGGGCAGGAGCCCGAGAAGGTCAACGCGTTGTTCCGGGTGTTCCACACGATCAAGGGGGTGTCGGGGTTCCTCGGCCTCCCCGACGTGACCACGTTGGCGCACACCACCGAAAACCTCATGAACCAGGTGCGCGAGGGGAAAGCACGCCTGGAAGGCCCGAACCTCGAGGCGATGTTCGCCGCCACCGGGGAGATGCGGAAGTACCTGGATGAGGTGCGCCGCGCCGTGGAGTCGGACTCGCCGGTGGGGAGGGTTCCGTCCGCGGACGCCGTGCTGGCCGAGCTCCGGGCCTGCATCGCCGCGGCATCGGACGGCGAAGCCGCGCCGGCGAAGGCGGCCCCCAAGGCGGTTCCCGCCGAGGAGGCCGAGCTCTTCGTGGACGCGCCCGCCGTGGTCGAGGCCGCGCCGGTCGTCCCGCTGGCACCTTCGGCCGTGGACGTGCCCACCCCGAGCCTGGCGGTTCCCCCGCGAGCGGCGACGCCGGTGACGACGGCACCCGTGCCCGTCGCGGCACCACCCGCGGCGATCGCGGCGCCGGAGCCCAAGGCAGCCCCCGCCCCCAAGCCTGCGCAGGGGGTCAACGAGTCCGCGGCGGCGGCCCGCGCACCGGCGGCCGCGCCCGCGCAAGCAGCCCCAGCCACTCCGACCAGCGGCGGCCCCGCCCGCCTACGGGAAACCCTGAAGATCGACCTCGAGCGGGTGGACTCGCTCATGGAGCTCATCGGGGAGCTGATCATCGTCGAGTCGATGGTGGTCTTCGCTCCCGAGATCCGCGAGATCCCCTCCCTGCAGGTGCGAAAGCACCTCACCCAGCTCTCCAAGATCAGCCGCGACCTCCAGGACGTGGCGATGCGGATGCGCATGGTGCCGTTGCGCGGCGTCTTCCAGAAGATGCAGCGGCTCGTCCGTGAGCTCTCCCACAAGACCGGCAAGCGGGTAAGCCTCGCGATCTCCGGCGAAGGCACCGAGATGGACCGCTCCATGGTGGAGCGCATCGAAGACCCGCTGGTGCACATGCTCCGCAACGCGGTGGACCACGGCATCGAATCGGTGGAAGACCGCCTCCGCTCCGGAAAACCGGCCGAGGCGACGATCCGGCTCTGCGCCTACCACGAAGGCGGAAGCGTGGTGATCGAGGTCGGTGACGACGGCCGCGGCCTCAACCGCGAGGCCATCCTCCGCCGCGCGGTCGAACGCGGGCTCATCCGCGACGGCGAAGCCCGCGGCGACTCCGAGGTCTACGCGCTCATCTTCGCGCCGGGCTTCTCCACCGCCGCGGCGGTGACCGAGATCTCGGGCCGAGGCGTCGGCATGGACGTGGTGAAGCGCACGGTCGAGGACCTCCGCGGCCGGGTGATCATCCAGTCCACGCCGGGCACGGGGAGCACGTTCCGGCTGGTGCTGCCGCTGACGCTGGCGATCATCGACGGCATGCTCGTGGCGGTCGGCAACGAACGCTACATCGTGCCCAGCCTCTCGATCATCGAGTCGCTGCAGCCGCGGGAGGGGATGATCTCCACCTACCGCAACTCGGACGAGCTCATCAACGTACGCGGCGAGCTCCTCCCGCTGTTCCGCCTCGGAAAGATCTTCGACCTCCCGGCCGCGATCGAGGACCCCTGCCACGCCCTGGTGATGGTCGTGGAGAGCATGGGCCGGAAGGTCGGTTTGTTGGTCGACGACGTCGTCTCCCAGCAGCAGGTGGTGATCAAGCCCGTCGGCACGGGTGTAGGCCAGCAGGACTCGTTCTCCGGCGCGGCGATCCTCTCCGACGGAAAGGTCGGGCTGATCCTGAACATCGACCGGATCTGCAACGCCGTGGGCGTACGCGCCCAACGCGCCGGATGGGGGAGCGGCGAGATGCGCGTGTAGGTCGGGTGCCCTCGGGCGCCCCCTCACCCGTCGACGAACCGCACCCGCGCCATCGTTCCGACCCGGCGATACCCGATCTTCTCGTAGATCGCGTTGGAGACCGGGTTCGCGAGGTCGGTGAACAGGGTGCAGCCGCGACGACCGCTCGCGAGCGCCTGGCGACTCATCGCGGCGACGAGGGCCGTGGCGTAGCCGTGACCGCGGGCCTCCGGCGGCGTGTACACCGGCCCCACGCTCACGAACCCCTCGATCTCCCGCCCGAACGCCGCAAACGACACCGGGGTGCCCTCGGGGGACAGCCAGAGGTACACCCGCCCGTTGGTGGCATAGCGGACGCCGGTGTCGGCGGTCGGCGGCGGATCGTGGGGGACGGCCTCGGCATGGAACGCTTCGCCCCACGCCCGGAGCAGGGGCGCATGGGCGCCGTCGGCGAGGCACATCCGACCTGGAACCTCGGGTACCGGGTTCACCTGGCGCAGCTCGAAGAGCCCCATGCGCCCTTCGACCTCCGCGTGCTGCCCGGAGCCGGTGACCGCCGCCTCGGCGAAGGCATGGGCCGCCTCCTCCTGCCCGAAGACCCCGAAGAGGTCGTGCGTCTCCGCGGCGTAGGCGCCCCCCATCAGCGCGGCCACGTCGGGGTCGGCGGCGCTGAGGGTGGGGTTCCACGGCGGTGTGTGGACGAGGACGCCGACGCACACGCCGTCGCGGCTGACGGACCGCAGGCGCACCACCGGGTACCGCGCGGGATCCGTGCGCAGCGTGGCGAGGACGCCGAGCGGCATCTGGTTGACGAGGGGGGCGGCGCGCAGGTGGGCCCCCGCGACCGCCTCGAATTCAACGGGATCGAGATGCACCAGCCAACGCACGCCGGCCGGCTAACCGCCTTCGGGCGGCCGCGACACGGGGTCAACGGACTCGGAGGTCCCAAGAAGAGGGGAGGCCCAACGTCCAGCCGACGCGTTAGCCGCGGCCGATGGCCGACCGCCCGATGACGCGCAGCGAAGCGACCCTCGCGATCACCACCTACGAACGCCCCGTCCACCGGCGCTACGTCGACCCGGTGGACCTGGTTTGGATCGCCACCGCCAAGCGCCTCGGCCTCCGGATCCGGCGCAACCCCGCGATCTTCTCCGCCACCGATGGCACCGGGCTTTTGGAGCTTGGACCGCTGGCCACGCTCGATCCCGACGACTGCACCGCGCAGATGATCTACCACGAGTTCTGCCACTGGGTCACCAACGGCCTGGAGACCGTTCACGAGCGCGACTGGGGCTTCGCGCTCGACGCCGAGCTCGACTGGCGAGAGCACGCCTGCCTCCGGGTCCAGGCCGCGCTCGCCGACGAGTTCAACCTCCGCAACATCCTCGCCCCCACCAGCCAATTCCGGAAGTACTACGACGAGCTCCCGGCGGATGCGTTCGGGCCGATGCCCGGTTGGCACTGTGAAGAGCGCGTGGTGCCGCTCGCCCGAGAGGCCTTCGCCCGCGCTCACGAAGGCCGGTGGGGCGCCGCGCTCCGCGACGTCCTCCGCGCCCACGCCGCGATCCGCGACACCGTGGCTCCGTTCCTGCCCGACTACGCGACGGACGTTCCCGACGATCCGTACCCGAGCCTCTGGGCCGCCGACGCGGGGTAGCCGACCCGGCGAGAGATGTGTAGCTTCGTGCCGTGCCCGTCTACCGTCTCGTCCCCGACATCGTCTTCCCCCCGCCCGAACACGCGGAGCAGGGGCTGCTCGCCGTGGGTGGCGACCTCCGCCCCGAGCGGCTGATCGCGGGGTACCAGCAGGGGATCTTCCCCTGGTACAGCGAGGGGGAGCCGATCTGGTGGCACTCTCCCGATCCCCGCTTCGTCCTGGAGCCGGAGCGCTTCCACGTGCCGCGTTCGTTGGCGAAGGTGATGCGTCACCGCCCGTTCGAGGTCCGGTTCGACACGGCGTTTCCCGAGGTGATCCAACGTTGCGGCCAGAAGCGCCGTCCCTCCCAGCGGGGCACCTGGATCACCCGGGACATGCGCAAGGCGTTCACCCAGCTGCACGAGCTGGGCGTGGCGCACAGCGCCGAAGCCTGGCGGGACGGCAAGCTCGTAGGCGGGCTCTACGGGGTGAGCCTGGGCGACATGTACTTCGGCGAGAGCATGTTCGCCGACGAAGACGACGCGTCCAAGGTGGCGTTCGTGGTGCTCATGCGCTGGATGGTAGACCGGGGCATCCGTCTCATCGACAGTCAGGTGCGCACGGAGCACCTCGCCCGGTTTGGCGCCGAAGACTGGCCGCGCGCCGACTACCTCGCGCGGCTCCGAGAGGTGGTGAAGGCCCCCACGCGGAAGGGCCCGTGGCAGCTGGAGCCGGAGGACGCGGAGCGGTTCGGGGGGTAGCCCCGGGATACCCTCTCCCGATGCACCCGATCACCGAACCTCATGCCGAAGGCATGCTCCGCGTCTCCGCCCTCCACACACTCTACTGGGAGGTGTCGGGGAACCCTCAGGGCATCCCCGCCGTCTTCGTCCACGGCGGGCCCGGGGGCGGCACCGAGGCGGGCCACCGCGGCTTCTTCGACCCGGCGAAGTACCGGATCGTGCTCTTCGACCAGCGCGGCTGCGGACGCTCCACGCCCCACGCCGAGCTCCGCGAGAACACCACCTGGGACCTCGTCGCCGACATGGAGCGGCTGCGCGAACACCTCGGGATCGAGAAGTGGTTGGTCTTCGGGGGGAGCTGGGGCTCGACGCTCGGCCTCGCCTACGCCGAGACCCACCCCGAGCGGGTGCTGGCGCTGGTGCTCCGCGGGATCTTCCTGGTGCGGCAGTCGGAGATCGACTGGTTCTACCAGGGCGGCTGCGATCAGCTCTTCCCCGACGCGTGGGAGGACTACCTCGCCGCGATCCCCGCGGCGGAGCACGGCGATCTGGTGAGCGCCTACTACCGGCGTCTGACCTCCGACGACCCCGAGGTGCGGATCGCCGCGGCCCGGGCCTGGAGCGTGTGGGAGGCCCGCACGAGCAAGCTCCTGGTGAGCGAGGCGCTGGTGCAGCGCCACCAGGACGGGCACTACGCCGAGGCCTTCGCCCGGATCGAGTGCCACTACTTCAAGCACCGCTGCTGGTTCGTCCGGGACGACCAGCTCCTCGCGGACGCATGGAAGCTCCGCAACATCCCCGGCGCGATCGTGCAGGGGCGCTACGACGTGGTGTGCCCGATGCGCTCCGCGTGGGACCTGCACCGGGCGTGGCCCGAGGCCGAGCTGCACATCACGCCCGACGCCGGACACAGCGCCTTCGAGGAGGGCAACGCGAAGCGGCTGGTGGAGGTCACCGACCGGTTCGCGGCGCTGCTCGGGGGGTAGTCGCGCCGACGCCGATGCCGGCTCGCGAGGGTGTAGTCGGGCTGGGAGGGGGAACCAACCTTAGGCCCGCCCTCACCCCTTGACGTGTCAACCTGTCGGGGTAGGCTGTAGCCGGAGCGCCTCGCATGGACATCGACGACCTCGACTTCGACACCCTCCGGGCCCTCCACACCCGCCTCGCGGTGCCGTCCGGTCCCGAGGCGCCGCGTGAGCTCCTCCGCCAGCACGACGTCGGGGTGCACGTCGAGGTGCACCGGCAGGAGGGCGAATACACGCCGCTGCCGATGCCTGCGGCGCGTGAAGACGAAGACAGCCACCCCGCCGTACGGCGTTCAGGGCCGGTGATCGTGATGCGCTTCAAGGAAACGAAGGTCGCTTAGCGACGGTGTCGCGACGATAGATGCTACGTCGCGACGCGACGCAACACGTCGCGACGGATGTCGCAAGCGCAGGGCGAGAGGGCGGTCAATCGACCGCGACCAGCATCCCCTCTTCGCTCCACAACCACACCGATCCGCCGACCCGCGCCGCGCCATCCGCGGGGATGGCCAACGACCGGTCGTCGACGAGCGTGAGGCTTGATTCCTCGGGATCGCCCAGCCGCACCCCGGGGATCCGCCAGGATTCGGGACGAATGGCGCGACGATCGCGACGTCGCCAGCGCTCGGTCCCGTCGAGCGAGAAGGCCGCGGCCTGGCCGTCGAAGGTCTGGACGGTGACCCGATCCTCGTCCACGCGAACGAGATCGACGCCGTCCTCCCCGGCGACGAGGCCGTGGGCGAAGGTGGCGCCGTCGAGGACGTGGACGACGGTGTCATCCACGACGACGACGCGCACCCCGTCGGTGGCCGCGGTGCCTTCGCCAAGATCAGCACGGAGGACGACCCCGTCGGTGAGCCGGCGGACGGCGCCGCCCGGACCCGCGAGCCAACCGCCCCGGCAGCTCGGCGACGCCCCCGCAAAACCCTGGGCCACCGCGGCCCCCTCGGCGTCCACCAGTCGCCCCGTGGTCCGTTCCCAACGGACCGGCCCGGGGGCGTAGCCGACCGGGACCGCGGCGCCGTCCCAGCGACGGAGCACCCGAGCCGTCGCGAGGTCCACCTCCACGACGCCGGCTTCATCCGCCGCGAGGGCGAGGCGGCCGTCGGGCGAGAACCGCGCGCCCTCCACGTCGATCTCCTGGCCGAGGCGCCGGACGATCCCGGGCGACGCGACGCAGAGCGTGTCGCTCTCGACCGCAGCGAGGACCACCCCGCTCGGGCCGATCGCGAGCGCCTCCACGCCGCCGGCCGGCCCCAACGGGCACGGCGCGCCGCCCTCGGCCTGTCGGAACAGGCGCTCCCGATCGATCCACACGAGCCCCGCACCCTGGGAGAACGGCGCCGCAAACCGCGCCCGCGTGGCTGCGAAAGGCAGCTCGATCGCCGCGCCGTCCCCGACGCGTATGTAGGCGGACTCGGGCACGGCGACGACCAGCGCTGTCCCCTCCCCTGGCAGCACCTCCAGCGGATCCCCGGCGTCTACGCTCAGCAGATGGCGGACGGCGCGGGTGGAGAGGTCGACCTCCGCGACGCCAAGCGCCATCGCCACGGTCCAGGTGGAGGGGCCGGGGCAGACGTCGGTGATCACATCCGGGAGCTGGAGCGTGAAAACCTCACCCCCTTCGAGCCAGAACAGCACGTCGCGGAGCGCCCAGCCGATCCGCAGGCCGTCCGCGCCGAGCCAGTCCGGGACGCCGGCGGCGAGGAGGCGCGTAGGGACGTCGGCGGCGAGGTGCAGGCGCATCCCGCCCTCGTAGCTCACCCCGGGTCGAGCAGCGTCCCCCCGACCCGGCGCGGGGTGCCCATCATCGCGAAGAGGATCGCGTCCGCGAGCGGGGCGCTCCCGAGGGCCTTCCCTGTCTTCCAGTGAGTCGCACCGTCCACCGTCTCCGGCTGGCCGATGAGCGCGGCGCTCGACTCAAGCTGTCGCGCCGTGCGCTCATCCCCGGCGGCGCGGGCCGCGCCGATGGCGAAGCCGGTA
Organism: uncultured Pseudomonadota bacterium; assembly: GCA_903921785.1. Taxonomy (GTDB): domain Bacteria; phylum Myxococcota_A; class UBA796; order UBA796; family SXON01; genus SXON01. The sequence continues at coordinate 34,025 of CAIXRH010000045.1, forward strand.
GCGCTGACGCCCATCCCCGCCACGATCGGGCCGGAGTCGATGTCCCCGCGGCCGTCCACGCCCGGCGCATACTCACGCATCGCGACGAGCGGCCCCATGGAGACCAGGAGCTGGTCCCGCCCGGAGAAGTAGAGGTCCTTCGCGAGGTCTGGGGCCCAGAAGGAGAGGAACCACGAAGCGAGGAAGGTGCCCGAGCCGCGGGCGACCCCGGGGGAGCCGTCGGCGCGGGCGGTCTGAGCGAGCATCCCGTCGACGATCCAGCGGTCCCGGAGCGCGGTGCGCCACCGCGCGAGCACGTCAGGTTCGGGACGGCCGGTGGCCTTCGCCCACAAACCAACGCTCGCGACGCCCGCGGCGACGTCCACCGGGTAGCGCTGCCCCGGGTAGGTCTCGGGGAGCAGGTCGGCTTCGAGGCGCCGGACGATCGCCTCGCTGAGCTGATCGTTGAGCGCCGCCCAGCGGCCTTCCGGCTCCAGGGCGCGGCGGGCGCTCAGGTCCAGGTTGGTGTAGCCGAGCCAGGCGGCGTGCCCGGTGGTGCCATCGAGCGCCTGGAGGGGGTCGACGCCCCACTGGCCGGTGTCGAAGGCGCGGCCACGGTCGGAGACGACCCGCTCAAGACAGAGGTCCATGCTCGCGAGATCGCTGGTGCGGGCGTCGGGGTGGGTGGTGGCGTGCTGCGCGAAGCCGAGGGCGGCCATCTGCCAGGCGCCGAAGGTCCACTCGTCGTCGAACAGGTCGCTGCCGGTGTCCGGGGCGCCGCCAGGCAGCGCCGGGTCGAGCCACTGGGCGACGCCCGCGGCCTGGGCCGTGATCGGATCGGCGGCGGCCGGCTCCCGCTCAAGCACGGCCGGAACGCCCGCCATCGCCACGCCGAAGCCAAGGAGGAGGAGCCCCATGAGGGCACGATAGCGCCAGTTCTTCATGGTCGCTGGCGTAGCCGCGACGCTCGGACGGCGAGTGCGGCGGAACGGGCGACGATGTGCAAGCCCGGTGCAACGCGGCTACGCGGCCGCATGCCCGCCTGCGTCGCCGATCTCATCGTGCATCACGCCCACGTCGTCACCCTGGACACCGCGGCACCGTCGGTCGAGGCGTTGGCGATCCGCGGCGAAACGATCGTGGCGGTGGGCACGGACGCGGAGATCGCCACGTGCACCGCCCCGCGCACCCTCGATCTGCACGGCGCCACCGTGCTCCCCGGGTTCATCGACGCCCACGCCCACCCGGGCGAGAGCGGCATGGAACGGGGCCTGGTGAACCTGGAGGACGTGGCCACGATCGACGAGGCCGTCGCCCGGGCGCGAGCGTGGCGGGCGGCCAACCCCGACCCGACGTGGATCGAGGGGGGCGGCTGGGACACCACCTCGTTCCCCGACGCCGTCCCCCTCCCGGCCCTGGACGCCGCCTTCGGGGACACGCCGGTGTACTTCGCCTCGGCCGACGGCCACTCCGGCTGGGCGAACTCCGCCGCGCTCCGCGCCGCGCATCTGCTCACCGGGCCGGACCCGGCCGGTGGCGCGGTCTTGCGGGGGCCGGACGGCGCGCCGACCGGCGTGGTTCGGGAGACCGCGACGGACGTCGTGACCGCCGCGATCCCCACGCCGCCCCGGGCCACGATCGACGCCGGGCTGCGCGTCGCCCTCGGCGAGCTCGCCCGCTTCGGGATCACGTCCGTCGTCGAGGCGGCCAGCGACCCGGACCTGCTCGCGGGCTGGCGGCGGCTGGAGCGGTCCGGCGCGCTCACCGCCCGGATCTTCGCGGCGGTCCCGGTGGAGCCGGGCGAGGGGGCCGCGGGCGTGACGCGCGTGGCCCGCCTCGCCCGCCGCTACCACAGCGATCGCCTGCGGGTGGACGCGGTGAAGCTCTTCTTCGACGGGGTGGTCGAGACCGAGACCGCCACCCTGGTGGCGCCCTACCTCGACGGCACCAACGCTCCGCCGCAGTTCACCGACGCGGAGCTGGACAGCATCCTCCCCGCGGCCGCGCGCGCCGGCCTCGCCGTCCACGGGCACGCGTTGGGGGACGGCGCCGTGCGCCAGGCGTTGGACGCGGCGGCACGGGCGGCGGTGCGTCCGAGGATGATCCTCGCCCACCTCGAGCTGGTGGACCCCGCGGACGTGCCGCGCTTCGCCTCGCTCGGCGTCGTCGCGGACCTCCAGCCGTTCTGGGCGTACCCCGATCCGTACGTGACCACCGGGACCGTGCCCGTGCTCGGCCCCGAGCGCGTCGCGCGGCTGTACCCGTTCGGCGACCTCCTGGGCGCGAGGGCGCTGCTCGCGGCCGGCAGCGACTGGTCGGTCACGACGCTCGATCCCTGGCCGGCCATCGAGGTGGCGGTCACCCGCCGCGATCCCGAGACGCCCGGCGAGGCGCTCGCCCCGGATCAGGCGCTCCCGCTCTCGGCGATCCTCGCCGCGTACACCACCGGCGGCGCCCACGCGGTGGCGATGGACGGTCGCCTCGGCGTGCTCCGCCCCGGCGCCTACGCCGACTTCGTCGTGCTCAACCGCGACCCGCTGACGACGCCACCGGCGGACCTCTCGACCGTGAAGGTGACGCAGACGTGGATGGGCGGGCGGATGGTGTGGGACGCGGCCCCGCCGGACGGGCTCGAGCGCTGAAGGTCGGCGCGCCGCGGGCCCCCGTCGGAGCGCCGCCGCGGCGCCCGCCACCGGAGCGCTGACCGCCTCTCGAAGCGCGACCGTGCGCTAGAAAACCGTGGATTGAAGCGCCGAGGGTGGGGATGCGCCCCACCCGTGACCGTGGCGGGGCCGGCCCCAACCCGCAGCCTCAGCGCTCCTTCACCCGCTTCACCGCCTCCGCCACGCTCGTCGCGAAGCTGATGGCCTCGGACTCGACGATCTCCGCCTTGTCGAGCAGCTTCCGCGGCTGCACCTGCACACCGGCGAGGATCACGTGGGTGTGCGCGCCCTCGAGCCGCTCCAGCGCGGATTCCAGGCCGACGAGGCCGGTTGCGTCCATCGCGGGGACGGACTCCATGTCGAGGATGACGATGCGCTTGTGGTCCGCGACCGTGCCGAGCGCGCCCATCGCCTTCTCGGCCGCGCCGAAGAAGAGCGGGCCGGCGATCTGGTAGAGGATCACGCCCTCGGGCAGCGGCTCCCGCAGAACCGGGTCGTCGTCTCCGACCACGCGCGCCCCGGAGATCTCCGCCATGCGCCGCATGAACAGCAGCGCAGCGAGCATGATCCCGGTGGTGACGGCGATCACCATGTCGAACATCACCGTGAGGCCGAAGCAGGTGAGCAGCACCGACACGTCGGACTTCGGGGCGACCCGGAGCACGTGACGGAAGTGCTTGATGTCGGACATGTTCCAGGCGACGAGCATGAGCAGGGCCGCCAACGCCGCCATGGGCAGGTAGGCGAGGAGCGGCGCCAGCACGAGCATCGCGGCGAGCACGAAGACCGCGTGCACCGCCGCGGCGACGGGAGACCGGCCGCCCGCGCGGATGTTCGTGGCCGTGCGCGCGATGGCCCCGGTGGAGGCGAACCCGCCGAGGAACGGCCCGACCACGTTGGAGACCCCCTGGGCGAGCAGCTCCGCGTCGGGATCGTGGCGGGTGCCCGCCATGCCGTCGGCCACCACCGCGCTCAGCAGCGACTCGATGGCGCCGAGCATGGCGATGGCGAACGCCGCGGGGAAGAGCTCCTCGATCAAGTCAAAACTGAGGCCCAGGGGCTGACCATCGCCGCCCGCATAGGACCAGGGCGCCTGGAACGCCGGGAGCGCCGACGGGATGCCGTGGCCCCCGTCGTAGCTGAACTTCGTCCCGATCGTCTGGATGGGCAGGTGCAGGACCGCCGCGACGACCGCCGCGAGGGCGAGCGCGATGAGCGGCGCGGGGACGCGGGTGGTGATCCGCGGCCAGGTGAAGAGCACGGTGAGGGTGAGCGCGCCGATCCCGAAGTCTGCCGGGGAGACGGTGGGCAACGCCTGCACGATGGTGGCGATGCGCTCGACGAAGTGGTCGGGCATCTTGTCGATCGTCAGGCCGAGGAAGTCCTTCACTTGCAGCGTGGCGATGACGACGCCGATGCCCGCCGTGAACCCGGTGGTGACCGGGTGGGGAATCCACTGGATGAGCCGCCCCATCCGCGCGAGGCCAAGAATGAGCAGGATGAAGCCCGCCAACATCGTGGCGACCATCAGCCCGCCGGGCCCATGCTTGGACGCGATGGGCGCGAGGATGACGACGAACGCCGCGGTGGGGCCGCTGACCTGGGTGCGCGAGCCGCCAAGGACGGCGCTGAGGAACCCGGCGACGATCGCGGTGTAGAGCCCGTGCTGCGGGGGCATGCCGCTGGCGATGGCGAGCGCCATGGACAGCGGCAGCGCCACGATGCCCACCGTGATCCCGGCCATCACGTCGGCGCGGAACTTCGCCTTGGAGTAACCTTCCTTCCAGGCCTCTCGGAGCGCGGCAGCGGGGCGGGCCCCGACATCGAGCGCGGAGAGGGTCGATTCGTATCGAACCCGCAGTCGCCGTAGCACGGACGACGGCTAACCCGATCTCAGCTGATCGTCCCCAGCGACTTGACCCACCGGCCGTACCAGGCGATCCCGAGCGCCGAGAACACCCCGATCCCCGCCATCACCCACCAGATGACGCCGGGATTGTGGTGTTGAAGGAGCATCGCGGTGACGTCGTGCGAAGGGAGGTGCAGACTGTCGACCAGCTTCTGGAAGGCTTCGCCGTTGGGGATCTTGTCGGCGTCGGCCTGGCTCATGCCGTTCTGGACGAGCATCTCGCGAGAGAACAGGTCCTTGCTGGCGAACGTACCGTAGAGCTTCATCCCGAGCTTGCCTTCGAGCGTCCACCCCAGCGCGATGGGAAACTGCGCGAAGCCAAGGTACATCGCCTTCTTGTCGGGCGGGGCAAAGTTGCCCACGTACTCGGAGAACTTGGGGCTCGACATCATCTCGCCCACCGAGAAGATGCAGATCGCGGCGAGGGACACCCAGCCGAGCGTGGAGAACCCGGAGAGGATCATCGCGACGCTCGCCAGGAGCGTGCCGAGCACCATCGAGTGGATCGCCTTCATCAACCCGGACAACCACGCGAAAAAGAAGCACGTGATCATGATGATCATCGAATTGATGTTCATCATCCCCTCGGGGAGGATTTCCGTGCCGTCCTTGTTCATGATCACGAAGAAGTTCACGATCGGGCTGTGGGCGGCGCCGCCGCCGAAGAGCGTGATGACGATGTCGCGGGTGTCGACCCAGTCGTCGATGTGGGCGGGGAGCACATCGAACAGGGCGTTGAACATGAACCAGAAGCCCGAGAAGATGAGGAGGTACGGCCACACGTGGGGGCGGGAGATCTCCTTGAACGTCTCGGCGAGGTAGTTCGGCCGCGCCACCCCGTTGGCGTTCCGCGCCAGCCGCGCCTCCTTGCCCGGCTCCTTGTACAGGAGCAGAAAGAGGAAGTTAAACGCGATGATCCCGGCGCAGGCCAGGAAGACATAGCGCCACTCCATCTTGCGCATGTACCCGGCGACCAGCGGCCCGAGGAAGCCGCCGATGTTCACCGTCTGGTAGAAGATACCCCAGGCCAACGAGGAGTTCTCACGCCTGGTGGCGTTGACCAGCGTGCCCTGGATGCCCGGCTTGAAGATGGCCGTGCCCGCCGCGAGGATGATCGCGCCCACGAAGAAGCCCCAGTAAGTCGGGAACGCGGCCATCGTGAGGTAGCCGCAGATCTTGACCACGGTCGAGGCGGCGATCGTCTCCTTGTAGCCGAAGCGGTCGCTGAGCCCGCCGGTGAAGATCGGCAGCCCGGCCTGCACCATGGCCCAGAACATCAGCAGGGTCCCGAACTCGTCCATCGTCACGCCGAGCCCGCCCTTGGACACCGGGTCCTTGGCGTACAACGTCGCGACGGCCTTGACCCCGTAGTAGGCGAGGCGCTCGACCATCTCCATCCCGCCGACGATCCAGAAGACGTACCCGAGGGAGGCGACGCCGGCGGCGAGGCCAAGCTGTTTGACGTCGTCGGTCGCGGACTGGGGCTGGGTCGCCATCGTTCCTCGGGAGGGAACCGGAGCGTACCCCGATTCGTGAACCAGGGCGCCATACACCCTCCGCGCACCGTGCCAACCCTCTCAGGCGCAACGACCGTCAGCCCTCCGCGGGAGCGCCGAGCCGCCGTAGCCGTGGCCGCCCATAGCGGCTATCGGGGCCACGGATGACGTCCCTGCCCAGCCGCCTCGAGCTCGTGGTCGCGCGCGTGGGCTTCGCCGCGGCGGGGGCCGCGGCGTTCGGGGTGTTCGAGGCCGCCCGCTCCCTCCGACAATGGCCGTTGGGGCTGCACTTCGGCGGCGGCGCGTTGGTGATCGCCCTGGGCGCGCTCACGTCGGGCGCGGTGGGCGCCGGGGTGGGCCTGCTGCTCGCGCCGTTGCCCAACCGGCCGCTCGGGCGCTCCCGCTGGCTCGCGTTCCTCGTGGGCGTCGCCGTGCCCGTGGCGATGTACCTGTACGTGCTTTTGTTCACCGACCCGCCGCCGTTCCAGGCGCCGGCGCCCGGCCACGGCAGCGTCCCCGTGTTCGCCGGGGTGCTGGTGGCGCTCGCTGCGGCGGTGATCGGCCTGTACCAGGGGGTCCGCGGCGCGAACAGCGTCTCGACCGCCGCGCTCGTGCTCGCGTCCGCGGGCGGCGCCTGGGCGTGGACGGGCGGCTCCCCGGCCCCCGCGCCGGCCAAGACCGCGCCCAGCAGCCGCCCCAACATCCTCCTGGTCACCCTCGACACCACGCGCGCCGACCGGATGGGCGCGTACGGCAACACCAGCGTGGACACCCGCCACTTCGACGCGGTGGCGGCCGCGGGCGTCCGCTTCGCCAACGCCACCGCGGTCGCCGCGGTGACCGGCCCCAGCCACACCGCCATGCTCACGGGCACCGGCCCGTGGGACAACGGGGTGCTGCTCAACGGAATCCCCATCCCGGCGACGACGCCGCTTTTGAGCGAGCGCCTCCGGGCGTCCGGCTGGCACACCGGCGCGTTCGTCAGCGCCTACGTGCTCGACGGAACCCTTGGTTTTTCCAGGGGCTTCGAGGTCTACGACGACGACTTCGGGCTGGTCCCCGGGCTCTCCGAGCTGCTGGTGCCCCGGGCGATCACCATGGCCCACCGCCACGCCGACCCCGACTGGATCCTCGAGCGCCGCGGCGCCGACACCGTCGACCACGCGATGTCGTGGATCGGCGACCAGGACGGCCCGTGGTTCGCCTGGGTCCACCTCTTCGACGCGCACGGGCCCTACGCGCCTCCCCCCCCGTTCGACACCCGCTACTACGCCGGCGACCCGCGGGACCCCGCCCACACCTCCATGGCCAAGGTCAGCGGGATCGCCAGCTACCTTCTGCCGTCCCTCAAGGGCATCACCGACCTCGACTACGTGCTGGCCCAGTACGACGGCGAGGTGAGCTACGCCGACAGTCAGCTCGGGCGGCTGCTCGAAGCGGTCCCGAAGGACACGCTTCTGGTGGTGGTGGGCGACCACGGCGAGGCGCTCGGGGAGCACGGCGTGTGGTTCAACCACGGGGACGACCTCTACGAGACCTCGCTGCACGTGCCCTTCGCCGTCCGCTGGTCCGGCCATCTGGAGCCGCAGGTGATCGACCACCCGGTCTCCGGGGAGGACGTGGCGCCGACGGTGCTCGCGCGGGTCGGCCTCCCGCTCACCGGGATGACCGGGGTGGACGCGATCGACACCGCCCGCGCCGCCGCGCCGTCGATGTGTTTTGACCGGGACACCAACCTCGCCGAGCGGAAGGCGGGGCGGATCACCCAGCCGAAGTGGCGGCTCGCCGCCGACCGCACCGAAGCCGGGCGCTTCGTGGAGCGGGAGATCGACCACCGCCACGAGGCGTTCGACCTCGCGCTCGATCCCCTCGGCCTGCAAGACGTGAACGCGGCCTGGGCCGCCGACCCCGCTCGCGCCGAGGCGCTCGCCGCCCAGGGCAAACGCACCGCCAGCCTGCTGGAGCGGGACACCAGCCGCTCCGCCGTGGAGCTCTCCGACGACGAGACCGAGAAGCTCAGGGCGCTCGGCTACCTGGAGCAATGACGTGATCATCGGCGAGTCCCCGCTGAAGGACGCGTACCGACGGGTCATCTGGGGCCCGTGGCGGCAGGCGCTGGAGGCCGCGCCGCCGGGCTGGGACTACCGGGCAAGCCGCCGACTCGGCCGCCTCGCCGGGCGCTTCTCGGCGAGTAAGCGGGCGGAGGTGGTGGCGAACCTCGCCCGCGCCTTCCCCGGCCGCGGCGACCTCGACCGCATCGCCGTGGAGGCGTTCGGCGCCCACTTCGAGAACCAGTACGCGTCGTTCGCCTTCGGGCGCCTCGACGCGCGGACGTGGCCGCAGTGGCTGCGCTTCGAGGGGCTGGAGCACCTCGACCGCGCCGCGGCGGCCGGTGTGGGCGTGGTGCTCATGCACCCGCACATGGGCCCCGCGCAGCTGCCGCTGGCGGCGCTCGGCGCGATGGGGCGGCCGGTGCATCAGGTCGGCGGCGGGCACGTGGAGGTGGAGCGGTCCGAGGTCGGCGAGTGGGCCCGGGCCGAACGCACCCGCCTCGAAGCCCGGATGAAGGCCACGCTCCACGACGGCACAGGCTTTCTCCGCGGCCTCGTCCGTGCGGCGACCCGGGGCGGCATCGTGCTCACCGCGTGCGACGGCACGGGGGGCGGGAAGGAGCTGGGGCGGCGCCTGCCTCGGCGAGTGCTCGGGCAGCCGATGGGCGTGCCCGTCACCGCGTTCTGGCTCGCGCGCCAGAGCGGCGCCCGGCTGCACACGCTCTACACCTCCCGGGATCCGCTGGATCCGCGGCGGCACGTGAGCGTGATCGGCGCCGAAGTCCCGGTGCTGCGCACCGGCCCGGTCGACGACGCGCTCGACGCCGGCGCCAGCTTCACCGCTGACTGGCTCACCCTGCTGCTCCAGCGGCACCCCGAAGCGTGGTTGTTCTGGGACGAATTCCGTCCCGGCGGGCTCATCGAGCCATGAAGCGAGTCCTCACCGCGCTCGGGGTCTCGGCGGCCGCGCTCACGCTGCTCGCGGCGCTGGCGGTCGCCGCCGTGGACCAAGCCCACCCGATGTTCAACGACGTGCCGCTCGTAGGGGCGGTGATCGCGGGAATCGGGGCGATCCACATGCGGCTCCTCCGCGCCGGACGGGTGTGGATCGGCGTGGTCGGCGCGTGGTTCCTGGCCGCCCTCATCTGGACGGCCACCTCAGGGGACCGGCTCGGCCCGCTCCCCGCGCGCATGGTGGTCTTCGGCGTGGACGGCGCCACCTGGGACGTGATCGACGCCGAGCGCTTGCCCAACTTCCACGCGGCGAAGGCGGAAGGCGCCTCAGGTCACCTCCTCTCCATGGAGCCGATGTTCTCGCCGCTGCTCTGGACGACGATGGCGTCCGGACGCACGGTCTCCGAACACGGGGTGCGGGGGTTCCACGTCCACAGCGACGACTGCAAGGTCGCGCGGTGGTGGGACATCGCCGAAGAAGAAGGCGAGCCGGTCGGGCTGTACAAGTGGCTGGTCGACTACCCGCCGCGGCAGCTCAAGAACGGCGGGTTCTGGGTGCCGAGCTGGCTGGCGCCCGCCACCGACACCTGGCCCGAGCGGCTGGAGGTGGTGAAGGAGGTCGAGCTGGCGAACCGGCTTCGTCGGAAGGCGGTCGGGGAGCGCGGCGGCAACGTCGACGAAGCGAAGCGGCTGGTGGCGGTGGGCGTGCGGCTCTCCACGCTGCTCCGCGCGGGCGCGTGGACCCTCGAAGACCGGCTCTTCCACCCCAGCGACGAGCGCCGCAACACGGTGATGCAGCTCATCCGCGGCGACATCGACCGGGACGTTTTCATCGCGCAGCTCTACGAAGAGCGCCCCTCCGTCGCGAGCATGAACTACTACGCAACCGACGGGCTCGCGCACCTCTACTGGGACCACTACGCGGCGGGGGGGCCGGAGCTGCGCGCCGCCTACACCCAAGCGGACGGGATCCTCGGCGAGCTCCGCCGGCGGATGGCGCCCGGCGCGCGGCTGCTCGTGGTGAGCGACCACGGGTTCAAGGCCATGGACGGCTCCGGGGTGGCCGGTCAGTTCCTCCCGCTCACCGAGCGCCTCGCCGCGCGGCTCCGCGCCGAGGTCGGCCCCGCGGACGTGACCCGCATCGGCCACAAGCTGGTGGTCGGCACGCCCTCGGCGGAGCAGGCCGCGAAGGTGCGGGCGTGGGTGGCCACGATCACCGACTCCCGCGGCGAGCGGTTCTACAAGGACGGCGACTTCCCGGACGATCCGGGCAGCGTAGCCCTGACCCTGGTCGACGAAGAGATCTCCACGGAGCGCTTCGCGAGCGACACCGTCGGCGGGGAGCCAATCCGCGACTACGTGACCTTGACCGCCAGCTACACCGGCACCCACGACGCCCGCGGCGTGATCCTCGCCCTCGGTTCGGGAGTGACAGCGGGGGCCGACCTCGGTGACGTGCCCCTGCTCGACGTGGCGCCGACGCTGCTCGCGGGCGCGGGGCTCCCCGCCGCCGACAACATGCCCGGCAAGGCGCACGTGTGGTCCGAGCGGCCGCGGGTGGCGACCTGGGACGGGCTCATCCCCGGCCTCCACTTTCTCAACCAGGACACCGAGGGCGTCAACGACGAGGCGCTCAAGGCGCTCGGCTACGTGGATGATGGGAGCGGCAGCGCGGCGCCCGGCAGCCCGGCGCCCGGCGCGACGCCGAGCCCGACACCCGCGACCCCGGCGCCGACCCCGGCCCCGGCCCCGGTGGCCCCCGAACCAACGCCGACCACCCCGTCCGCGCCGGCCCAGACCCCTCCGTGAAGCTCCTCTTCGTCGCGCGACGGTTCCCACCCGACGTGGTGAGCGGCACCGAGACGGTCTTCGCGCGGCTGCGCGAAGAGGCGCGGGCGGCCGGCCACGACGTCCACCTCGTCGCCGGCTTCCGTCGTGAGCGGGCGTACCTGCCGGCGGACGCCACCGCGGTGGACCTGCGCGGCAAGGGCGCCAGCGCGTGGGCGGCCATGGCGTTCGCGGCGGCGAAGGCGGCCCGCCGCTTCCGCCCCGACGTGGTGCTCAGCAACTCGATCGAGGTGCGGGTGCCGGGCGTGCCGACGGTCACGATCGTGCACGACCTGAACTTCGGGGGCGCGGGCGCGGGCCTGGGCGCGTTCGCGAAGCGGCAGTTCTACCTGCTGCAAGGTCGCGGACTGGCGCGAATCGTCGCAGTGAGCGAGGTCACTCGGCAGGCGCTGCTCGGCGCGGGCGTGCCAGCCGGGAAGGTCGTCGCCATCCCCAACGGGGTGGACCTCGCCCGGTTCGTGCCGGCGCCGCGGCCGGCGGACGGGAAGGTGCGGCTGGTGCAGGTGAGCCGGATCCTCCCGGGGAAGGGTCAACACTGCGCGCTCGACGCCCTCGGCCGCATGCGCCCGGACCAACGCCGCAACGTGCGCCTCGCGATCGTCGGCACCGTCGCCGACGCGGTGTACGCGGAGCAGCTGAGGGTCCAGGCGTGGAACCTCCCGGTGGACCTGCACTTCGACGTGCCGGACGTGGTGCCGCACTACCAGTCGGCGGACATCGCCCTGTTCCCCACGCGGATGCCCGAAGGGTTCGGCTACGCGGCGGTGGAGGCGATGGCGTGCGGGCTCCCGGTCGTCGGCTTCGCGGACCCGGCCGTGGCGGAAGCGACGGGCGGGCTCGCCGAGTTGGTCCCCCGGGACGACGTGCCCGCGCTCCGGGACGCGCTCTTGCGGCTCATCGCGGACCCCGCCGAGCGAGCGCGACGCGGCGCGGCAGGTCGGGCGTTCGTCGAGCGGTATCGGTGGGCGGAGACCTGGCGGCGGTATGAGGATTGCCTCCGGTCTTCAAAAGATGAGGCCAGGTTCAGCTCCTGAGGGTGGGTTCACCTCCCGGCCCGGCCCCACCCTCGCGAGCCAGGACCGGCGTCGGCGTGGTCCGTGATTCCGTGCTTAGCAATGCGGGATGCACGAGGCACACACCCGGCGGACGTACACCATCCTGGCCGTGATCGGGCAGGGGGGCTGCGGTCGGGTGTACCGCGCGAACATGGACGGCGCGGACGGCTTCCGGAAGGAAGTGGCGGTCAAGCTGATGCGCGAGGACACGATGGACGGGGACGCGTTGATGCGCTTTCGCGACGAAGCCCGCATCCTCGGGCTCGTCCGCGACCGGGCGATCGTGAGCGCGGACCCGCCGACCCGCCTCAACGGTCGGCTGGCGATCGTGATGGAGTACGTGGAAGGCGCCTCCGCCGCCACCTTGTTGAAGTCCCAGGCGTTCCCGCCGACGGTCGCCCTGGAGCTGATCCAGGAGGTGGCCCGGGTGCTCGACAAGGTGGTGAAACACCCCGGCCCCGACGGTCACCCCCTCAACCTGCTTCATCGAGACCTAAAACCAGCCAACCTCCAGATCACGCCCGGCGGCGAGCTGAAGGTGCTCGACTTCGGGATCGCCCGGGCCACCTTCGACGCGCGCGAGGCGCTCACGACGGCGAACGTGGCCGGGACCATCGGCTACATGGCGCCGGAGCGGCTTTCGGGCGTCGAGGCGCCGGCCGGCGACATCTACTCCCTTGGCGTGGTGCTGCGGGTGCTGGTCACGCGCGACAAGGTGGTCACCCACGGCGTATTTCGGGAGCGCGGGCCCCCCGTTGAGCGTACGGCCGCCGTCGAGGCGGTCCTGGCCCTGGCGGCCGAGATGTCCCACGTGGATCCCGCCTCGCGGCCGACGGCGCGTCAGGTCGAGGACCGCTGCCAGGAGCTCCGCGTCCGGTTCGCCGGGATCACGCTGCGAACGTGGGCGGAGGCCCACGCGCCGGCGTCCTCCACCCTCGAGCCAGACGACCTCGTCGGGGCGACGCTCTCCGAGACCATCGCCACCTCGAGCAAGATCGCGCCCGGCGCGGCGCCTCCGCCGCATCGTGGGGCGGGCGGGACGTGGCGCACGTTCTTCCTGCTCGCCGCGTCCGCAGCGCTGGTCACCGCCGCGACGGCGGCCGCCGTCGTGATGGTCGTCCCCCTGGGGTCCGCCCCCGCGGCAGCGCCCACGGGGACGGTGCCACTCCCGAACCACCCGCCTGGGGCGGAGACCGTCCCGCGGATCGAACCTCCACCCGCACCGGCGCCGGCGCCGCCCGTAGCCCCGGCCGCGGCGGCACCCGCCCCGATCGAGCCGCGCAGGGCCAAGGCAATCCCGGCTGGGCCGCCCGCGGAGCAGCCGGTGCGGATCCCGGTCATCCCCCCGGTCGCGGCCGCGGTCCCGGTCACCGCGGCGGTGGAGCCGCCGTCGGTGCCGGTCGCGGAAGCGCCGAAGGTCCCCGCGGCGGCCGGACCGCAGTGGAAGGTCACGTTCGCCTCGGTGCCGGGCGGCGCGGAGGTGTTCGTCGATGGCGTCCGGCTCGGCACCGCGCCGGTGCTGAACCACGCTTTCCCGGCTGGATCCTTCGAAGTGAGGATGCGGTACCCCGACGGCCAGAGCATCATCCGCACCATTGAAACCGGCGATCATTCACCCCGACGCTACGTCTGGGATCAACTCGGGGGCGGCACGTGGAACTCGTTCTGAATTGTCCGGACGCGGCCGAGGCCGTAGACGCGGCGGAGCGGCTCGTCCTGTTCGCTGACCTCGAGCGAGGAAAGGAGGCGCTCGTCCTGGTTGAAGCGGCCTTCGCCTGCGGCCCGCCCGCGGACGCGGCCACCCTGGCGCGGATGTGGATCGTCGAAGGTGCGCTTTTGACCGACGCCGGGGACCCTGCCGGAGGCTCCGCGCTCTACGCTTCCGCGCGCCGGACCGGTCCGGGGGTGTGGATCGCCGCGTTCGGCCCGGAGAAGCAAGCCCAATACGAGGCGGCGGCGCTGCCGCGCGGCGCCGGGACCCTGACCCTCGACGGGACGGCGGGCACCCGCGGCACCACCTGGGTGGACGGCGGTGTGGTGGAGGTTCCAAGCCTGATTTCGGCGGGCGCGCACCTGGTCCAGTACGGCGCCGACGGCCACGTACGGTTCGCGCAGGTCGTCGTCGTGTCCGACGCCCAGGTCCTTCACGTCCTGGTTCCCCCGGACCCGCACCCGACGCCACTCGCGCCGACACCCGTGACCCCGGAGGTGCCGCTCGCCCGACCGCCGATCGTACTGGCTCCGCCGAGTGTTCCCACGGGGACGCACCCGTACGTCCACCTCGGCGTGGGCACCGACCTGTCGTTCGGCGGCGGGCTCGACGGACCGATGGAGTTCGGCATGAACGACGCCGGGATGACCGTGAGGCTGCCTCTGGAGCTCGGCGGCGGCGCCGCCGGCAGGCATGGCTGGGTCCGGGCCGCGGTCTCTGCCGCGCCCGTGCTCAGCGGCGCGGCGACCTCCCCGTTCGAAGCGGGGGGGCACCTCGCCGGGGGGGTGTGCGTCGGCCCCGTCGATATCGGCCTGCTCGGCGGCTATTCCTGGTCGGAGGTCCTCACGACACGGGTCGTGCTCGGGGTGGTCCTCCCGGGGGCCCCGATCGAGCTGGAGGTGAGGGCCGGGCTGAACGTCGGCGCGGACGCGACGCTCGAACGGGCGGCGAGCGTGGTGATCGCGTTCCCCGGCACGCGCCGCATCCAACGACGGCACCCGGCCGTCGGGGGTCCGCCCAAAATACCGCCGGTCGCCGCTCAACCCTGACCGGTCCGGGCGGAGGGGCCATACCGACCGGCCGTGATCACCGCTCGCCCGGCGAGGACGCGGCGCCGGGGGAGCGGGATTCCCGGCGTCGCGAGTTGCGCCACTGTTGCCTCGGCGAGCATGAGGGTTGGCGCTGGGTCCTGCCGCCACGAGCGCCCGGCCCTCGCTGCGCTCGGCCGGTTCGCCCGTGACGTCACACGCATGGCCCACTTCCGGGCCCGTCGCCTCACCCTGAACCGTCGGCGAACAACGGAAAGGTTTTCACGCGACGCCGGGAAGCCCGCTGTTGCTGGCTGCACGGGCTCGCTCCGCGTCGCCGCTCGGGCGGAGGGGTCAGGCCGATCGTATTCGATTTCGGCGGGCACCTCCCCGCCGGAAGCCTGCGACGGCGGCATCCGGTCGCCGATCCGGGGTGAAAATGAAACGCGATCGGCCTGACCCCCTCGGTTGACCCCCTCGGTTGGGGGAGCTACGCTCTCGCTGATCCAGGCGGTCCGACCTCGTGACCACGGCCCCCTCCCCTCGCCGTCGCCCGTCCCGCCGCGCGTTTGCGCTGGCCGCGCTGGCGCTGGTGACGCTCGCGGCCGCCGGGGCGTGGGCCGCACGCCAGCCCGCGAAGACCATCGCCGGCTGCGGCGACCCCTGGCGCGCGGAGAACGCCGGCGACTGCCAGGTGCGGCTTGTGATGGAGGCCTGGGACAGGGACCCCCTCGAGGGGGAGGCCACGCTGAACAGGCTGACGCCGGGCGACGAGAAGGACCGGGTCGTCTGGATCGTCGCGCGTGCGACGACCAAACAAACCTCAGCCATCTGCCGGCAGATTGGCGACCCCCAGCTGCGCCGGGAGTGTGATGCCCTCTGGCGCCCCTGGCTCCTCCGTCCCGCCAACAGCCAGCCGAGCCCCTGACCTCCCCCTCGCCCACCGCGCACGGGACCTCACGCGCACCGCCGTGCCCGCCCCATCCATGAAGAGCGGGGTTCACCTCGTCTCCGACGAGACCGGCGATCGCGCGCTGACCGGGTACGTCGATCGGACAATCCGCACGTTCCACTTCCCGAGTCCGCGCACGGCCACCGCGACGGGGTACGCCTGGGCCGTGGCTCCATGGGGCTGAACGCCTCGCCCGGCTCTTGGTCGACCGTCGGCCCCCGCCGAAGCGGGCGCTACGCTAACGCTCGCGCCCGGCTCGGCTCACTTTTCTGCCGGTTGTAGTTCGGCTTCGGTCGGGGGCGGGTCGGTAACCCGCGCCCTCGGTCAGCCGTACAACCGGCGACGCGGGGTGGGCCAGCCCGGCTTGCGGTGAACGATTCCAGCCACTTGGGTGACGCCTGTTTGCGCAGCGCCCGGGCTGGCCCCCCGGACTCCGCCCCGGCGGCCACGACCGGGGGGCGTTGCGGGGGGCCCCCGGCCCCCCGCCCCAAGATCAACGGCTGGAAATCGCGGACCCTACGCGCCACCGGACCGCACGCCGACCGCGCGACCGCGCCGCCTGGATGCTATCGTCCACCTCGGTCCCGGAGCTCCGATGCGCCTCTTCCCCGCCTTCGCCCTCGTCGCGTGCACGACGCCCACGACCTCCGACAACACCGCCACGGACACCGCGGACACCGCGTCGGGCGACACCGCCGTCACCGACACGGCCGACTCTGGCGACACCGCCGACACAGCGGACACCTCCGACACCGGGGACACTGCCGACACCTCGGACACCGGAGCGGTCAACTACCTAGCTGGAAACTGGTCCGGGACGCTCCACCTCGACGTGACCGAGGGCGGGTTCGCCGTGCTCACCGGGAGCTGCGAGGGGGCGCTCGCGGTGTCCATTCCGGAGGACGAGACCCAGGTGCCGCCGGGCACCGGCGCCCTCACCTGCACCACCGGCACGACCAGCGAGTCCACCTGGACCCTGGTCGGCGAGGCGCTCTCCGGGGCCACCTGGAGCGGCACCGCCACCGTGGCCGTGAGCGGATGGCCCAGCGGCACCGCCCACTTCTCCGGACGGTCCGAGCGGGGCACCCTCGCCCTGGACGTGGACGCCGGCGGCATGACCCAGGGCGACTGGTCCTACGGCTGGGCGGCCAGCAGCGTGTCGCTCTTCCACGAGTGAGCGGGCCGGCGCCCGACCCTGCGTCGGCTACGCTGGCTCGGTGTCGTGGAACGCGTCCAGGTTCAAGGTGAACACCCCGTCGGCGCCCTCCGTGAGGATGTCGCGGTGGCGGACGCCGAACTGGATGTCCCCGTCGGCGTAGACGTGGGTGGCGTGCACCGGCTGGAGCGTGAGGTCGTCGACGCCGGTGACGAAGAGGTGGAGCTCCACCTCCTCGGCCGCCAGCCGGGCGGCATCGTAGCCGACGAGCGGACTATCGGCGGTGATCGGGTGTAAGAGCGTGAACGAGCGGGTGAGCGCGGCGGTCCACTCGCGGGCCAGCGGCAGGTCGATCATCCGGTAGAAGACCCCGCCCTCCGGGAGCTGCTCCGTGCGCACCATCGCCAGCCGGAAGCGGGCGTCGGCGATGCGGTTCTCCCGCTCGTTGCCGACCCGGATCATCAGGGTGGTGACCCCATTGTGCCCCGCGATCACCGCCTGGCGCGAGAACATCACCCGGGCGACCGTGCGCCCGAACTTGGTGAAGACCAGCCCCGTCGCGACCGCGGTCACGACCAGCCCGGTCACGGACTCGGCGACCACGAGGAGGTGCGCCGCATCGGTAGCGGGGGCCATCCCGCCGTACCCGATGGTGCCCATGGTCTGCACGCTGAAGTAGAACGCGTCCCGCCAGACGCCCGGCCGCAAGCCGCTGACGCCGCCCACGAGCCAGTACGCAGTGCCGAAGAGCGCGTTGAGCGACAGGTATCCGCCGACGATGGCGCCAAGCGCCTGCGCCCAGGACGCGCGGAGGAACCAGTGCAGTAGATCGTGGGCCGACGCGCGCGGCGCGCCGAGCACCCGCACGGTGAAGGGAGGCTGGGCCATGGGGCCAGGGCGTATCCGACGCGCCCCTCGAAAAGCACCCTCCCCTCCACCGCCCGCTCCGTACGGGCTACGTACCCGGACTCCCCGCGCTCCCCATGCTCCTGCTGCTCCTCGCCGCCTGCGACAGCCCTGCTCCGCCGGTCACGCCCCCTGCGCCTGCTGCGTCGCCCCCGGCCGCGGTGCAGACCACGGCGCCCGCGTCGTGCACCCTCCTCGCGGTGAACGACACCTACCGGATCGAGCCGAACGCGGACGGAAGCGGCGGAATGGCCCGCCTCGCCGCGCTGCGCGCCGACCTCGCGAAACAGGGGGACGTGGTGCTGCTGCACGCCGGCGACTTCCTCTACCCCTCGCTGATGAGCCGCCTGTACAAGGGCGCCCAGATGGTCGAAGTGCTCAACGTGCTCGACGGCAACGCCGCGGCCGCCGACCCCAAGATGTTCGTGACCTTCGGCAACCACGAGTTCGACGCCTCCAAGCAGAAGGACGCGGCAGCCCTCGCCGAGCGCATCACCGGCTCCCAGTTCACCTGGCTCGGCAGCAACGTCCGGTTCAAGGCCGACGCGGGCCTGCCCGCCCGAGGCACCGGCAACCTCGCCGACACCGCCACCGTGGCCTGTGGCGACCTCAAGCTCGGCATCTTCAGCGTGACTACCGAGAAGAAGTCCGCCGAGTACCTGGATGGTTTCGACGATGCGGCGACGACTGCCCGCCGCGCCGCCGCCGAACTGCGCGCCGCCGGCGCCGACGTGGTCGTCGCGCTGACCCACCAGTCCGTGGACGAAGACAAGGCGATGCTCGCCGCGCTGGGGGAGGCCGGCCCCGATCTGGTGATCGGAGGTCATGAGCACAACCACGTACAGGTGGCCGTCGACGGGCGCCCGATCTACAAGGCGGACGCCGACGCGGAGAGCGCTTGGCGGGTGGTCGTGCAGCGCGGCAACGGGGGGGGCGCGGTGCGGGAGGCGGAGCTCCTCGAGCTGTCCGCCTCGCTGCCCGAGAACCCGATGGTGCGGGAGATCGTGGACGCGCGCATCCGCAAACACGACGCCGACTTCTGCGCCGCGCGCAGCGAAGCGCCGGGGTGCCTCTCCGCTGAGCTCGGCAGCAGCACCGTGCCCCTTGTGGCCTCCGAGCTGGAGATCCGCCGCTTCGAGACCAACCTCGGCGACTGGATCGCCGACCGCGCCCGCGACGCCTTCCCCGACGCCCAGATCGCGATGATCAACAGCGGCTCGCTCCGGTTGAACCATGACCTCGCCGCCGGTCCGATCCCCCGCCAGGCCGTCGAGGAGCTCTTCGCGTACCCCACACCGCTTGTTCGCATCGAGATCGACGGCGCCACCCTGGAGAAGGTCTTGGCTCGCTCCGCCGAGGATTGGACGGGGAACGGCAACTGGCTGCAGGTCTCTGGCCTGGCGTTCGTGCATGACCCGGCGACGACGAGCGGGAGCCGGCTCACGCTCCTGTCCACCCGCAAGACGATCGCGCCCACCGACAAGCTGGTGGCCGTCGTGCCCGGCTACCTCGTGGACCCCTCGGGCGACCGCGACGGCTACACCATGCTGCCCAACATCGCCGCCCCGACCGGTCCGGACCTCAAGGACCTAGTGGTGAAGGCGCTGGCCGCGGGACCGATCGCGCCGGTGTTGGAGGGGCGGATCTGCAACCCGGAGCGTCCGGGTCCGTGCCTCGCGGCGCCGTGAGCCGGCTCAGTGCACCAGCTCCCGGAAAACCTCCGGGAGCCGCGCCGGGAGCTGATCCGGGTCGTCCAACTCCAGGAAGCGGCCCGCGCCGAAGATCTCCGTGAGGTAGCGGCTCGCGCCGGCCTCGGCGTCCAGCGACACGCAGTAGACGTGAACGCCGAGCCGACGCGCTTCGGCGACGGCCATCGCGGTGTCCCGGATGCCCTTGCGCCCGCGGTAGTCCCCACGATCCTCGGGTTTTCCGTCGGAGACGACCATGAGAATCCGCCGGGACTCCGCGCGCTGGTCGAGCAGCCAGGCCGCGTGGCGGATGAACGCCCCCATCCGGGTGGCGCCGTTGGGGCGGAGGTTCGCCATACGCTTGTGGACGGGCTCGCCGTAGCCTTCGTCGAACCCCTTGAGCCGCCAGAGCTGGCAGTCCTGGGGGTGGGTGTTGCCGAAGCCGTAGAAGGCGTGCGGGAAGCCGAGGGTGCGGAGGCCCTCGGCAAAGAGCACGATCGACGTCTGTTCCAGGTGGATCACGTGCCCCTGGGTGCTCCCCGAGAGGTCGACCATCGTGAGGATCGCCACCGACTGCTTCGCGCGGATGTACCGGCGGAAGATGCGCTCGTCGGGGGACTGGCCGCCGGCGACGTCGGTCAGCGCGAGGATGGCGCGGTTGAGGTCCACCTCGGGGCCGTCCGGCTGGCCGCCAACCCAACGTTCTTCCACCCGTAAGGCGGCGAAGCGGCGGCGGATCTGCTTGATCTGGGTGGCGTTGGCCTCCACGATGCGCTCGTACGTGCCGAGCGGGCCCGTGGGCGCCTCCGGGGTGAAGACCCGCGTGGCGTCGAGCTGGTAGACCCCGGCGGCGTCGTCCCACTCGTCCCAGGACTTCCCGCCGTCCTCCGACGGCTTCTCGGGCGTGTCGCTGGTGAGGGCGGCGGGGTCGGCGCCGGCGGACCACTGCGCGGCGCCGTAGCGCACCTCCCGGGAGGCTTCCTGGGCTTCGTCGCGGAGCTTGCCGTAGGCGGGCGCGTTGTTCGCCGGGGCGGGCGGGCCGCTGAGCTTGGCGAACAGCCGGGCGCGGAGGCCCTGGCGGGGTGCATCGGGGGCGGGCGGGGCGTCGGCGACCGGGCCGCGGCGGGCCACCGCGTCGAGGAGCTGCCGAAGCGGCTTGTTCCCCTTCTTCCACTCGTTCTCCGCGACGAAGTCGCGGGCGAGGTCGGCGAGGATCCACTCGGGGCGGAGGATGCCCACGAAGAAAGGCAGCGGCG
This sequence comes from uncultured Pseudomonadota bacterium, assembly GCA_903921785.1. Classification (GTDB taxonomy): domain Bacteria; phylum Myxococcota_A; class UBA796; order UBA796; family SXON01; genus SXON01. The sequence goes on from CAIXRH010000045.1 coordinate 54,677, forward strand.
GCGGGCCGAGGCGGAGGCGGCGGAAGGTCTCGCGGAGCCGCTGCGCCTGGCCGAGGAGCACCGGCACCGCGCCGCGTTCGCCGATGCGGTCCACCGCCTGGATCGCCTCCCGCGCGGGATCCCCTTCCGGGCCAGGCGTGCGCCAGTTCAGGCACACGGTGAGGCCGTCGTAGAGCGGGATGAACGCCGGAGGCAGGCCGTCCCGGGGGACCTCGGTGAGGTTCACCCGCAGGGTGCCGGCCTTCTCCAGGTAGGGCACGCGGGCGAGGTCTTCGCGGAGGCCGGGCCACTGCTCCACCCACCGGCGAAGCACGTAGCGGGCAGCGAGGAGGTGGAAGGCGCTGCGGAGCACCCAGTCACGGTAGAGCTCGCCGAGCACATGCCGCTCGTCGAGCAGGCCGAACCGGGAGAACCCGAGCTGCACGAGGCCGGCGGCGCGGAAGACCAGCAGGTCGTCGGGCGACTCGGGCGCGGGCATCGCCTTCGGGAGGTAGATCGTCTCGTTATCGGTACACGCCGGGTCGCTGTGGCCGATGCGCACCGGCCGGCCCGAGAACATCGTGAACAGGGCGGCGAGCTGGCGATTCACCCGGTCCAGCCGCAGCCCGTGGCGCTCGCCCGAGGTGAGCTGGCGCTCCGGCGGGGCGAAGAGGAAGCGGCGGAGGAGCGCGAGCTCGGCCTCCTCGTCGGTCTCCGCGGCGAGGCCGAGCGCGGCCTCGTCCACGTCGTACTCCTCCATCGTCTCGCGGAGGAGGTCCTCGGGGCGGACGGTGGGGGCGGGCATGCTAGCCGAGCACGCTCTTCACGAGCTCACGGAGCGCCTTGGTCATCTCAGCGTCGTCCGTGAGCGAGCCGACCAGCGTGGCCTCCGCGGCCTCCTTCAGGCTCAGCCCGGCGACCACGAGCTCCCCGGCGTACACCAGCATGCGGGTGCTCGCGCCCTCGCCGAGCCCGTGGCTCCGGAGGTTGCGCGAGCCGCGCCCCAGCTTCACCAATTGCGCCGCCACCTCGGGCGAACACGCGCTCTCGGCCACCACGATCTCCGCCTCGATCTCCGGCGACGGGTAGTCGAACGTGAGCGACACGAAGCGCTGCCGGGTGCTCTCCTTCAGCTCCTTGCTGATCGCCTGGTACCCGGGGTTGTAGCTGATCACCACCAGGAAGTCATCCGGCGCGTGGAGCTCCTCGCCGAGGCGGTCGAGCGGCAGGGAGCGCCGGTCGTCGGTGAGCGGGTGGAGCACGGTCATCACGTCGGCGCGCGCCTCCACCACCTCGTCCAGGTAGCAGATGGCGCCCTGGCGCACGGCGCGGGTGAGCGGGCCGTCCCGCCACACGGTGCTGCCGCCTTCGAGGAGGAACCGGCCGGTGAGGTCGGCCGCCGCGAGGTCCTCCTGGCAGGCCACGGTGATGAGCGGGCGGCCGAGCTTCTCCGCCATGTGGCGCACGAAGCGGGTCTTCCCGCAGCCGGTCGGCCCCTTGAGCAGCACCGGCAGCTTCCGCCGGGCCGCGGTCTCGAATACGGCGACCTCGTTGCCGTGCGGTCGGTAGTACACCATGGGTCGCAGGTAGCGCGGCGGCCGGGCCGGGGCGAGGGCGGGCGTCGGGCCGGGCGACCGCGGGTAGCGACGCACACGGTTCGCAGCTACAGTCGCCCTGTGCCGCCTCCGACGCCGATGACCACGCTCCGCCACCCGCTGCCGTGGCTGGCCGCGGCGCTCATCGCCGGCAACGACTTCGTGCTCCGCGGGGTCGCGCCGGGGTGGCTCACCGGGAAGCTCTCCGACGTGGGCTGGCTGGTCGTCGTGCCGGTGCTCGCGGCCGCAGCGCTCTCCGGGCTCGGCGTCCATGCCCGCCGGGCCGAACGGGCGGCGCTCGCGGCGACGGCTGCGTTCTACGCGGTGCTGCAGCTCTGGCCGCCGCTTGGCGCCTGGTTCTCCGCGGCGCACGTGGCCGACGTGGGCGATCTCGTCGCGCTCCCGGCGCTCCTCCTCGCCGTCGTCGCCTGGCGCACGCCCGGATGGCGCCTCCCGGTTCCCGCCCTCCTCGCCGCCCCCGTCTTCGCCAGCGTGCTCCTGGCCGACGGCCTCACGTCTCCGTCCGAGGGGAGCGCGCCCTGCGAGGCCACGCCCGTCTGGCCCACCGCTGCCCCGTTCCGCGTGGAGCTCGACGCCGCCTACGATCCCCAGGGCGACCGGTTCCGGCGTGGGCTCCACCTCGTGGACGGCGAGGGGAACGAGCTCGCCCTCGTGGTGGCGGACGACACCTGGCCCACCGCAGTCTGTGCACGTGAGGGGCTCGAGCCCAACACGACGTACTCCCTCGCCATCGGCCCCTGGGACGAAGGATCGGCGAACGACGCCCCGATCGACCACCCCGGCCTGGGCACGGTGACCTTCACCACCGACGACAGCGCAGGGGCGCCGGCCGACGACTCCGATGCCTGCTTCGCGCTATCGGAAGATTACGAGCTCTCCGAGGAGGACGAGGATCTCTGCTGGTTCGCCCCGGGCGTGCCCGGGTGACCTTTTTCGTGCTCCCCGTGCTCCCGACGCTGGCCAGCCTCGCCTGGGCAGACGACCCGGCTCCGCCCAGCCCGCTCCCGCTCCCCGAGGACCCGGCGCTGCACGAAGAGCCAATCCTCAACCGCATCCGGTTCACGCCGCATGCGCGCCTCTCGTTCTCCGGGTTCCGTCTCCAGCTCCCGGCCGGCCGCCCGGCGCTCTCCGCGCGCCTCGCGCTCGTCGCCGACCCCATCGGACTCGGCATCGGCGAGCTCACCCTCCGCGGCCAGGCCGGGTGGACGTGGTTCGCGGTCGACGCCGAGGTGGTCGTCGCCGGTGCAGTGGCGGACGAATGGAGCCGGAAGGGGTTCGGGAACGCAAGGTTCAACGCGGCGATCGTCTTCGGGCCCGCCGAGGCCACCAACACGCTCGGCGTTCAGGTGACGGTGCCTCGCCCGTGGTACGAAGGCGCCGACACGATCAGCTTCTGGGGGAGCGTGCCGGAGGCGACGATCGGCGCACCGGGCGCCTCGATCGTCTACTCCGGCACCACGGGCGCGCTCGGCTGGCATCTGCAGACGGGCCTGCGCGACGCCAGGAGCGGGAACTCCGCCGCGTTCACCCCCATTGACCTGGAGGCGATGATCGCCTACGAAGCGCCGCTCGTGCCGGGATGGGCGCTGGTCACCGAGGCGGAGGCCGCCCTCGGCGCGAGCCCGTTCCAGCTCCGGGTGCTGGCCCGGGGCACGCCCGGCCGCGGCTGGACCGCGGACGTGGGCCTGGTCGCGCCGATCCCGTCGATCTTCACGGCGCCTTCACTGCAGGTGGTCTCCCAGGTGGCCCGGCGGTTCTGACGGGGCGAGGCAGGGTTTCACGGTTGTTCCCCCTCCCGGCCCCCCTCCAACCTCGCGAGCCAGGACCGACGTCGGCGCCGGAGCCGGAGAACCCCCGGAACCGGCGGCGCCGCGGCCGCCGCGCCAACGGCTCCATCCCCGGGTCGGGCGTCCCGCTATGGCGACAAGTCAGGTTCGCGGCTACAGTCGCCCTGTGCCGCCTCCGACGCCGATCACCGCGCTCCGCCACCCGCTGCCGTGGCTGGCCGCGGTGCTCATCGTGGGCAACGACTTCGTGCTCCGCGGGGTCGCGCCGGGGTGGCTCACCGGGAAGCTCGCCGACGTGGGCTGGCTGGTCGTCGTGCCGGTGCTCGCCGCCGCCGCGCTCTCCGGGCTCGGCGTCGGCGCCCGCCGGGCGGAGCGGGCGGCGCTCGTGGCGACGGCGGTGTTCTACACGGCGCTGCAGCTCTGGCCGCCGCTGGGCGCGTGGTTCTCCGCGTCGCACGTAGCCGACTTGGGCGATCTCCTCGCGCTGCCAGCGCTCCTCCTGGCCGTCGTCGCCTGGCGCACGCCCCGACTCGCCCTGCCCGTGCCCGCGGCTCCCGCGTTGCCCGCCTTCACCGCCGTGCTCCTTGCGGATACGCCGGCTGAGCCGATGGACGCGAGCTGGCCCTGCGAGGCGACGCCGACCTGGCCGACGGCCGCCCCGCTGCGCTTCGAGCTCGACGCGATCTACGACATCTACGGCGACCGTTTTCATCGCGGAGTCCACCTCGTGGACGAGGACGGCGTGGAGGTCCCGCTGGTGATCTCGGCCGACGCCTGGCCCGATGCGCTCTGCGCGAGAGACGGGCTGGAGCCCAACACCAGCTACACCCTCACCATCGGCCCCTGGAGCGAAGGGTCGGCGAACGACACCCCGATTGACCATCCGGGGCTTCCCGCGGTCACCTTCACCACCGACGACAGCCCGGGGGAGCCGGCCGCGGACGCGGACGCCTGCGCGGCGCTGGCAGAGGACTTCCCACTTCCGGAGGAAGACGAGGAGCTCTGCGCGGAGCCCGAGGAAGCCGCTTGACGACGCTCTCGCCGCTCGGCTGGATGCTCGCTGGGGGAATGACCGTGGCCCGCGCCGACGAGCCCGCACCGCCCGGCCCGCTCCCGCTCCCCGACGATCCGGCGCTGCGCGAGGAGCCGGTCCTCAACCGGATCCGCTTCGTTCCCCACGCCCGGCTGTCGTTCTCGGGCTTCCGGCTCCAACTGCCCACCGGCCGCCCGGCGCTCTCCGCGCGCCTCGCGCTCGTGGCGGACCCCATCGGCCTCGGCATCGGCGAGCTGACCCTCCGCGGCCAGGCCGGCTGGACGTGGTTCGCCCTCGACGCCGAGGTCGTCGTCGCGGGGGCCGTGGCGGACGGCTGGAGTCGTAAGGGGCTCGGGAACGCGAAGCTCAACGCGGCGGTCGTCTTCGGGCCCGCCGCGGTCACCAACACCCTCGGCCTCCAGGTGACGTTGCCGAAGCCGGAGTACTCGGGGGCGGAGATGCTCAGCTTCTGGGGTACGGTTCCGGCGGCGACGGTGCGAGCAGGGGGGCTCGCGATCGCCTACACGGGCACCACCGGCGCGCTCGCGTGGCACCTCCAGACGGGGCTCTGGTACTTCCCCATCGTCAACGGATCCGCGCTCAGCGCGGTGGACCTCGAGGCCATGGTCGCCTACGAGGCGCCGCTCGCGCCGGGCTGGGCGCTGGTCACCGAGGCGGAGGCCGCCCTCGGCGCCAGCCCGTTCCAGGTCCGCGTGCTGGCCCGGGGCACGCCCGGCCGCGGCTGGACCGCGGACGTGGGCCTGGTCGCCCCGATCCCGTCGATCTTCACGGCGCCTTCGCTGCAGGTGGTGTCCCAGGTGGGCCGGCGGTTCTGACGCTGGAGGACGAGGCGGACGGCGGCGGCCTCCCTACCGGAGGCCCGCCGCCGCGTGCGCCATGGCTGGCAGCAGCGGTGCGAGCGTTCCGGACCTACACGGTCCTGCGGACCGCCGGGACGCGCCACCCGGCGCTTCCACCCCCTGCCGTTGCGCCGCCGGGCGGTCGAGTTGCACACGGAGAACCACGGACCCGGGCCGCGCCATACTCTCCGGGAGGAGGCCCGTAACATCCCAGAGAACCCGGAGGTTGGATGGATGTGGTAGGCTGCGCCCGACCCCGGGGAACGAGCCGATGTTGGAGCGATTCAAGCGCGCCGTGATCGCGAGTGTGGGCCGCGGCGCCGGTCTGGCTGCGGGAGCCGCATCCGTCGCGGTCCTCAGCCTGGGGATTCTCTTCTGCCTCACGACGCTTGGCGCCGAGTGGCTGGCGGCAGCCCTCGAAAACGAACAACGCCAGCAGTGGTCGGAGGTGCTCGCCTGTCTGGCCTCGCCCTCCCCGGTCTTGTTCGCGGCGCCCGTCCTCTTGCTGGGTCCTTCCGCCTCGCTGTGCGTACTCGCGTCGATGAACGAGTCCCGCCGCTCCCGGATCGACCAGTTGCTGCGGCAGGCCGCCGGGGGCGGGCAAGACGCGGACGAAGGAAGCAACGTTCTCCGCCTCGCCGCGAACAACACCCGGAACCAGCTCCTGGTGGCGGCGGCGGCGGTGTTCATGAACTGCGCGATCGGGTTCATGCTCCTGGAGCTGCAGCAGGGAACTCGGGTTTTCGACTCCCTGAAGGTCCCGCAGGACGTGTGGAGGCTCGCCGCGATGTCGTTCATCGGAGGCTGGTTCTTCGCGATGGGGAGGTTGCTCCGCCGCATCGTCGAGCGGGACCCGACCTCCGCCGCCGGCTGGACCGTCCTCCGCGGGATCACCGTCGCGCCGCTGCTGGGCGCGCTCGTCCACTTCATGCCGACCAGTGAGGGCTCCCAGACACCGGAGATCGTCGCGTTCCTCGTGGGCGCGTTCCCGACCATGGCCGACCGGTTCATCGTCCAGTTCGCGCGACAGTCGTTCAAGGATGAACGGAACTCCACCGCGCTGCGACCGCTGGCGAACCTCGCCGGAATGACCCTCGAGTGTGCGGAGCGGCTGGGGGAGGAGGGCATCTACGACGCCCATCATCTCGCGAACTCCAACCCACAGACCCTGATGCTGCGGACGCCGTTCGGCTTGCGTCGCCTCCTGGACTGGATGGACGAGGCGCTGCTCTACCGGTACCTGCAGGACGCCGCCTTCACCCGACGCGCCGAAGCGGGGATCACCGGCTCGCTCGACCTGGTCGCCCGGTGGCGCGGCGCGACGCCCGACGACGCCGACAACGAGGCCACCGGCTTCGGCATGCTGGCGGAGACCCTCGGCGTGGACGGCGTGACCCTCTGGTGGATCTGCCATCACATCAGCAGTGACGCCCAGTACACGGTGCTCGCCGGGCTGTACAACGCCGAACGCGCGGATGACCCGCCCGGGCTCCTGAAGCGTGGCGAATACGCCGACGCCGAAGCGGCATACGAGCGCGCGCGAAACGTCGCGGACTTCGGTCGTTGGGAGGCGCGGTGGCGAATGCCGGGCGGTGAGGAGGCGCCGCTCGCGCTGGACCTCGCCCGCACCCGCCCCCACGCGTGGCGAAAGCTGGCGGCGCACAAGGTGGAGAACCACGAGATCGACGCGGCGGTGGCCATCCTCGACGCGTACCTGGAAGCCTACCCGGATTCCCCCGATGCCGACGAGGCGTGGGCGCTGCTCCACCCTGCAGGGGCGGCCGCGGTCATCCGGGCGTGGCTCGCGCTCATCCAGCGGCGCCCCGGGGCCAGGGCCCGACTGGCGGCGCTGCCCGAACAAGCCGAGAGGTTCCCGAAGCCCGTCGACGGGACAGCCCACGAAGCGGCGGTCGCCGAGCTGAGCGCGGCCCTGTAGCCGCCAGTGGCCGCCTGGCGGCGCGCCGACGCTGGTCCTGGCTCGCGACGATGGAGGAGGGCCGGGAGGGGGAACTACCTTGAATCCCCTATGGACCGCTGGGTCGCCCCAACGCGCCCGCCAGCGCGTCTATCTGCGCCTGCACGAACGCGCGGCTCACCGGCGCGTCCGGCGCCACGGTCTCGAAGCCGTGGAAGGCGCCGGGCACCACCTCGACCACGACCGAAACACCTGCTTCGCGCAACCGCTCGGCGTAGGCGAGGTCCTCGTCGTGGAACAGGTCGTTGGTGCCGACGCCGATCCACGCGGGGGGCAGGCCGCGCATGTCGGAGCGCCGCGCGGGAACCGTGTAGTCCGGGACGGACTCGGCGCCGGGCGGGCAGCCGAGGTAAGCGGTCCAGCCAAGGCGGTTGCTGGCGGGGCTCCACACGCGCACATCGCGGTCACCGGTGTCGCGGAGCACGGTGCGGTCGTCGAGCATCGGGTAGATGAGGAGCTGAAAGACGGGCGCGGGAAGCTCGGAATCGCGGACCCGCTGCGCGAGAGCGGCGGCGAGTCCCCCACCGGCGCTCTGCCCGGCGAGCGCGACACGCGTGGGATCAATCCCCAGGACGGCGGCTTCGTGATGGAGCAGTACAAAGGCGGCGAAGCAGTCGTCGAGCGGCGCGGGGAAGGGCGCCTCCGGGGCGAGGCGGTAGTCCACGGAGATCACCACGGCGCCGAGCTCCGTCGCGAGGCGTCCGCAGAAGGCGTCGTCCTGTCGCGCATGGCCGATCACGTAGCCGCCGCCGTGGATCCACACGACCGCCGGCCGCGGCGCCGAGTGCTCCGCCGGGCTGAGGACGCGTACCCGGGCGCCGGAGGGCAGCGCCCGTTCGTTGACGGTCACGCCGGGCGGGAGCTTTCCCCCTGGGGAAGGGAGAAGCCGCATCAGCTTCACCGTCCAGGAATTCACGAGGGTGCGCGGGAGCCAGCGGGCAGCGGCGCGGAGATCGGGGTGGAACGGGGGCATGGCGTGAAGCAGGCTTAGCCGGTGAAACGGTCTGACCCTGATGAAGATCGTTCGCTCGTCGCGGCGGCGCTGAGCGAGTCCGTGCAGCAAGCATCGGCGGGCTTCCCGGCGTAGCGCGAAAACCTTGTCCTCGTTCGCCGACGGTTCAGAGTGAGGTGACGGGCCCGGAAGTGGGCCATGCGTGTGACGTCACGGGCGAACCGGGCGAGCGGAAATCAGGGGCAGACCGTACGAGGCATCCGGCGCACGGCCACGCCGCCCCTCCCCCGAATTAGGGCCCCCCCCACGAGAGGACCCATGGACCTGGTGTCGACGAAGGCGCAGCTGCGCGAGGGCATGCCCGTGGCGGGCGGGCGGTGGCCGGTGCTCGGGCACATGCCCACGGTGCTTCGCCGGTTGACGGCGTTTCACCTGGAAGCCCGCGAGCGGTACGGCGCGCTCTACTGGATGGACGCGGGCTTCGGCAACTTCCAGCTCATGTACTCGAGCGCCGAGGCCGTCGCGCTGTTTCGCTCCAAGGCGGCCGACTCCTCCTACATGCGCAATGTCGCCGGCGATCTCCTCGGGGAATCCCTGATCGTGATGGACGGCGCGCCGCACACCAAGGTGCGCAACACGCTCAACCCCTCGTTCAGCCCGAAGGGGCTCTCCACCGCCAATATCGGCGAGATCGTGGGCCGGGTGATGACCCGCCACGTGGGGCCGTGGGCGGGCGAGTCCGAGGTCTCGATCGTCCCGGCCACCCGGGAGATCGCGCTCGACATCATCTTCCAGATGATCGGCATCCCCGCGACGGACCTCTCCGCCTGGCGCAAAGCCTACGAAGAGTTCCTCTTCACCGCGATCAACCTCCCCATCGACCTCCCCGGGTTCCCCAAGTGGCGCGGGCGCAAGGCGAGCCGGTGGCTCCAGGCGCGCCTCGGCGAGCTGGTGCGGCAGGCGCGCACGAAGGACACGGCGGAGGGGCTCCTCGAACGCATGGCGCAGGCGCGCGACGCAGACGGCGAGCTCGTAGAAGAAGGCCAGCTCATCGACAACCTCCGCCTCCTCGCCCTCGCCGGCCACGAGACGACGGCCTCCACCATGGCGTGGATGGCGATCCACCTCGCCCAGGAGCCGAAGTGGTGGGAGGCGCTGGTGGAGGAGGCCACGCGCAACGGTCAGCCGCCGCAGAGCCCCATGGAGCTGCGAAACTTCCCTGTCGCGGAGTCGATCTTCCGTGAGGCGCTGCGCCTGCATCCCCCCGTGGCCGCGGACGCCCGGGTGGTGATCGGCGACCTCGAGCTCGAGGGCCACTCGATCCCGAAAGGCACCATCGTCGGCATCCCCATCGTCGCGATGCTTCGGGACCCAGACGCGTTCCCCGACCCCCACACCTTCCGCCCCGAACGATGGCACGGAAAGGACCGGCAGACCCCGCTGGAGACCATCGCGTTCGGCAGCGGTCCGCACTTCTGCCTGGGGTACCACGTGGCGTGGATGGAGTCGGTGTGCTTCGGGGCGCAGCTCGCGCTCACGCTGGGGAAGGCGGGCAAACGCCTGAAGGCGCCGGCGAAGGTGCCGGAGCGCTACGTGCCGTTCATCCAGCCCAGCCCGAAGATCGTGCTTGAGGTGGTCGGAGCCTGAGGGAAACCGCCGACGGTGGCTACCGGGCGCTCCCCGCGCGTGGACCGGCGCCGACGCCGGTCATGGCTGGCCCACTTCGGGCGCGCTCGGGTGGAGAAGGGCCGGGAGAGGGAACTACCTTGAATCCCCGATTGAGGAGCGAGCGGACCCGCGCGACCGGGACGTCTCGCCCCGGCGCCGCCGCAGCACCGCCCCGGCCATCGCCACCGAAGCCGCCCACAGGGCGCCGACGCCGCCCGGCTCTCCGCCGACCGCGCACGCACAGCCCCCCTCGGGGGAAACCACGCTCGCGTGCCCTTCGCACGCGGACCACTCCGACCAGTCGCAGGTGTCGCAGGTGCGGGTTCGGACGGTGCCGTCGGAGCAGTCCTGCTCTTCGCTGTCGCCGTCGGTGCACTCACACTCCCCGTCGTCCGCGAGGGTGAAGCGGAGGGCGTCGATCACCACGGTGGCGCCGGCGTTCGCGGCGTTGTCGTAGGCGTCGCCGAGGACGACGGCCTGGGTTCCGGCGGTGGCGAAGTGGAACGCGCCCACGTAGGCCCAGCCCTCCGACACGGCGGACTGGTCCACCGGGGCAACGTCCGTGACCCCGTCGTGGGTCACGGTGACGACGGCGCCGGCGGACAGGCCGCCGAGGGCGGGAACGTACACCGACACGTCGTAGGTACCGGCGCGTTCGAAGCGCAGCGGCCAGCTCACCGAGTCGTCCACGGACGGGGCCGCCATGTCGGCGCTCACGGTGTAGGCGTGGCCGCCATGGCCGCTCGTCGTCGCGAGCTGCCCGGCCGCACAGGCGCAGGTGGCGTCCTCCTCTACGACGCTCTCCCCTTCCCGCGCGATCGTGCAGGTGCCGCTGCAGTCCGGCGCCGGGTGGTAGGCAAACGCGTCGAGCGCGGCGGCGTCCCCGTTGAACACGTCGAGATCGACGCCGGTGCTGATCCCGCCGACCGAGCCGGTCGAGCTGTGCTGCCAGAACGTCCAGTCGCTCCAGGGGTTCGGGACGAGCGGACAATCCACCTCCCAGTTGGCGGTCCACAGCGGGCTGTCGGTGAAGTCGGCGTCGCCGGTGAGGTCGGTCCAGCCGTACGCGCCGGTGTAGATCATCGGGGTGCGGCCGGTGGCGGCGGAGACCACGTCCATCCAGGTGGCGATGTTCGCGTTCATCTGGGAGACGGGGATGCCCTCGTTGTCGCCGCCCTCCACGTCGAGCGTGGGCGGAAGATCGCCGTCTTGCAGCTCGCCCATCTCGTCGAGGAGGAGCTGGGCCTGGGCCGTGGGATCGTCGCTGCCCGAGAAGTACTGGTACACGCCGCGACGCACCCCGTGCGCCTTCGAGCCGGACCAATTCTCCTGGAAGCGGCTGTCGTAGGTGCCAAGCCCGTGCGAGACGCGCATGATCGCGAACGCCACGCCATCGTTCGCCACGCCACCCCAGTCGATGCTCGACTGCCAGTAGGACACGTCGATCCCGGGGACGGTGGCGCCGTCCGCGCAGGGGCTGGCGTACTTGGCGGCGAAGAGGTCGTCGGCGCCGGGGCGGAGCGACACGGCTCCGTCCGGGTGCTCCGGGACACATCCGGCGAGGAGGAAGACGAGGACGCGCACGGCGGCGAGCTAACCGGCGCCCCGCGGGTCGGCGCGCGCGCGAGTTACCTTCCCGTCACATGGACATCATCCATTCCGTAGACACGATGCACGCCCTCGCGCTGGGCTGGCGGGCGCGCGGCAAGAAGGTCGGCTTCGTGCCCACGATGGGGTACCTCCACCGCGGCCACACCACGCTCATCGAGCTGATGCGCCGCCGTTGCGAGATCCTCGTGGTGAGCATCTACGTCAACCCGCTCCAGTTCGCCCCTACCGAGGACCTCACCCGCTACCCGCGGGACCCCGAGGGCGACGCGCGCAAGTGCGAGGCTGCCGGCGCCGACATCCTCTTCATGCCGGAGAACCTGTATCCTCCGGACTTCCGCACCACCGTGAACATCGCTCATCTCACGACGCGGTGGGAAGGTGCCGCGCGGCCCACGCACTTCCAGGGCGTGGCCACGGTCGTGTGCCGCCTCTTCGGGCTGGTGCAGCCCACGGTGGCGATGTTCGGCGAGAAAGACTTCCAGCAGTTCACCGTGCTCAAGTCCATGGCGCGGGACCTCGCGATGGGCATCGAGATCGTCCCCGGGCCGCTGGTGCGCGACCACGACGGACTCGCCCTCTCCAGCCGAAACGTGTACCTGAGCCCCGAGCAGCGGCAGCGGGCGTTGTCCCTGCACCGCGCCCTGTTCGCGATGCGCGACAGCCCCTCCCGCTCCGGCGCCGAGCGCGTCGCGCTCGGCCGCGGCATGGTCGATTGCGACGAGCTGGACTACCTCCAGATCGTCGACCCCGACACGTTGGATCCCGTGGAAGTCGTGGACCGCCCCCTGCGCGCCATCGCCACCGCCCGCTTCGGGCGCACCCGCCTGCTCGACAACGTGGCGTTGGGGCCGGCGTGAGCGCTCCCCCCTGGGACTTCGGCCTCCTGGTGATGGTGCTCCTCGCCAACCGCACCATCGTGCCGTCGCTCAAGGCCGCACCGATGTTCTGGGCGTTCCAGGCGGTCACCGTCGCCACGGCGGGCTGGTTCATCTGGAACGGGATCGACGGCCTGGACCGCGTGCCCATCGCGAAGTGGGTGGTCGCGGGGCTGCTGGTGTTTCACGCCGTGCAGAACTTCGTCGACCGCCAGGGCGGGAGGAAGATCTGATGCTCCTCTTGCTGCAGCTCGCGTTCGCAGAGCCGGCCTCGGAGGTGGATGTCCCCGCCAGCGTCCCGCCCACGGTGGCGCCGGAGACCGTGCCGGCGAGCCCCCCGCCCGCCGACGCCGTCCCCGGCAACCTCACCGTGCCGTCCGCCGCGAACAACCCGCTCACGATGAAGATCGCCGGCATCCAGGAGGTCCCCGCGGAGTTCCGCATCGGCCCTGGACCGAAGACCGAGCGCCGCTACCAGGTGGTCGATCGCACGGGGCCGCTGTCCGTCACCGAGATCGCGGCCCGGCTCGGCGACACGTCGGTCCAGGCGAAGCGGAAGAAGGAGGTCACCGTGGGCGCCGTCATCGGCAGCATCGGCCTCGCCACCGCCGCGTCCATGCTCGCCGCCCACTCCGTCGAGAGCATCAACAGCGATCCGGTCGCCGAGCCGGTCACCGCGATCACCGGGGTGCTCGGCTTCGTGGTCGGGGTCGGGGCGTTCGGGAGCGTGCTCCAGGCCGACCATCGGCCCTGGGCGTATTGGTCGCCGGAAGAGCTCCAGCCGAAGGTCGACGCCGCGAACGCGAAGCTGCCGCCCGTTCAGTAGCGCTCCGAGCCCGAGGGGGCGCTGCGCACCGGCCGCCCGGGCTGGCCGCTCAGAACCGCGCCCCAACCTCCGCCCGCATGCCGGTGACCACGCCCATGGAGTGCAGGTCGGCGCGGGCGATGAGGTGCGGGCCTTCGTACTGCCATCCGACGCCGGGGGCCGCGCTGAACGTGCCCACCCGGAGGCTGTGTCCGTGGCCCATGGCGAACGCCACGTGGGCCTCGGTGAACAACCACGGCAGGAAGATCGGGGTCTCTTCTCCCGGGTCGTTGACCACGAACAGGGGAACGCTCACATCGAGCGCCACCTTCGGCCAGGTGGCGGCCAGGGTGAAGCCGCCGCCGAAGAGCCCGTCCATCCCGCTGAAGTCCGACCACGCGTGCCCGGCCACGCCGAGGTAGCCGCCGAGGCGGACGACCTTGGACACCGCCCCCGACGCGCTCACCGCTCCGGTGCCGATGACCTCGCCGTCCGTCGAGTAGCCGAGGTTCGTCTCCAGCCGTACATCGGCGCCTGGGGTCCACGCGAGCCGCAGCCCCGGAGCGCCGATCGGCTCCAGCGAGGTGCTGTTGCAGCCGCCGGGCGCGAGGCAGAGGTTCGTCACCTCCACGAGCCCCGCGAACCCACCTGCGGTCACCTCGAGCTCGCCGGGGGCGCGGTGACGCGCGTCGGGGAAGAGCACGGTGCCGGCGTAGCCGAGGCTGGCGGCGGGGGCCGGCGCGACGGTCGGCAGGGGGACGGTGTCGGCGGCGTGGGCGAAGGCGAGGGCGATCAGCATGGTGAGCTCCGCCGTGTGAGGATGCATACCGCATGCCAGCGGCAGCTTGCGCCGCACGAACGCCCGAGGCGGCCCCGCGGCCCGGCAATCACGACACCCGCGTCGCGCTCTGCTGCGGTGGCGGCGCCCGCGCCGCGGCCCCTCCGCCCGCCCCGCCATTCTCGCCGACGGTGGCTCCTCGACCGCCGACCGGTCCGGGGGGCAAGCCGACGAAGCCCCACCCGCCCCTCGACACCCGTACCCCCGCCCGCACTCGGTCCACAAACCGGTTGGCGTCCGGCCCGCGGCCGACTACCGGGGCGCCCATGGACGACGCCCTCCGTTACCTCGAGCCTGCCGCCACCCGCGTGCGCGACCCCCTCTCCGGCCGCAGCGTGTGGCTCGCCGGCCTCATCCAGGAGCCCCGGATCGACGGGGACACCCTCCGCTTCGTGCTCGCCGTGAAGAAGGAGCACAGCTCAGAGGACCGCCAGCGCATGCGCGAGGCCCTGCTCCGCAACCTGGTGGAGAAGGGCTGGAGCGGCGAGATCGCCTGCACCCTCCGCGTCGAGGGCCTCACCGCGCCGGCCGCGCCGGCCGCACCGGTCGCCGGCGGCCACGGCCACGACCACGGCCACTCGCACGGCGGCGGCGCCGCGGCCCCGGCCGGAAAAGACCCGATCCGCGGGATGAGCGGCCCCGGGATGCAGCCCCACGGCGGCCCCATCACCAAGTCGATGCCCAAGGGCGTGCAGAAGATCATCGCCGTCACCTCCGGAAAGGGCGGCGTCGGCAAGAGCACCATCGCCACCAACCTCGCGGTGGCGCTGGCGAAGCTCGGGAAGAAGGTGGGCTTGCTCGACGCCGACGTCTACGGCCCCTCCCTGCCGATGATGATGGACGTACACACCCGCCCGCTCGGCAACGACAAGCAGCAGATCGTGCCGATCCCCTCGTACGGGGTGAGCTGCCTGAGCATCGGCATGCTGGTGGACGAGAAGGAGCCGATCATCTGGCGCGGGCCGATGGTGATGGGGCTCATCAACCAGTTCTTCAAGGACGCGGACTGGTCGGAGTGTGAATGGCTCGTCGTCGACATGCCCCCGGGCACCGGCGACGTGCAGCTCACGATGATCCAGGGGGTTCCGGTCACCGGCGGCATCGTGGTCACCACGCCGCAGCCCGTCGCGCTGCTCGACGCCGTCCGCGGCATCGAGATGTTCAAGAAGCTCGACGTGCCGGTGCTCGGCGTGGTCGAGAACATGGCGTGGTACGAGCTGCCCGGCGGCGCGAAGGCGTACCCGTTCGGCGAAGGCGGCGGCGCCCGCCTGGCGGCCGAATACGGCGTGCCGCTGCTCGCCCAGATCCCGCTGAAGGAGAAGGTGCGCGAAGGCGGCGACAAGGGGCGACCGGCGGTGCTCGATGGCGACGCCGCGTTCATGGCCCTCGCGGAGAAGGTGGCGAAGCTGGCGTAGGCCATTACGCTTCCTCCATGCCGGGAATCGTCGAAGCGACCTACGACCGCCCCGTGGCGGTCATCGGCGACGTCCACGGGCGCGCCGACCTCCTCCGCGAGCTGCTCGCCCAGCTCGGCGATCGCCCGATCCTCTCCGTCGGCGACGTCGTCGACCGCGGCCCCGACGTCCCCGGCTGCGTCGACCAGCTCATCGAGCGTGGCGCCCTCGGCGTCTGCGGAAACCATGAGGAGTGGGTGGTGGGCTGGCTGGCCGGCGAGGGCTTCGACCGCTTCGCGCTCCACCCCGCGATGGGCGGGGAGGCCACGCTGCGAAGCTACGGCGTTTCATCGCGGGATTCGGGCGAGATCACCGACGCGCGATGGAGGGTCCCGCCCGCGCATCACGCCTGGTTCGCCGCCCTGGCGGACGTGATCGATCTCACGGTCATGGGCCGCCAGTACTGGGTCGTGCACTCCGCGCCGGAGCTGTCCGACCTCGACAGCGGCGAGGAGGAGGCCCGGATGGTCTTCCAGTTTGAAGCCCGGCGGCTCCGCTGGGGGCGCTACCGGGTGGACCGCGTCCCCGACTGCGGCCGTCCCGTCATCGCGGGGCACATGACCCGCGAGGTCCCGGCGGACAACGGGCGGGTGATCGCGATTGACACCGGTTGCGGCACCACGCCCGGCGGTGCGCTCACGGCGGTGCTGCTCCCCGAGCGCCGCTTCGTCACCGTTCGCTGACACGACGGGCGGGGCGGCGCGGGGGCGCTCGCCGGAGGCCGGTGATAGAAGCGGCGCCTCTCGGAGCGACACCATGGACATCAAGACTGGCAAGATCCTCGTCACCGGCGGCGCGAGCGGCATGGGCCGCCACTTCGTCCTCTCCCTCGCGCGCGACGGGGCCGACGTGGCCTTCTGCGACCTCGGCGCCGACGCGGTGGCCGCGGTGGAATCGGAAGCGGCGGCGCGCGGCCTCCCCGGCAAGGTCAAGGGCTTCGTGGCGAACGTCGCGAAGGAAGAAGAGGTGGTCAGCGTGGTGAAGGACGCCGCGGCGGCCCTCGGCGGCCTCAACGGCATCATCAACAACGCGGGCATCATCCGCGACGGCCTCCTCGTGAAGGTCGACAAGGAGACTGGCGCCGTCATCAAGTTCCCGCTGGCCAAGTGGCAGCAGGTGCTCGACGTGAACCTCACCGGCGTCTTCCTCGGCGCCCGCGAGTTCGCGGCGTACGCCATCGAGAACAAGGTGAAGCAGGGCGTGATCATCAGCATCAGCTCGATCAGCCGCCACGGCAACCAGGGCCAGGGCAACTACTCGGCCGCCAAGGCTGCCATCGTGGCCGACACGGCGCTGTGGGCCGCCGAGCTCGCCCGCTACGGCATCCGCACCGGCGCCATCGCCCCCGGGTTCACCCGTACGCCGATCCTCGAGGGCATGCCCCCCGAGGCCCTCGCCAAGGTCTGCGCGCCCGTGCCCCTCAAGCGCATCGGCGAGCCCGAGGAGATGTACCTCGCGGTGAAGTTCATCCTCGAGAACGACTACTTCACCGGCCGGGTGATCGACGTCGACGGCGGTCTCCGCCTCTCCTGAGCGACGAGGGCGCGCCGGCTCGCCGAGGACGGCGAGCCGTCGGCCTCCCTGCGCGCTCGGCCGTGGGCCTCGGTCCCGGCGCCTCGCGCGCCGGGACCGGCGGCGGCTCGTACACCGTCCGCCGTCGCGCTCTGTCCGCGCCGCCGCCGCGCTGCGGTCCGCCTCGCGCGTGGCCGTCGGGCGACCTCGCCCACCGCACGGGCTTGGCACCGGCGATTCCCTGCGACTATCGTCGCGGCATGCTCCTCCTCGTCACGGCCGCGCACGCGCTCTCCTGCGACGAAGCGCTCCACCTCCTCGCGCTCAAGGTGCCCACGCCCACGGTCGTGGAGATGGTCTCCTCCCATCCCGGCCTCGCGGGCGACGTCGGCGCGTGCCTTGAGGAGCACCACGCCCCGCCGGAGGTGGTCCGCGCCGCCCGGGCGGCCAGCCAGGTGCCCGACACCAACCGGATGTCGTTCGCGCCTCGCCTCCCGGACTCGCCTGCCCCGGCTCCGCTCCACGGGCCCGACGCCTGGCCGCTGGACGTCGTGCCCAAGCCCCAGGATCAACCCTCCGTGCCGCCTACCGCGAACCCGGTGGACCTCCGCGTGCCCGCAGACCCCACGATCGCGCCGCCGCCGGCGGACGACGACTGACCGCAGGGACCCCCTCGTGATCCGTATCGAAGAATTCCATTCGGCCAAGCGGCACTATCGCCATCACATTCCGCCGAACACCAGAAACGTGAGCCCGAACGCTGAGAATGTCGCCGCCCTCCACGGGGCCCCGTACAGCTTTCGAGCGGCAACGCTCGGCCGCCGAGTCCAACCCCAAGAAACCGCGCCTGTGACCCCCTCACCCCCTGCGTTCCTTGGCCTCCGCCGCGCCCAACCCCAAGAAACCGCGCCTGTGACCCCCTCACCCCCTGCGTTCCTTGGCCTCCGACGCGCTACACCCCGAGAAACCGACCGCGCCACCCGCATTTACGAATTCCGTTCGGCAAAGCAACTCTCTCACCGAGCCCCATAGCCGAATCAGCGAAACGCGAGCATGAACGCCGAAACCGCGGATCGGCGGGCCTGCCCGCGGCCACGCTCTCCAAGGGCACGCCGCGCGCCACGCGGCGCCAGCGGGACACCATCAGCCTACGTCGAGCACGCCCCCGCCGCCGCGATCCGTCCGTGCCGCCGCCGCGCTGCGGTCCGCCCCGCGCATGGCCGCGGGGGCGCTTCCCCCCACCCCCGGGATAGCCGCCGCCCATGCTCCTGCGCGCCGCCATCTCCCCGGACCCCGACGACCTGTTCATGTTCCGCGCCCTCATGGAGGGACTTGTGGACGCCCGCGGCCTGGAATTCGCGGTGCAGACCGCCGACACCGACGCGCTGAATCAGATGGCCGCTGGCACCGGCGCCGACGTCAACGCGATCAGCATCGCGCACTACCCCAGGGTCGCGGCGCACTACAAGCTGTTCCGTCACGGCGCGAGCGTGGGGCGGGGCTACGGCCCGGTGGTGGTGGCGATGGCGGGCAAGGAGCCGGCGTCCCTGGCCGGGAAGCGCATCGCGGTCCCCGGGCTCACCACCACGGCGTACCTCGTGCTCCGCCTCACCATCGGCGACTTCGAGCCCGTCGTGACCCCGATCGTCCCCTACGCGCGCACCTTCGAGGTGCTCCGCCGCGGCGAGGTGGACGCCGCGCTGCTCATCCATGAGGGCCGCCTCACCTTCCCCGACGAAGGCTGCACCGCGCTGCTCGACCTCGGCGTCGCCTGGGCCGAACGGACCGGCGGCCTCCCCTTGCCCCTCGGCGGCAACGTGATCCGACGATCCCTCGGCGACGACGTGATCGCCCGCGCCGACGCCGCGATCCGCGACAGCATCGCCCACGCCCTCGCCCACCGCGAAGCCGCGATGGACTGGCTGGTCGCCCGCGGCGTCACCCTCACCGATCGCGCCCGTCTCGACCGATACCTGGGGATGTACGCCAACCAGGACACGCTCGACATGGGCGACGACGGCGTGGAGGCCGTGCGCCGACTGCTCCGCGAAGCCTCCGATCGCGGCTGGCTCCCGGACGTCGGAGCGGTCGACTTCGTCTGAACGCCGCGGCGGCCACGCGCGAGGCGGACCGGAGCGCCGGGGCGGCCCATCCCGCCTCCGTGGCGCAACCCTCCAGGCCGC
>CAIXRH010000046.1 GCA_903921785.1 uncultured Pseudomonadota bacterium
CGACCCCAACCAGGTGGAGCTGTTCGGGCCCGGGGCGCTGGTCGTGGATGAGCCGCCCCCGGCGCCGGAGCCTGCGGCGGAGGAGGCCCCACGGCGAGCCCGCCCTCACGGACGAAGCCCCTGGCCGGCGAGCCTGCCGCGCGAGCGCCTGGTCTGCCCGCTCGACGGCTCGTGTACCTGCGGTCGCTGTGGCGGCGAGCTGAAGAAGATCGGCGAGGAGAGCTCGGAACGTATCGACTGGGTCCCCGGACACGCCGTTGTCAGGCAGGCAGTCCGCGAGCGCTTCGTGTGCCCATCCTGTCCGTCCGCGGGCGTGGTGACCTCGCCGTCGCCGGGCTTCGCCCTGCCCCGCGCGAGCGTCGCCAATGGCCTGCTCGCGACGGTGCTGGTTGGGAAGTACGTCGACCACCTGCCGCTGACCCGCCAGCAGCGGATGTTCTCCCGTGCTGGCCTCGAACTGGACGACACCACCCTCTGCGACTGGGTTCGCCAGGCGGCGGCCCTGCTCCGGCCCATCGTCGAGCACATGAAAAAGCTGCTGCTCGCCTCGGGGTGGCTCCAGGCCGACGAGACCACGCTCAAGGTGCTCACGGGCAAGCTCGGCAAGGGCATCCACACCGGGTGGCTCCGCTACTACGGCAACGATGAGCACTGCGTCTTCGACTACACCCCCGGCCGCGACGGGAAGGCAGCCGACACCTTTCTCGCCGCCTTCTCTGGGCTCATCCAGGTTGACGGCTACACCGGGTACAACCTCGTGGCGGAGCGCCCGGACATCGTGCGCGCTGGATGCTGGGCGCACGTTCGCCGCAAGTTCTTCGAGGCCCTGCGCAGCTCCCCCATCGAGGCGACACGGGCCATGTCGATCATCCGGGCGATGTACCGCCTAGAGGCCGCAGGCCGAGTCGCGCGGCTCGATGGGCCCGCGCGTGTCGCCATGCGCCAGGCCGAGGTTCGACCCTTGGTCGACGAGCTCCGGAGATGGCTCGACACCGTCGAGCCGCCGCCGCGCACCCCGTTGTACGAAGCGGTCACCTACGCCCGGAAGCAGTGGTCGACCCTGCTCGTCTTCCTCGAACGGCCCGAATTGACCCTGGACAACAATGGGGCCGAGCGCCGCCAGCGCCCCGTGGCCCAGGGCCGCCGTTCCTGGATGTTTGCGGGCTCCAACGGTGGCGCGGAGTCCGCCGCCACCCTGTTCTCGCTCTTCGGCGCGTGCCAGATCGTCGGCATCGACCCCGACCGTTGGCTCCGCGACACGCTCGATGCGTTGTCCACCGATCGGGCGCGCAAGCCGTGGGCTGACCTGACCCCCGCGGCCTACGCCCTCCGGACCGCCACCACCAGCGCCGCGTAGGTCGTCGGCCCCATTCCCGAAACCCCCGGGGACCGTTCGGCGCCATGGGGTCCGCCGGGGGCTTACGGTGAAATCGGCGGGACGGGACACGTGCCCCGCAGGGCGTCGCCCCACCCTACCCCCCCGCCGCAAACGCCCGCAGCGCCGTGAGGTTGTCGCCGAACTCGTTCATGTCCACCGCGCCGTCCACCCCCGGGACCGTGCCGTCGTCCGCGGTCTGCCAGAAGGTCCAGGTGGACCAGCCGGTGGGGAGCTCGGGCGGGCCGGAGCCCCAGTCGGAGACCCAGAGGGGCAGCTCGGCGCCCGCTTCGGAGTCCACACACTCGCCCCAGTAGGTCTTCGACGTGTAGATCACCGGGAGCCGGCCCACGCGCGCTTCGTACTCGTCCGCGAAGTCCCGCACCCAGCCGCCCAACTCATGCGGCGTCATCGAGTAGCAGTCGCCGCCATCATAGGGGTTCCACTCGAAGTCCAACACGCCGGGGAGGGTCTTGCCGTCGTCCTGCCAGCGGCCGCCGTTGTCCACGAAGAAGTCGGCCTGCTCGACCCCGTCGCTGTCGGAGGGGTTGGCGAAGTGGTAGGCGCCGCGGAGGAGCCCGGCCTTCGCCGCGCCGGAGTTCTGGGCCGAGAACTCGTCGTTGGTGTAGTACGTGCCCTCGGTGGCCTTGGCGTAGGAGAAGTACACGCCGGCGGCGGCCACCTTGGACCAGTCGATGCCCGGATCCCAGCCCGAGACGTCGATGCCGACGAGGGTGCTCGGCCCGGTGTCGACGGGGTCGCCAGAGTCGTTGGCCGTGTCGGTGGCCTCGCCGGTATCGGCCGTGTCGGCGCTGTCGGCGCCGCCGCCGTGGCCGCCCGGAGGACCGCCGCGGTGGGCGCGCACGACGGTCCCGGAGTCTTCGCCGCACGCGACGAGGGGGAGCAGCAGGAGGAGCCCCAGGCGATGGACCATTCACGCGGGTACCACGCGGCGCGAGAGCCGGCGAGGGGCCTGCGGTTGCGCTTGGGTGATGACATGGCTATCTTGATGTACATCTGAGGGGAGCGTGGCGCGTACCTACTCCATCGCCGAAGCGCGGGACCAGCTGCCCATGTTGGTGCGCGACGCCGAACGAGGCGCGTCCGTGTCGCTCACGAGGCGCGGCAAGCCGGTCGCCGTCTTGCTCTCGGTCGCTGAACACGCGCGGCTCACCGCCGGGCTCGTCGACTTCCTCGGCGGCGTCCTGGACTTCCGCGCGCGGCACGACCTGCCCGCGCTGCGCTTGGACGAGGCGCTCGAAGGCACTCGCGACACGACGCCGCCCCGCGAGTTCGACTGGGGATGATCCGCTATCTCCTCGACACCAACGCGATCTCCGAGCCGGTGCGCCCGCAGCCCGACCCTCGGTTCTTCGCGCTCCTCGCCGCCCACCGCGGCGCCTGCGCCATCGCCTCCGTCACCTGGCACGAAGCGCTGTACGGGCTCGCCCGCCTGCCCGCGGGGCGCCGTCGCGACGAGCTGCACGAGTACCTCCACGGCGTGGTGCGGGCGTCGCTCCCCATCCTGCCGTACGACGCCGCGGCGGCCGAGTGGCACGGGCTGGAGCGGGCCCGCCTGGTGGCCGCGGGGCTCACCCCCTCGTTCCCCGACGGGCAGATCGCGGCGATCGCCCGAACCCAAGGCCTCGGGGTGATCGCGGCGAACGTGTCAGACTTCCGACCCTTCCAAGGCGTGGAGGTGGTCTCCTGGCGGGAGTAGCGCCGACGCCTGTCCTGGCTCGCGACGTCTCCTGCACCACCGGGAGGTGAACCCACCCTCGTCCTCCGCCTGCGCGTTACACCGCGGCCCCCTCCCGGCCGTCCCATGGAACCCTGGACTCTCCTCGACACGGCCTGGACCCCGCAGGACACCGAGCTCACGCTGTGGATGCGCGGGCGGGAGTTCGTGATCCGCGCCGACGGCTACGACCTGATGGCCAACAGCGCCCACGGCTCGGAGCAGGTGATGGCGCGAATGGCGAGGATCGAGCGTCCGGGCGCGCGGGTGCTCGTGGGCGGGCTCGGCATGGGGTATACTCTTAGAGCGGTGCTCGACGAGCTCCCCGAAGGCGCGCGGGTCACGGTGGCCGAGCTCTCCGAGGCGGTGCTCCGGTGGAACCAGGAGATGCTCGGGCCGCTCTCGGGCAGCCCCCTCGAAGACCCCAGGGTGGACGTGGTGATCGGCGACGTCGGCGACGTGCTCCAGTCCACCCCCGGCGAGTGGGACGCCATCCTCCTCGACGTGGACAACGGCCCCCAGGCGTTCACCATGCCCGCCAACGAGCGCCTGTACGGCGTTCAAGGCCTCAACATCACCCGCATGGCGCTGCGCAGCCCCGGCACGCTCGTGGTGTGGAGCGCCTTTGACGACGCCGAGTTCGTGCGCCGCCTCGGCCGCGCCGGCCTGATGGTGCGCGTCGCCCGCGTCCCGGCGCACGTGGACCGCGGCGCGGACCACTTCCTGTTCCTGGGGTACTGGGGATAGCACGTAGGTGCGACGGCGAGCCTGGCGGGGGCTTCGAACGGGATCCCCCACGCGGCGTCGCCGTCGGCCACCGCCGGCACACCGTCGCCATCTGTGAGCAGTTTGCGTCGATCGTTGGGGGATTTTTGTAGCACATCCGCGCCGCGGCGGGCGGGCGTCGCCGGGGCCTCCCGGCCCCCTCGGAAGGGTCCGCTCGGCAGGCGCCGGCCGCCGGGCAGCGGCGCGGTCGCCGTGAATTACCAGCCTCCCGGGGCTCGTTCGGCTACGCTCGCCGCGATGCGCCTCCACCCCCCGCCGTGGCCGAGCTGGGTCAACGTGGAGAACACCCTCCGCTGCAACCTCGACTGCATCTGGTGCGCGCAGGCCCTCGTGGGCAGCACCCGCTCCGGCGTCGACATGCCGCTGCCGCTCTTCCATCGCATCGCGGCGGAGGTGCTCCCGCGGGTCTCCCGGCTCTCGTTCTCGGTCGCGGGCGAGCCCACGATCGCCCCGCACTTCCTCGATTTCCTCGACGTGGTCAACGAGCTCGACCTCACCACCGAGCTGGTCACCAACGGCACGGCGCTGCACCGTCCCGGGCTCCTGGAGCGGCTGCTCCCCCGCCTCGCGCTGATGATCGTGTCGATCGACGGCGCCCGCGCCGGCACCGTCGAGCGCATCCGCGTCGGCGCCCGCTTCGAGCGGCTCCTCGCCAACCTCGGCGACTTCGACGCCGCTCGTCGCGCAAAGCCGGTCACCGCGAGGCCGGAGCTGGCCTTGGCGGTGACGCTCTCCACGGCGAACGTGGCCGAGCTGCCCGAGGTGGTGGCGCTCGCCGCGAAGGTCGGCGCCGCCCGGGTGCTCGGCTCCTGGCTCCAGGTGCTCGATCCTTCGCTGCTCGACCTCTCGCTGCACCACCGCCCGATGGACGTGGCGCGGTTCACCGGGGAAGCCCGCGCCGCCGCGCGCCGCCTGGGCGTGGGGCTGGAGCTGCCCGACGGGCCGCCCGAAGCGCCCCCCGAGGCGTTCGCCCGGCGTGCGCTCGGGCTGGTCGGCACCCGCTCGCGCCGCCGCGCCGCCCTGCGTGGGGCGCTCCAGCGGGCGCGGGTCCGCGCCTGGGAGCTCCGCAGCGGCCTCGAAGCCCGCTGTTCGTACCTCTGGGGCCGGGCGTACCTCCACGCCGACGGCCACGTCTCCCCCTGTTGTGTGCAGGGGCGCCCCTACGTCGGCGACCTCAACGACGCCTCCTTCGCCGAGATCTGGACCGGCCCGGCGATGACCGCGCTCCGCGCCGGGATGTTCGACGGCCACCCCCACGAAGCCTGCACCCGGTGCTCCGTCGGGCAGGGTCCCGCCGCGGCCTCGGCGGAGACCTGGGTGTCGCCGCGGCGGAATCTGCGGGACGCGGGCTGATCCGGGATACGCTCGGGCGATGGTCTGGGCGTCACGACGTTGGTTGGCAGTCCGCTGGAGGTGGTTGGCCGCGCCGTCGATCCTGGCGGGGTGCAGCACGAGCGATTCGGGAGGAACTCCCTACGTCCCCGAGGTCGATGAAGCGCCGGTGGAGGCCCCCCTGCCCGACCCGGCGTGGGACGCCGCCGGCGCCGCGCAGGTGATCGACGACACGCTGGCCATCGGCCTGCCCGATCCCACCACCATCTTCGTGGACTTCCAGGAGGCGTGGACCCACGTGGAAAGCGGCTGCCCCGCGCGCATGGGCGACTACAACATGGTGCTGTTCGTCGCGAGCTGCGACACTCGGGCGGGGTGGACGTTTCAGGGGGTAACCCAGTATGTCCCCGGCGCCGGCGGCGACTTCTGGATGCTCGGCGACGGCTGGGTGAGGGACAACACCGGCGTGACCTTCATCCTCGCCGGGGAGCTCGAGCGCACCACCACCGACAGCGGCTGGGACATCGAGATGCGCGGCACCTGGAGCGACCCCGGCGACAGCAACCCCTGGCTCGCCCAGAGCAACGGCCTCGCCTTGTGGGAGACGCTCGACGAAGACGGGCTCCTCATCAACGGGGGGTACGGCCTCGGCGATGTCGACCTGTCCTTCGCCGACTTCCGCGTGTCTGACACCTGCACCAGCGGGGCGGTCTGGCTGCACGACCCCGGCGGCGCCTGGTACACGGTGGAGCTCGGCGACGATTGCGACGCCTGCGGCACCGTGAGCTACGCCGGCACCGAGCTCGGGGAGGCCTGCCTCTCCGTGAGCGAGCCCGTGGCCGACCTCCTCGCCCGGATGGAGTGATGTTCACCCTCTTCTTCCTGGCGTGCGCCACCGAGGCCCCGACGGACGTCGACCCCGACGACGCCCTGCTGCCGCTGGACAACCCCCGCCTCCTTCGCCGCCTCAGCCTCGACCTCCGGGGCACCCTCCCCACCACCGCCGAGCTCGACGCCGTGGAGGGCGGGGACGAAGCCGCCCTCGCCGCCGCCCGGGACACCCTCCTCGAGGACCCCGCCTTCGAAGAGCGGATGGTGCGCCTGCTCGCGGAGCGCTGGTACACCCGGGTCGATGAATACCTCATCAAGAACGCCGAGTACAAGGACGTCGGGCGGCCCGAGCAGGAGTACGCCTGGGAACGCTCGGTCGGCGAGGAGCCGCTGCGGCTGATGGCGCACATCGCGGCGAACGACCTGCCGTGGACCGACATCGTCACCGCTGACTACACGATGGCCGACGAGCTGATGGCCCAGGTCTGGCCTGTCGCCTACCCCGACGACGCTTCGGGCTGGCAGGTCTCCACGTACACCGACGGCCGACCGGCGGCGGGCGTGCTCGCGACGAACGGGCTCTGGTGGCGGTACTACACCACCGTCTCCAACTACAACCGCGGCCGGGCCGCGGCGATCAGCCGCCTCCTGCTCTGCGAGGACTACCTCGCCCGCCCGGTGTCGCTCTCCGGGCAGGTGGCGCTCGTCGATTCAGACGGCATCGGCGCCGCGCTGAAGTCCAACCCCTACTGCCTCGGCTGCCACGGCTCCCTCGACCCGCTCGCTTCCTCCCTCTTCGGCTTCTGGGTGGCGAACGAGTACAACATCCACGAGATGGACCACTACCACGGGGAGCGGGAGCAGCTCGGTACGCAGCTCATCGGTCACGCGCCGGCCTACTACGGAACCCCGATCAGCGGGCTCGGGCAGCTCGGGCAGACCATCGCCCGCGACCCGCGGTTCACCCGCTGCGCCGCCACCACCTTCGCCAGCCTGCTCTGGGGCCGTGAGCCCGCGGACGACGACTACGCCCGGGTGGAGGCGCTGCGGCAGGACTTCGTGGCGGGCGACGGCTCGATCAAGCCGCTGCTCCGCGCCGTCACGGACACCCCGGTGTACCGGGAGGGCGCGCTGTCCGAGGCGGCCACCGAGGCGCAGATCGCCGACGAGAACACCACCCGCCTGGTGAACGCCACCCAGCTGGAGACCGTGCTCAAGGACATCGCCGGGTTCACGTGGTCCTACAACGGCTACGAGCAGCTCGACAACGACACCTGGGGCTACCGCATCCAGGGGGGCGGGGTGGATGGGTCCAACGTCACCAGTCCGCTGCGCACGCCGTCGTTGAGCTGGTTGCTCACCACCAGCCGCTCGGCCGAAGGTTCGGCCGCGATCATGGCCGCCACGCTGGACAACCCCGAGGCGGACCCCCGCATCTTCCAGTTCGTCAGCTCGGAGGACGTCCCGGGGGACGACGCCTTCACCCAGGAGCTCGACGCCCTGCACTGGCGCTTGTACGCCGTCCGCGCCGACGACACCTGGCGCGCCCAGATCACCGACCTGTGGACCACCACGAACGACGCGAGCGGCCCCACCGAAGCGTGGACCGTCGTGCTCACCGCGATGATGGAAGACCCGCTCTTCCTCACCTACTGAGGCCCGAATGTCGCTCATCAGCCGCCGTCGCCTCCTCCAGTTCGGAGGGCTCGCCCTCGGGGCGGCCCCGCTCTGGGTCCCCTCCCGCGCGCTCGCGGGCAGCGGCAACAACCGGAAGTTCCTCTTCCTCTTCACCAACGGCGGCTGGGACCCCACCTACGGCATCGCGCCGATGTACGGCCACGACACCATCGACAGCAACCCCAACGGAGAGACCGGTAGCGTCGGCGACATCTCCTTCGTGGACGGCCCCGAGGCCCCGGCGATCAAGAACTACTTCGAGGCCTACGCCGATCGTACCTGTGTGCTCCACGGTTTTGAGGTGCGCAGCATCACCCACGAGCGCTGCAAGCGGCTGGTGATGACCGGGAAGTCTGCGTCCTCCGCGGATGACTGGCCCGCGCAGATCGCCGGCCACAGCCCCGACTACCTCATCCCCCACGTGGTGCTCTCTGGCCCGTCGTTCACCTCGGAGTACACCGCCTCGGTGGTGCGGCTCGGGGAGAACAACCAGTTTGCGAAGCTGCTCGACGGCACCTCGCTCAGCAGCGCCACCCCGGCCCGCGCCCCGCTCGGCGCCACCTCCGCCGATGCCGTACGGGTCTTCCGGGAATCCCGCGCCGCCGCGTTCGCCGCCGCCGCCGGGCGTGGTCGCGCGCAGAGCGTCGGCGCCAGCCTCGTCGGCGCCAACGACCGCCTCGACCGGCTTTTGGCGGTGGAGGACCTCGACCTCTCCTCCGACACCACCGGCTCTTCGATGGACGCGCTGCTCCCCGCGCTCGATGCCCTCCAGAACGGCTATGCCCGTTCGGCGCTGATGAGCCACGGCGGTCAGTTCAACGTCGGGTGGGACACCCACTCCAACGCTGGCGCGCAGACCTCCAACTTCCAGGTGCTGTTCGAGGACCTGATCTCGCTGATGGAGGAGCTCGACAGCCGTCCCGGGCAGTCGGGTGGCTCGCTGGCCGAGGAGGTCACGGTGGTGGTCTTCTCGGAGATGGGGCGCACGCCGGTGTACAACGCCACCGGGGGCAAGGACCACTGGACCTTCACGTCGGCGATGTTCATCGGCGCCGGCGTCGCGGGCGGGCGGCAGATCGGCGCCTACGACGACGATCTCATCGGCCGCCCGGTGGACCTCGCGAGCGGCGAGGTCAGCGACTCGGGCGTCGCCCTGGGCACCGATCACTTCGGCGCCACCATCCTGGCGCTGGCGGATGTGGAGTCCGAAGGCGCCCCGATCGCCGCCGTGCTCGCGTAGGCACGATCCCGGTTACTTAGGGGGGATGTTCTTCCTCCTCTGCATGAGCGTCGCCCACGCCGAGTCCCTCATCGGGGACTTCCTGCTCCTCGACTACGACGACGCGGGGGTGTGGAACAACCCCACGGATGCGACGGGCTACCTCGCGAAGATCAACGACACTTCTGTCGAGTTCACCTACGTGGGAACCCCCTACCAGGCCTGGGGCGTCGGCTACTCGGTGGACGGGAGCTGGCTCACCTTCGTGGCGAACTCCAACGCCGCGGACACGGTGCTGGTGGAGTCGGGCGAGGACATCTCCAGCCCCGGCACGCTCGCCTACCGGTGGACGTATTCCACCGGCGACCTGCGGGTGCAGAAGACCGAGTGGTTCGACGATCGCGATGTGTCGCTCGCCGTGCAGTTCACCCTGGTGAACGTCGGCACCCGCGATGTGGAGAACCTGGAGCTGCTCTACGCGCTCGATCCCGACCAGGACGCCGCAGGCTGGGGCGACTACACCACCCTGGAGACCGTGCGCGACGCGGACGGCGACGGCACCGAAGATTGGGCCTCCGCCGCCGGTCCCTACAGCGGCGTCACCATGGGCCTCGGCGCGTGCGACGCCTCGATGGTGGTGCTCGGCTTCTTCTCCTCGTGGCAGACGGAGACCCCGGTGGACGTGGTGCTCACCGACCCGGCCGGCATCGCCGGGGACGACGCCATGGCGCTCCAATACTACGCGGAACACACGCTGGCGCCGGGGGAGGAGCTCTCGTTCCGCTTCGTCGTCGGGGTAGACGCCACCGAGCCCGATGCGGCGGACGCATACCTCGCCCTCGCGACGGAGGTCTGTTGTGATCAAGACGGCGACGGCGCCGTCAGCGCCACCTGCGGCGGCGACGACTGCGACGACACCACCAGCCTCCTCGCGCCCGGCCTCACGGACGTGCCCTACGACGGCGTCGACCAGGACTGCTCCGGCGCCGACGACGACGACGTGGACGGCGACGGCGAGAGCGCCGTGGAGGCCGGCGGTCGCGACTGCGACGACGCCGACCCGCTGGTGAGCACGATGCAGGCCGAGGTCTGGTACGACGGGGTGGACCAGAATTGCGACGGCAACGACGACGACCAGGACCTCGACGGCGAGCCCCTCGCCTTCGACTGCGACGACCAGGACCCGTCCATCCAGACCGGCTGCCCGGAGCCGACGGAGGACACCGGTCCCGTGCAGACCTCCGATGGCTGCGGTTGCGACGGGAGCGCGGGAGTTCCGGGGGTGGCGGGGGTGCTCCTCGCGATGGCCGTGGCACGGCGTCGTCGTCAGTAGACCAAGGAAGAAGGCGACGAACATGCGAATGGGTCGGGGGTCCAGCCCCGCCCTTCCCCCCGGCCAGGTCGGCGGTCGAGGTGCCGCTGGCGGCGAGAATGGCGGGGCGGGGCGGGGGTGTCCACCCGGGCGTGCTTGTCGCCCCGTGACAATTCCGTGATACACGCCGGGAGCATGCCCGGCATCGCTGTCGTCTCCAACCCCCGCTCGCGGCAGAACCGGCAAAACCCGGGGCTGAGCGGGCAGATGTCCTTCATGCTCGGCACCCGCGGCAAGGTGGCGCAGCCCCACACCCGCGACGAGCTGGTGGAGCAGGCGCGCCGCTTCCGCGACGAGAAGATCGACGTGCTGGCGGTCAATGGTGGCGACGGCACGCTGCACGTGGTCCTCACGGCGTTCATCGAGGCCTATGAGGGGGAGCCGCTGCCGCCGGTGGCGATCCTCCGCGGCGGCACCATGAACACCATCGCCCACGGCCTCCGCATCTCCGGCCGCCCGGCCGACCTGCTCTCGGCGTTGCTCCTGCGCTACCACACCGACCAGGACCTGCCGCTCGCCGAGCGCAACATCTTGAAGATCGAGGGCGGCGACCGGCCGGAGTACGGCTTCCTCTTCGGCAACGGCCTCTTGAGCAACTTCCTCGCCGAACATTATGCGGCGGGGGACCCGTCGCCGCTCACCGCGGCGTGGCTCCTCACCCGGGCGATCGGCAGCGCCATCGTGGGCGGCGAGCTGATCCGCCGGCTGAGCGCGCCCGCGGAGTGCTCCGTGGAGGCCGACGGCGTCGCGTGGCCCGTCGAGCGGTTCCTGACCGTCACCATCGGCTCGGTGGACGACATCGGCTTCGGCTTCCGCCCCTTCTTCGAGGCGCTCCGCCACCCGGGCCGCATGCACGCCCTCGGCTTCGCGTGCGACGCCCTCGGGATGGTGAAGGTGCTCCCGAAGGTGTACCTGGCCCGCCCGATCGACTCCCCCGACATCTACTCGGCGATCCCGCAGAAGGTGGTGATCCGGTCGAAGACCGGTACCCCCTTCATGGTGGATGGCGACTTCCACCCGGCGGGGCAGACGGTCACGGTGAGCGTCGGGCCGCGGATCCGGTTCGTCCTGCCCTGACGGGGGCCGTGATCGGCGCTCACCCGGCAAGGACGCGGCGCCGGGACGTGCGAACGATCTTCAGCGGGCACGGACCGCATCGGGGTGTGGACAAACCGTCGACGGAGCCGCACGAACCGCGGGTTACGCCCCACCCATGAGCAAGCGCGGCTGGTGGATCCTCGGGGGCGTCGCCCTCCTCGTGTTCGTGGGCGTGCCCGTGGCCTCGCAGGTGGCCGCCGAGAACATCCTCAAGGGGCTTGAGGATCAGGGGTTCGCCGAGGGTGGGGAGGCGCGGCTGCTCGCCGACCTCGAGCGGGTGAAGGCTGCGGGGATCTTCGCCGGTCGCGGCACCTCGTCCGACGCCGCGCCCACGCTCAACGCCCTCATCGAGGTCGAGGGCCCCATGGAGGGGACCACCCCGGCCTGGTGGGCCGGGGAAGATGCCTTCGCCGCGGTGGACGCCTTCAAGGGCGACGGCGACCCCTGGCTCGACCGCCCCGAGGTCACCGACGGCTACGACCTCACGTTCATCGCCGGCTGGCGCGGCTTCGACCACTGGACCTGGGACGGCGCCGAGCCGTTCACCAGCTCCTTCAAGCAGAACCAGTTCCTCTGCCCGATGGCGGTGCCGATCCCGCACTTCTTGGCCTTCCGGTCGCTCGCGCAGGTGCGGCTCGCGCAGGGCTGGTCCCAGGGGGACATCCCGGGCGCCGCCGCCGACGCGGAGCACCTCGCGATGCTCCTCGCGAGCACCGACACGCTCATGGGCGAGCTCATCGGCGTGGCGATCCTCCAGATGGAAGACCGGGTGATCAAGCGCGCGCTCGCCGAAGGGAAGCTCACCGAGGCGCCGCCCCGCACCTGGACCACCGAGGACCTCGCGGTGGCGAAGACGGCGCTGCTCGCCGTCGCCGGCGTGTACGAGACCGACCCCACCGGCGAGCTCGCCCACACCCTGAACGCCCGCGCCCACGAGCTCCCGGGGGTGTGCGCGGCGATCGCGGAGTCCGCGGTCGCCGGGAGCCTCCTGCACGACCCGGTCTCCCACCACTGGCCCGGCGAGCACGACTTCCGCTACCTCTCGGTGGGCATGGACGACGCGCTGGCCACCTCCGGCTGTGAGATCCCCTTCGCGCGCCTCGCGTGGACCGAGCTCGACCGCGGCTACGGTTGCTTCGGGGAGAACACCGGCGCCCTCGACCAGTTCTTGTGGATGCCCTACGCCCGCTCCACCGTGGTCGCGACCATCCGCAGCATCGCGACCGCCAACTACCTCGGGCCCTACGGGAAGGCGCCGCCAGCGCGTTAGCCTCGCGGCATGCCCACGACCCACACGCTGCACCTCGGCGACGCCCGGGCGATGACCGCGGTGGCCGACGCGTCGGTGCACCTCGTGGTCACCTCGCCGCCGTACCCGATGATCGAGATGTGGGACGAGGCGTTCGCGGCGATGGTGCCCGGGGTGGCGGCGCAGCTCGGGGCCGCCCAGGGCATGGCGGCGTTCGAATCGATGCACACGGCGCTCGACGCCGTGTGGGCCGAGTGCGCCCGCGTGCTCACCGCCGGCGGCTTCCTCTGCGTCAACATCGGGGACGCCACGCGCACCCTCGGCGGCGAGTTCTGCCTCTACCCGAACCACGCGCGCATCGCACTGGCGCTGATGCGCCTCGGCCTCACCCCGCTGCCCGACATCCTCTGGCGCAAGCCCACCAACGCGCCCAACAAGTTCATGGGCTCCGGCATGCTCCCGGCGGGCGCCTACGTCACCTACGAGCACGAGTACGTGCTCGTCTACCGCAAAGGCGGGAAGCGGAGCTTCTCCGAGGCCGAGAAGGCCGTCCGCGCCGCCTCCGCGTTCTTCTGGGAAGAGCGGAACGTGTGGTTCTCCGACGTGTGGACCGACCTCCGCGGCACCGGCCAGCGCCTCGACCAGGACGGCCTGCGCGCCCGCAGCGCCGCCTTCCCCTTCGAGCTCCCGTATCGGCTGGTGAACATGTACTCGCTCCAGGGGGACACGGTGCTCGACCCGTTCGTCGGCACCGGCACCACGATGGCGGCCGCGTTCGCCGCGGGGCGGAACAGCGTCGGCTTCGACCGCACCGTGGAGCTCCGCCCGCTGGTGGCGGCCACGCTGGAGGGCGCCGTCGCGCTCGGGCAGCGGCGGGCGGAGGAGCGCCTCGCGGCCCACCGCACGTTCGTGGAGGCGCGCGTGGCGGCGGGGAAGGTCCCCGGGCACACCTCGACGGTGTACGGCTTCCCGGTGATCACCGGGCAGGAGCGGGAGCTGCGGCTCCTGGCGCCGCAAGCGATGGCGGAGGCCAGCGTAGGGGTGTGGGTGGGCGAGTGCGGGGCGGCTACGGAGGGGGCGATCGTCGCATCTGTTGCGACGTTGCAGAAGAGTGTCGCGACACTCGATGCGAGCGTTGTAGGTGATGTCGCGACAGAGGCGGTGCCCGGGGGCACCGGCGCCTCGGGCGCGCCGCCCGACG
>CAIXRH010000047.1 GCA_903921785.1 uncultured Pseudomonadota bacterium
GCTTCCGCTCGGCGTCGAGGGGGCGCCGCCCGAGGCACCGGTCAGCTCCGTGCTCGAGGGGCCTGATACCTCCGGGATGCTCGGCGGAGAGCCGGCGAGGCCTTGGGAGAGCCAGAGATCCTGGCAGGCCGACGCACCGCCCGCCATCTTGGAGCCGGAGGGGGGCTGGCAACGCGCCCGAACACCGACGCCAGGGGCTGAGTCCGAAATGGCGGGGGCAGGCGGCGCAGAGGCGGTACTTGAGAACATCCCGCGCGAGGTACACGAGATCGACGCAGCTGCCGAGCGGGCGTACGACGCGATTCGGGAGGCGTCGGATGACGTCGCCGCGATCTCTCGAAACACCGGAATCCCGTTCGACATCATCAAGGTTGCAAAGCGGAACCTGTTCATCGACGAGCATGTCATCGCTCGTGGCGTGGGCCAAGAGCCAGCGGTGGCTCGATTCGCCGCGAACATGGAGTGGGCCGACCTTTGGAGGAAAGCGGAGAACGGCACGCTCACCGATGGCGAACGTCGAGGCTTCACAGGTCTGGTGACCCACGAAAACGTCGAGGCGAACCTGCTGGATCGTGGCCTGCCCCTGTATGAAGAAGAGCGGCTGGTCGACGGAACCTGGATGCGGCCGTTCGGAGCCAGGACCGCCCACGACCTCGCCGGCATCGCCGAGCGCGGGTTCGCCCCCCGGCTAGTCGAACAGATTCCCTCTGAGATTCGGCGCGACGTCCTCCAGGAGATGGTCGCGACCTTTGCGGCGGTCAATGGGCGTGTGGATCCAGAACAGCTGTCATCATGGCATCCGGAAGCTGCGCGCATTTACCAGCAGTTATATGGGAACTGAAAAAATGTCGAACTCTTCAAATATCAAGATCATGGAGCTTATTCTTTCCGAAATGGGGTGGAGTAGCGCCGATGAGTGGAAGCCTCAAGCCCCGGGTTTGCTGATGGAGCACTACCGACGTGCACTGCCCTTCTGGCCCGAAGACCGCCCGTACTTCAGCCCCGCCGACGAGTCGGTGCGTCGGGCGGTGATGGGTACCCTCAACGACTCGGCACGACGGAGTATTTCCGACGCCGTGGAGCGCACACGGGATGGGCTTCGCCTTCGGGGAGTTCGCATTGAGGACGTCACCTCCGCGTACTTCCCCCTGCTGTTCGCCTGGGCGGAACTGGTGGGTCTCGGCGACCTGCAGCCAGACCTGAACCCGGCGGAGCCGCTCCTCGACCTCTTCAGAGGCGGCTTTCAGCTGGCGTCCGAGCACCGAGACATTCAGATCTGCTACGCTACCGGCTGGATGGTTCTGCGTCGACCTGCCCGGATGGCCGTCGTCGGGAGTCGGGTAGCGTGAGGGCCGTGACGATCGGCCGTCCACTCCCGCCGCGTGTCGGCGAGCGAACTCGGCAAGCTGGGAGTCCGGGCGCCACGAACAGGATTGTAGGTGCAATCACCCGCGGTCGCGTGCACGGTCGGGTGGAGCCCTCCCGGCCGTCCGTCGTTGAAGGCCTCTCGGGCGCCCTCGACGGCCTCGGCGCACAAGGCGACGCCGACGCGGTGGCGGCCCTGGCGCGGCGCTACCGAGTCGGCGCGGACGCGGTGACGCGGATCGCGGCCGGCGCGGCCACCGCCCTGGCGGCCGGCGACTCCCCAGATGCCGTACTCGCCGAAGCCGAAGCCCACTGCCGCTCGGCCGCCCGTGAGGGCCTGGACCAGCTCGCGCGGCGGGTGGACGTCCGGGCGCGGTGGACGGACCTGGTGCTTCCGGAGGCGAGCGTGGGGACGCTCCGGGAGATGGTGACGCACCTGCGGCACCGGGAGCAGGTGCACGAGCGGTGGGGGGTGGCGGACAAGAGCGCACGGGGCCTGGGGCTCGTGGGGCTGTTCTCGGGCCCGAGCGGCACCGGCAAGACGATGGCGGCGGAGGTGATCGCCTCGGAGCTGGGGTTGGACCTGTACGTCATCGACCTCAGCGCGGTGGTGAGCAAGTACATCGGGGAGACCGAGAAGAACCTGTCGAGGGTGTTCGACGCGGCGGAGTCGTGCGGGGCGGTCCTGTTGTTCGACGAGGCGGACGCCCTGTTCGGGAAACGCTCGGAGGTGAAGGACAGCCACGACCGGTACGCGAACATCGAGGTGGGGTACCTGCTGGCGCGGATCGAGGCGTACCGGGGCCTCGCGGTGTTGACCACGAACACCAAGGACGCGCTGGACCCGGCGTTCTTGAGGCGGTTCACCTTCGCGCTGGAGTTCAAGGCGCCGGACGCGGGGGAGCGGGCGGCGCTCTGGGCCCGGCTGTGGCCCGAGGCCCTGCCGCAGGCGGGGCTCGACCTCGACGCGCTGGCCGCGGTGCCGCTCACCGGGGGGCACATCCGCAACACGATCGTGCGGGCGGCGTTCCTCGCCGCGGAGGACGGCGCCGCGGTAGGGATGCGGCACGTGCGACGCGCCCTGCACAGTGAGCTGACGAAGCTCGGGCGACCGGCGCCGAAGGAGTGGCGGCGATGAGCGCCGACGGCGGTCGGGGGCATGTCCATGCCCGGGAGCGAGACCGCGACCGGGATCGGGCGCCAGCGCCCACCCGGGCGGCGTCGCGCGAGGCGCCGTCGCAGCCGGAGACGGCCACCGCGCCGATGACGCCGATCTCCTTCGCCAAGGCGTTCGGTT
The DNA here is from genome assembly GCA_903921785.1 of uncultured Pseudomonadota bacterium. Classification (GTDB taxonomy): domain Bacteria; phylum Myxococcota_A; class UBA796; order UBA796; family SXON01; genus SXON01. The sequence goes on from CAIXRH010000047.1 coordinate 2,663, forward strand.
GGGGGGCCGGTGCGGGGGCTGGGGGCACGGCGCCCACGCCTCCGCC
>CAIXRH010000048.1 GCA_903921785.1 uncultured Pseudomonadota bacterium
AAGCCGCCGGTCCAGCCGGGCGTCGTGGAGGTCCACCTCCCCGAACTCCTCTTCACTCCAGCGCTTCGGATCCATGAAATTCTCCAGGAATCCCGGATCACCCGGCAGCATCGACTTGTCAAGAAGTCACTAGTGCTCAGACCACCACGACCCCCCTTTCGAGCGCGCGGCGGATACTCGCCGCCACCACCTCGGGCGCGGCACCGCGAGCACCGAAGGAGAGGTTCAGCACGTTCACCCCCTCGTCCGTCGCGGACTTCACTGCAGCCGCGATGTCATCGGCATTGTCGCGCCGAATGCCGAGCGCGGGGTAGGACCGCAGATGGATGAAGCTACCTCCGAGGTTGAACGACGCGATCCCGCGCCGGTTGTTGGCGATCGCCCCCGCCGCGCCGGCCGTCGCCGTCCCGTGGCCGTCACCATCGCTCCATCCGCTGTCGCCCAGCAACGTCCCGGAGAGGTCGCGATGCCCTCCGTCCACGCCAGTGTCGACAATGCCGATCACGGCGATACCGCCCGCGGTCATCGACGACAGCTGCAACAGGGCGGAGTCGAGGCCGAAGTCCGTCAGGCCATCCCCTCCGTGCGGATCGTCAGCAGGAAAGGAGGTTGAGGCCGGAGCACACTCACGGACGGGCGTGGCGTCGGCCTTCACCGTGGAATTGAACTCGACGTGGGCGACCTCTCCCGCATCCGCAGTGAGGAACAAGGCCAGGGGGGTGGCGTAATCGGCGGGGACGCTCACGACATAGGTACTCGCGAGCACAGCATCCGAACCTTCAGCGGCGGAAGGGACCGCGCGAGCGAGTCGAGCGTCCGCCAACTTGATCGCAGAGTTCACTCCCACTGGGTCCACCCCGGGAGCCGGCCGCAGCAGCAGTTCGACCGGCGGCGACGATGTGGCGGGCGGAGCATAGGTCGGCCCCGTACCCGACCAGCCGGCCTCGGATGCCGAACCACCGGAGGACGAATCGCCGGGTACGGAGAGGTCGGGCAGCCCAAACAGCGCGAGGGGAAGACACGCGGCGCTCCAACAGGCGACGGTCCACGGCAAGACGGGTTTGATGGCGGGTCTGCGACCGGCAGGAACGCCGCGCGCCGCCACCCGAAACCAGAGCAGCGAGAGCCCACCAAGCGCGAGCCCGAGCACCAAGAGGGTCGCGAAGCTCCAGGCGAACGCACCGACCATCGCCGCGGCGTGCGCCGCGCCTCCCTCCTCCCGGAGCTGTGCGATCCATGGAGAGAAAAGCTCGAGCACGGCGGTCCACGCGAGCGCCAGGAGCCCCAACGGCGCGCCACCGCGGAGCATGCTGTGCAGGCGGGGCGGGACTTTTCGCCCCGCGGCCGTGAGCGCGCCCTGGAGGTTGAAAAGCGCGACATTGAGCCTCGACGTTTCGCGCATCAAAAGGACGGCCACCGCCACGAACCAGGCCACTCTGGCGACCCGCCCCCACGCATGCACGTTCAACTCCTGCCCCCCCAGCCCGCAAATGGCCAAGGCGATCAGGGCGATCCAGACCCCCCAAAACAAGGTGATTCGTCCAAGAAACGACCACAACCACCTCATGTTCATCCCCTCCCGGAGATCAGACTACCACGGACGCGCCGCGCCGAAGACGCTGAGCGGCGTGCTGAGCCGCCGCGAATCCGGCGCTGGAGCCGACGCGCTGCGTGACGCCTACCTCGACGCATGATGAACGATGCGGCCGGAGAACAAGGCGTGCAGGCCACGGCCCCTCACCGCGACTTCCCTCGCGACGCTCCGATCTGCATCAGGAGCAGCCCGAACAGGAAGAGGAGGCAGAGGATGAGGACGGGCCACAGCGGCGGAAAGAGGAGCATCACAAAGAAGGCTGCCACCGCCGACAAACGGAGGCCAAGGCCCAAGAATGTCACCTTCCGCTTCCGGGTGCGGCTGGGCATGCCGGTCCTGGGAGTAGCCGGGGCGGGCTCACGAGGAGTGCTGGCCGGCGCCTTGGCGACGCGCGGGGCCGATGTGGCCGATGGCTTGGCGCCCACGTCGGAGGCGGGCCGGGACGACGGAGCGGACCGCGGAGGTGGCGACGACGGGGTGGACGTCTGCGACGCCACCGCGTCCTTCGAGATGGTCCGAGTCGGAGGCGGCGGCGAAGGGGCGGACGCCTGCGGTGTAAGGGCGTCCCTGGAGATGGTCCGCGCAGGAGGCGGCGGTGCGACTGCGGGCGGCAGGGAGGTCGTAGCCGCCGACCTCCGTTTCGCAGGCGATGCGAGCGGCGCGGAGCGAACGCAGGCCTCGCCGTCCTCCTCGCTCTCGCCCCATCCGTCGTCGTCGAGCTCCACGGACACCGCCACCGAAGGCGCCGCCACGGGCGCCGCCGCGAGCGGCTTCACGGACGGATGGGTCATGAGGACCGGGGTCCCGAACGGCCCGCCCACGTCGGAGACCTCCGCGACGTTCAGGGGCACATAGGCCACCCTCGGCGCGGAGCCGTAGGCGACCGCCAGCGTGCCGAGCCGCGCGCGGTCGGCGTCGCTCATCTGCTCAATCTCGGCCGAGAGCGCGGCCTCAGCGGCATCGCGGAGCTCGGCGACGACCGCCAGTACATTCCGTCCGTTCTTGCGAGCGAGGCGCACGAACCACAACCCTTCACTCCCTCGACGAAGCACGGACTCCACCGTCAGCTCCGGCGTGAGCTTCGCCCCAGGCCACACCGGCGGCCCCTCGAGCCCCGATCGCTCGACGGTCTCCAGGGCCTGCAGCATGGCAACAACGTCAGGGTAGCGGGCCTCTCGATCCTCCTGGGTCGCCCGACGGACGATCGCGACCAGTGCGCCGGGCAGGTCGCGAACCTGCTGCTCCGGGTCGCTCTGCGCGGACGCCAGGAAGGAGAGGAGCCGTCCACACGAGAAGACGTCCGCGCGGGCATCCACCCGGTCGGCGTGGGTCCGCTGCTCGGGAGCGCTGAAGTCCACCTTGCCGAGCCCGTCCAGCGTGCGGGTCAACTGGACGCTCTCCGGGCCGCGGGCGATCCCGAAGTCGAGCAGCTTGACGTTCCCGTGAGTGTCCACCATCACGTTCTCAGGGGAGACGTCCCGGTGCACGACCCCGAGCGCGTGCACGCACGCGAGCCCGCGAAGCACCTCCTTCACCACGCGGAGCACTTCGGGGAGCGGCGGGCGGGCCTGCTGCACGCGGGCACGGAGCGTCTGACCTTCCACGTACTCCAGGACGATTGCGTGGCCGCCGTGGGGCAATTCCAAAGTCTCGAAGACCTTCACGACGTTCGCGTGGTGGACCTTCCGCATCAGCTCGAACTCGCGGCGGAACCGTCCCTCCGCGGTCACATCACTGGCCAACGCCTCCGCCAGCACCTTCACCGCGACTCGCTCGCCGTCTTCACGGCGGCGGGCAAGGAAAACCCTGGCGTTTCCGCCTCTCCCAAGCGGGGCCTCAAGGTCATAGCCGGGGACGAGCGGCAGCTCCTGCCGGGAGGTGGCCCCCAGGAGCTGCGCCGCGAACTCGGCGCGCCCCGGATCGGCAGGAAAAAACGCGTCCTTGGCCGCCAGCGACCACGCTGCCGAGAGGCTCGTGGCCTTGTTCTCGCCTCCGCGTAGTTGACGCGGCGTGGAGTCCTTGCCTTCCGGGTCGTCATACCGTGGGCCGTTCTTCCACTCGGTGAGGACCCGCAGCTCTTCGCCGCCATGGCCCGCCGCAGCGGTGAAGCGCCCGAAGGCGAGCGCCGGCAGGAGGTAAAGGAGGCGACCATCGGGCGCGATCACGAACGGCGCGCGGGTGTCCACCCGAAGCGACGTCTGGACCTCTTGTGAAGGCTGGCGATCCTGCCCTCGCGCCGGCCATACCCTCAGTGTTCCCGTTCCGTTCGCGGTGGATTCGTGGACGACCACCCACAGGCGAAGGCGCCCAAGCTGACGCAGGGCGCCGAGCAGGACACCCATGTGGGGCTCACTCCGGTCCAGCCCAAGCTCGGTGCCCTCACGCCCGTGAGAGACGGCGTTTCGAATCGCTACCAGCTCGCGAAGCGCCGCCGCCGCCGAAGTCGGCGCGGCCACCGTTGTCCCCGTCGATGCGGCGAAGATCCCGGCGAGGTCCCGGAGGAGCGCGTCCTCGTGCAGAGCGACCACGCGCGCCAATTCGACGGCCGCCTCAGCCCACGCGCCGAAGGTCGGCGATTCGCCGGAGTCTAGCTTCTTGACCAGGGCGACGGACGCTGGCGGCTCCTCCCAATGCTGTGCGACGAGCTCCGTGCGCAAGAGGACGACCGTGAAGCGAGCGATGAACTCCGCGAAGGCCTGCCACTGAGGCAGCCGGTCGACCGCGTCCTCCCCAGCCTCCAAGAGCCGCCGCCAGCGTCGGGCCACGGGCGAAGGGGCGTCCTTTCGCAGCGCGTTGCTCGTGAGGCTGTACTGAGGCGAGTCCATCCAACGAACGGGGATTTCCGCGCCTGTCGCTCTGCTCAACTCTGCGTCCAAGCTCGCTCCAAATCGGCCTGAGAGGGTACCACGCGGCCGGAGGAGCGGGCAAGGAGGGGGTCAGGCGGTCACCCCCGCCACGCCCGCACCTGCACGGGGAGGTGATCGGAGGGGAAGCGTGCGGAAGGCATCGGGGTGTCGGCGGCGATGACCTCCACCGCGGCTGCGCTGCCGGACCAGCCCGGGGCCACATAGACCGTGTCGAGCGCCTGAAGCCAGCCGTTGACGTTGCAGGTGGGCGCGCCGGGCCCGATGTCGACGTAGCCCGCGCTCGCGAGGCGGCGCCGCTCAGGCCAGTCCGGGAAGGCGTTGAAGTCGCCGGCGATCACGTCCGGGGCGGCGCGGAGGAGCGCGTCGAGCTGGTCCAGCCCGGGCCGATCAGGGGAGCCGGCGTCCGGAGGACCGCTCCAGGTGAGGTGGACGGAGGCCACGCGCGTCCCGTCGGCCAGCGTGACGACGAGGCTCGTCTTCCTTCCCACCCGGATCGACTCCACCCCCAGGAACGGGATCCGTGAGGCGACGAGCACCCCTTCACCCAAGTGGGGGCTGTGCGCGAGCTGCCGAGGGGAGAGC
>CAIXRH010000049.1 GCA_903921785.1 uncultured Pseudomonadota bacterium
GGCCCGCCCGGCGGACCCCACGGCCCGCTCCGTGCCCACCGCCACCGGCGCCGTCATCGTGCAGGCCGTGGCCGGCGCGCGTCCCCAGCTCGGCTCCCGCGCACAAGCCGCGGGGCTCAACCAGCGCCCCATCCTCCCCGGCCTCGGCCTGGGCGTGGTCTCCCTGCCCGTCGGCTACGATCCCACCGACCCGACCGGCGCGCGTCGCCGGGCGCGGGAGCAGGCCGCGGGCCAGCCGCGTTGGGCCGGCGGCCCCGGCGGGCCAAGCGCGCTCCGCAACCCTGCCGCCCCCCGTCCTCCCGGCTCGCCCGGTGAGGCCCCCGCGGGCGATGATCGCGGAAAGAAGGGCGCCCGTCGTGGCGGCCGCAGCGAGCACACCGGGATGCAGATCCCCGAGTCTCGCCACCGCAAGCACAAGGGTGGCCGCCCGGTCATCCAGCGCCCGGCCTCCACGGTCAAGCGGAAGGTGCAGGTCGATGGCGAGATCACCGTCGCCAACTTCGCCCACGAATTGGGCGTGAAGGCGCCGGAGCTCATCAAGGTGCTGATGGGGCTCGGTCAGGTGGCCACGGTCAACCAGTCCATCGACTACGACACCGCGGCGATCGTGGCGCAGGAGCTCGGGCACGAGGTGGTGAACACCGCGTTCCAGGAGTCCGCTCACCTCATCCAGCACGCCGCGGACGACGACGCGCACCTCATCACCCGGCCCCCGGTGGTCACGGTCATGGGCCACGTCGACCACGGCAAGACCACCCTTCTGGACTCGATCCGCAAGGCCAAGGTCGCCTCGGGCGAAGCCGGCGGCATCACCCAGCACATCGGCGCCTACCAGGTGCGCCGCGGCGACAAGTACGTCACCTTCATCGACACCCCGGGCCACGCCGCGTTCTCCGCGATGCGTGCCCGTGGCGCCCGCGTCACGGACATCGTCATCCTCGTGGTGGCGGCCGACGACGGCGTCATGCCGCAGACGGTGGAGGCCATCAGCCACGCGAAGGCGGCCAAGGTGCCGATCATCGTCGCGGTCAACAAGATGGACAAGCCGGGCATCAAGCCCGACCGCATCAAGACCGAGCTCATGCAGCACGGCCTGGTGGCGGAAGAGTACGGCGGCGATGTGATCGTGTGCCCCGTGAGCGCGCTCAAGGGCACCGGGATCGATGCGCTGCTCGACAGCGTGCTCCTCGTCGCCGAAGTCGCCGACCTCAAGGCCAACCCCGACCGTCCGGCCGAAGGGGTGGTCATCGAGTCCCGCATCGAGACCGGCCGCGGCGCTGTGGCCTCGCTGCTGGTGAAGACCGGCACCCTGAAGCAGGGCGACACCCTGGTCATCGGCAGCACCTGGGGCCGCGTCCGCGCGATGAGCGACGAGCGTGGCGGCCGCGTGAAGCAGGCCGCTCCCTCCACCCCGGTGGAGATCTTCGGCCTCGAAGATGTCCCCAACGCGGGCGATGAGTGGGTCGTGGTCGGTACGGAGAAGGACGCTCGTACGCTCTCCGATCACCGCGCCGCCGCCGACAAGGTGAAGGCCCAGAGCCAGCGCCAGCGCCTCACGGTCGACGACCTGTTCAAGCAGGGCGGCGCCGGCCCGGTGCAGGAGCTCCTCCACGTGGTGCTCAAGGCCGACGTGGGCGGCTCGCTCGAGGCGCTCAAGGCCGCGCTCGAGGGCATCGTGGTCAAGGGCACGCAGCTCAAGCTGCTGCACTCGGCGATCGGCCCGGTCAACGAGTCCGACGTCAACCTCGGCGCCGCGAACGGCGCGTTGATCCTCGCGTTCAACGTGAAGGCCGACGCGAAGGCCCGTCAGGCCGCCGATCAGCACAACGTCGAGATCAAGCGGTTCGACGTGATCTACCAGGCGATCGACGACGTGAAGGCCCGTCTCACGGGCATGCTCGCGCCGGTCTACGAAGAACAGCGGGTCGGCGAAGCCGAGGTGCGCGCGGTGTTCAACGTCTCCAAGTCTGGCCCGATCGCGGGCTGCATGGTGGTGTCGGGCAAGGCGCAGCGCGGCGCGATCGGCAAGGTCTTCCGCGACGGCAAGGTGTTCATCGAAGGCAAGGTCACCGGCCTCAAGCGCTTCAAGGAAGATGTGCGCGAGGTGGTCGAAGGCTTCGAGTGCGGCATCCAGGTCGATGGCTACGACGAGATCAAGGTCGGCGACCGGATCGAGATGCTGGTCAAGGTCGAGGTTCCCCGCACCTAGTCGATGTACCTCCCCGCGCCGGACGAAGCGTTGTGGGTCGGGGTGGTGCGGCTCGTGCTGCACCTGCCCCAGGCCCGTACGCTCAAGGACCGGCGGTCCGTCGTTCAGTCCGTGGTTCGTCGCATCGAAGCACGCCACAAGGTGTGCATCGCCGAGGTCGGCCACCTGGAGAACCCGGGCGCCGCCGTCGTGGCGGCGACCGTCGTCGGCAATGACCAGCGGCTGGTCCGCGCCCGGTTGGACGCGATCCGCACCGAGGCCGAGAAAGGCGGCGACGCGTGGCTGGCCGAGGTCACGACGTGGACGCAGAAGATGGGCGAGGTCGGCGCGCAGTAGCGGCCTGAGCGCGCGCATGGGCGGCCCGCTGCCGTCGCCGATGCGGCGCCCGACGGCCCGCTCACGACGCGGCCTGGCCACCCCCGCCCGGCGGCAGCCGGCACCGGAGCGCTGAGGGTGGGTCGAAGCGCGACCGCGCGCTTGCCGTGGGTGACACGAAGCGCCGAGGGTGGGGATGCGCACCCTCGCCGCCCCCCGCCGCGCCGCCGTGAATTTTCCAACCAGACCTGCTCTTGACGCGTCAAAGGTGGTAGGATGACGGGCCATGAAGGACAACCAGATCCAGCTCTCCCGCGGCCAGCTCTTCGCGCTCGGCGCGATGTCGGTCGCGCTCGCGGCGCTCTCCTTCTTCCTCGGGTTCACCGTCGCGGAGCGCGTACGCGCCACGCCGGAGACGACCGTCGCCCCGGGCATGGCCCCGCTGGTCGCCGAGGACGTGCAGCACGGCACGCTCGAGACGCTCCTCGCGCGCGTGGCGAAGCAGGACCCCGAGGACCTGTCCTTCACCGGGGAGCTCGCCTCGGCGAGCCTCAACGTGTCCGCCGACGGCGTGCCCACCGGTGGCTGGTCGATTCAGCTGGCCGAGCACCCCGACACCGTCGCGGCCGACGCGCAGGTGGAGCAGCTGCGCGCCGCGGGCGTGAGCGCCTACCGTGTCGCCGGGCTGGTCGATGGCAAGCGCGTGCAGCGGGTTCGCGTGAGCGGGTATTCCAGCCGGGAATCCGCGATGGCCGACCTGGAATCCACGGCCACCCGCCTCGGCGCCACGGCCCCGTCCGTCGTGCCCGCCCCTTGACATGAAGCGCAGGTTGATCGATCCTGCTGCGGCCCCAGGAGTCTCGATGCTGGCCGCGCTGATCCTCGCCGTCTTCACCCCGTCTGCGCACGCGCAGGAGGGGATGGTGCAGATGGGGGGCACGTCCGGCACGCCGGACTTCTACGTGATCCAGCCGGGGGACACCCTGTGGGACATCAGCACCCGCTTCCTGGGTGATGCGTACCAGTGGCCGCAGCTGTGGTCGTACAACGAGTACATCACCAACCCCCACTGGATCTACCCGGGGAACCGGATCTATTTCCACCTCGGCGATGCGCTCACCCCGCCCGGCGCCTCCGTGGAGCAGATCCAGGATGTGCCGTACCAGGCGCAGCGCGAGATCGTGCCGAGCAACGACGCGGACTGCGACTTCCCCGCCCGGTTCGACGCGGTTCGGTCCGGCGAGCACCTCACCGCCCCCGGCGTCCTCGGCGCGCCGGCCGACTTCAACGCGCGCGGCAAGGTCATGGCGGCCACCACGCCCGGCGTGAGCATCGGCGAGGGCGAGTACGTCTACCTCAAGCTCGACGACATGAACGACGTCGAGTGCGGCACCCTGTTCAACCTGTACCGCAAGGTCGGAAAGAACGTCCGCACGGGCAATGGCGCCCGCTCCGTGTACCGCGTGGTCGCGACCGTTCGGGTCATCCGGGTCGATGACAACGTCGCCACCGCCGAGCTGCGCGACAGCTTCGTGGAGACCAACCGCGGCGACCTCGTGGGCGATCCCATCCCGGTCGACGTGACGGTGGACGTCGAGCCGCCCCACGGCGATGTGGAGGCCTCGGTGCTCGCGCGCCTCACAGTCGAGCAGCGCCTCCCCGGCACGTACGAGACCCTCTTCCTCGACCGCGGCACCAACGACGGTGTGGATGTCGGCACCGCCCTCTACATGGTCTCCCAGAAGGATGGCATGGCTCCGACGCTTTCGAAGCCGGATTCTCGCCTCCCCGAGCGGGTCACCGGGCGGGTGGTGGTGGTGCGCGCGTCCGAGAACTCCTCCACTGCGGTGGTTGTCGACCTCGGTCAGGAGTTCACCACCGGCATGCACCTGGTCGGAACGCCGAACCAGGAGTGAGCGCGCGGCGGTGAGCGGGCGCATGGTGACTCCGGTCAGCGTCTGCGCCGCCGACAGGTAGATTTTCAGGGATGCGGGGTCCGCGTCCGCGACGTTCGTTTGGGTCGCTCCCGCTCCCCCGATGGGGTGGCGCGTCGGGGCCCCTCCGCAGCGGCACCGGCCCGCCCTTGACGTACTGAACATCTGAACATATATAGCCCCCATGGTTGGACTCTCTCCGCCCTGGTCAGGGCTCTCCTGGTTCGCGCCCCGGTTGCCGCCGCGGGTCGCCGAGGTCGCCGGGCGCGGCGCGCCCGCCATGCTCGAGGAGCTCGGGCAGAGCCCGCTCCGGGCCGCCGTGCTCGCAGTGCGGCCCGAAGCGGGCCGGTGGCTCGTGGCCGACCAGCCCGCGTGGCCTACCGCGCTCGTCGGGCTCCCCGGCGGCCCGGTCGCGCTCTCCGTCGAGGGGAACGTCGAGCTGCTCCGCGCGCCCGCCGTCGCCCTCGTGGGCACTCGCCACCCCACGGGCACTGGCCGCGCGCTGGCCCGGGAGTACGCCGCCGCGGTAGCGGAGGCGGGCGGGGTGGTGGTCTCCGGTCTGGCGGCCGGCATCGATACCGAAGCCCACCTCGGCGCGCGGGGGCGAACCATCGCGGTGCTCGGCCAGGGGCTCGCCGTGCCCATGGTTGCGTGGCAGGCGGCGGTCCGGCGGCGCGTGCTCGCCGAAGGGGGCCTCGTGGTGAGCGAGTTCCCCCCCAACCTCCCCGCCGACCGGTGGACGTTCCCTCGCCGCAACCGCGTCATCGCCGGTCTCGCCGCCGCCGTGGTGGTGGTGGAGGCGGGGCACCGCTCCGGCGCCAAGATCACCGCCCACCTCGGCGCCGAGTACGGCCGCGAGGTGGTGGTGGTGCCCGGGCTCCCGACCCTCCCCAGCTTCGCCGGCTGCCTCGATCTGCTGGAGGAGGGCGCCGGTATCGTGCGCAGCGCGGAGTCCGTCGTCTCGTTGCTCGCAGCGGGATAGCTCCGGCGCAATGGCCACCGCCTACCAACACGTCGACATGGCACCCGAAGCGAGCGACTTCCTGGAGCTCTTGCGGGAGCTCGGCCACCTGGATGACGCTGCGATCGAAACCCTCTCCGCCGCGCTGATGCGTGAGGCCCGCCCCGGCGCGCCCATCACCATCGCGGAGGTGCGCCGCGCCACGGCCATCTGGCTGGTCGACAACGAAGCGAAGCTCCGCCCCGAAGCGCGGGAGCTGCTCGGCATCGAGTGGGGCCGCTTGTTCAGCTGAGGCGGGAACGTCGCCTCCGCCGGCCGCCGAGCCTGCGGCCGAAACGCACAAACGCCCCGGCCAGAGCGAGCTCCGACCGGGGCGTTCGTTTTCACTCAGAGCAGGTCGGCGACCTTGGAGACGGCACGAACCGTGCCGAGGGACTTCGCGCCTGCGACCGCGGCCGCGGCGGCACCGGCGATGTCGTCGGCGAGCACGACGTAGCTGCGGCTCTCTCCCTTCTCCTCCACCGTGGCGAGCCACGCCGCACGGGGCTTGGCGGCCACGGGGGCCGGCGCGGCGGCGGGCGCCGCGA
>CAIXRH010000050.1 GCA_903921785.1 uncultured Pseudomonadota bacterium
CCCTCGGGGTTCCTTGGCCTCCGCGGCGCTCCGCCGCGCCCAACCCCAAGGAACCGCCCCGGTGACGGGGTCACCCTCAGGGTTCCTTGGCCTCCGCCGCGCTGCAGCCCAAGGAACTGCCCCGTTGACGGGGTCACCCTCGGGGTTCCTTGGCCTCCGCGGCGCCCAACCCCAAGGAACCGCCCCGTTGACGGGGTCACCCTCGGGGTTCCTTGGCCTCCGCGGCGCTCCGCCGCGCTCCAGCCCAAGGAACCGCCCCGGTGACGGGGTCACCCTCAGGGTTCCTTGGCCTCCGCGCCCTCCGACGCCAAAGAACCGCCGCGCCTCGCCGACGCTGGTCATGGCCGGCCCACTTCGGGCTCGCGAGGGTGGAGTAGGGGCGAGAGGGGGAACCACCGTGCGGTCCTCCCCGACCGCCGCCTCCGCGCCGCCGCCCTCCCACCCCCCCTCCGCGCGCTCCCCTGCCTCGATCCACCGTCGTCCTCCGCGCTGACCGGCGGGTCGAAAAAACGACTGACCGGTCGGTCGGCAAAACTGACCCGCGCGGACGAATAAATAGCCGGGACGCACACTTGGACGATCCGGCGGCCGCGTGGTAGACGCCGCGGCCCCGCGCCGAGGTTGCATGTCCCTGCCCGACGTCTCCACTCGCCCCGCCACCGTCGTCCACGCGCTCAAGCGTCTGGCCACCGTCACGGACTACGGGCACACCTTCTACGACAACCGCGCCCAGAAGACCTTCCTGCCCTTCGCCTCGCTCCACGCCGCGGCCGAGCTGCGCGCGAAGAAGCTCCTGGCGTACGGGCTGAAGAAGGGCGACCGGGTGGGCATGGTCCTCGCCCAGCCGCAGGACTTCGTGATCTCCTTCCTCGGCTGCCTCTACGCCGGCCTCGTGCCCGTGCCGATGTACCCGCCGCTCTCCTTCGGCAAGCTCGACGCGTGGGCCGATGGCGCCCTCGTCATCCTCCAGGACGCCGAAGCGTCGCTCCTGCTCACCGACGCGCAGCTCCAGGGCGTGCTCTGGCAGGTGGTGCCGAAGGTCAAGAGCTTGAAGGACCTGCTCACGGTCGAAAAGCTTGACCAGAAGGCGCCGATCCCCACGGCGCTGCCCGAGCCGCTCCCCGAGGACCTCTGCTTCCTCCAGTACACCTCCGGCTCCACCTCCACGCCCAAGGGCGTGATGGTCACCCACGACGCGCTGATCTCCAACGCCTGGGTGATCGCCACCGAGGGCATGGCGCTCGAACCGTGGGTGGACACGGCGGTGTCCTGGCTCCCGCTGTACCATGACATGGGGCTCATCGGCTTCGTGATCACCCCGATGGTCCGCGGCGCGCAGGCGGCGTTCATCCCTACTTTGTTGTTCGTGAAGCGTCCGAACATCTGGATGCAGGTGATGACCGAGCTCAAGGCCCAGCACAGCTTTGGGCCGAACTTCGCGTACGCGCTGGCGGCCCGTAAGGCCACCGAGGCCGACCTCGCGAAGTGGGACCTCTCGAACGTGAAGGTCATGGGCTGCGGCGCCGAGCCCATCCACGCCGACACCATGAAGCTCTTCGAAGACGTGATGAGCAAGGCCGGCCTCAAGCGCGGCAGCGTGATGCCCGCCTACGGCATGGCCGAAGCCACCCTCGCCATGAGCTTCCACCCGCGCGGCGCGCCGCTCCTGGTCAAGACGCTCGACGGCGAAGAGTTCCGCGCCACCGGCCGCGTCACCCCGCCCAAGGACGATGAGGTGGTGCTCGGGTTCGTGAGCTGCGGCAAGCCCTTCTCGGGCCACGGCCTCGCCGCGATGGACGCCGACGGCAACCTCCTCCCCGAAGACCAGGAGGGTGAGCTCGCCTTCCGCGGCCCGTCGGTCACCGCCGGATACTGGAAGAAGCCCGAGGCCACCGAGGAGTGTTTCCGGGCGGACGGTTGGCTCCGCACCGGCGACCTCGGCTTCGTCCACAACGGCGACGTCTACATCACCGGCCGCTGCAAGGACCTCATCATCCTCAACGGGCGCAACCACCACCCGACGTCGATCGAGTGGGCGGTCGCCGAAGTGGATGGGGTCCGCAAGGGCAACGTCGTGGCGTTCTCCGTGCCCGGCGAGGAGAGCGAGGTGCTCGTCGTCGTCGCCGAGACCCGCCCCGAGCCCCCGGCCGACACCGCCGAGCGCATCGTCGCCGCCGTGGCCGAGCAGCTCTCGCTGAAGGTGAGCGACGTGGTGCTCCTCGGCGCCGGTCAGCTCCCCAAGACCAGCTCCGGCAAGCTCCAGCGCCGCAAGACGCGGGAGCAGTACCTCTCCGACACGCTCGGCTCCCAGGGCGATCGTACCCTCGGCAGCTCCGGCGAGAAGCTCACGGTGGCGCGCCACGTGGCCCGCTCGCTATGGGGCCGCGCCGCCCACACCGCCGGAAAACTCTTCTCTCGCACCCCCGAAACCTGAGGACCCTCATGGACAGCCTGGAACTCATCAAGGCGGCGATCACCGCCGTGGACCCCTCCAAGTCGGCGAAGCTCGCCGGCATCACCGCGAAGACCGAGATCCGCGAGCTCGGCATGGACAGCGTCGCCACCATGGAGATGGTCGGCTTCCTCGAGGAGAAGCTCGAGACGCAGTTCTCCGACGAGGTGATGATCCGCATCCAGACCTTCGGCGACCTCATGGCGCTGGTCGAAAAGTCCAAGAACGGGTGAGATCATGTCCAGCGGTGGCGATATCGCGGTCGTCGGGATGGCCTGCCGGTTCCCCGGGGCCGAGAACGCCAACCGGTACTGGAAGTTGATCCTCGAGGGGCGGCACAAGTTCGCCCCCCCTCCCCCGGATCGTTGGGATCACGAAGCGTTCTGGTCGGCGTCCATGCGCTCGACCGACCGCTACTATTGCCCGAACGGCGCGTTCCTCGACGACGTGCGCTCGTTCGCCGCGATGGAATTCGGCATCCCCCCGCGGCGCGTGGAGGTCATGGACCCCCAGCAGCGCCTCGCGCTGGAGTGCGCCTGGTTCGCCCTCCAGGATGCAGGCTACGCCGCCAGCATCGATGGCGTGGACGCTGGGCGTCCCATCAACCGCAAGCGCGTCGGCACCTACCTCGGCCTCTCGGTCATGGAGTTCCGTACGCTCCTGGCCACCCGGTCGATCGCGCAGATGCTCGCCGCCGGGCAGTTCGGCGATCCGGCCACGGAAGCCGAAGCCATGGCGCTCGGCAACATGATCAACCGCCTCGTGCCCTCGCGGGCCTTCACCGCCCCCGGCGTGCTCGCGAACATGAGCGCCGCCGTGGTGGCGCAGGAGCTCGATCTCGGCGGCGCCGCCTACACAATGGACGCCGCGTGCGCGAGCGCCCTCGTGGCCGTTCACGACGCTGTCGCCCACCTCCGCGCCGGCACGGTAGACGCCGCGCTCGCCGGCGGCGTCTACCTCAACCTCACCCCCGAGCACCTCATCGGGTTCTCGCGCATCGGCGCGATCAGCGCCAAGGGCGTCTGCCGCCCGTTCGACGCGCAGGCCGACGGCTTCGTGCAGGGCGAAGGTGTGGGCATGGTGCTGCTCAAGCGCCTCGACGACGCGCTCGCCGCCGGGGACCGCATCTACGCCGTCCTCCGGGGAACCGCCTGCAACAACGACGGCCGCGGCGATGGCCCGATGTCCCCCCGCGGCGATGGCCAGGAGGAGGTCATCGGGACCGCCTGGGAGGACGCGAAGGTCGGTGCACGCGACATCGGCTACGTAGAAACCCATGGCACCGGCACCACCGTCGGCGACCGCACCGAGCTCACCGCGCTGCGCCACCGTCTCGCGGGTCGCGGCTCCCCGGTGTGGATCGGCTCCGCCAAGGCCAACGTCGGCCACACGATGTCCGCCGCGGGCATCGCCGGCATGATGAAGGCGGTGCTCGCGCTGCACCACAAGACCATCCCGCCGCTCGCGAACTGGACCGCCCCGCACCCCGACATCGCGGCCACGCCCGGCGTCTTCGCCGTGCCGACCGAGCCGATGGCCTGGGGCTCCGACGGCCCCCGCGTCGCCACCGTTTCCTCCTTCGGTTTCGGCGGCACCAACGCCCACATCGTGCTGCAGGAGGGGCCCACCACGCGCCCCTCGCGGCTGTACCCGGCCGCCGTGCCCGACGCCCCGCGCCTCGGCACCGCCCAGCTCGTGGTCATCTCGGCGGACGACGGCGCGCTCCTCGGGCAGTACGCCAACGAGATCGCCGAGGCCGTCTCCGACGACCAGGACCTCTCCGCCGTCGCCCACACGCTCAACGTCGGGCGTCGTCGCCGCGCCGTCCGCGCCGCCGTCGTCGCCGGGTCCGTGCCCGAGCTGCGCAAGCACATGCGCAAGGTGGCGGACACCCTCGGGAAGGACCCCGCGTCCCGCGGCGCCATCGGCCGCGACATCGTCCTCGGCGACGCGGCGCAGCCCGTCCCCGTGGCGTTCCTCTGCCCCGGCCAGGGCATGCAGAAGGTGGGGCTGCTCCGCGAGTGGCTCACCCTGCCCGACTTCGCCCGCACGATGGAGGAGATGGAGGCCGCCGTCGCCGACATCACCGCCAAGCCGCTGCGCGACTACCTCTACGCGCCCGGGGCGGACGAAGCCGCCCTCACCGACACCCAGATCGCCCAGCCGGCGATGTTCGCCGTGGGCTCTGGCGTGGCCGCCGTGCTCGCCCGCTACGGCGTGAAGCCCAGCGTCGTCCTGGGCCACTCCCTCGGCGAGTTCACCGCCAGCGCCCTCGCCGGCGCGGTGGACCCCAAGGAGGCCATCCGCTTCGTCGCCCGCCGCGGCAAGGCGATGTCCGCCCTCACCGGGGATCACGGCGCGATGGCCGCCTGCATGGCGGCCCCCGAGGAGATCGAGCCGCACCTGGAGCCCCGGGTGCTCCTCGCAAACAAGAACCACCCGCGGCAGAACGTGGTCTCCGGGCCCACCGAAGCCGTCGAGAAGAGCGTCGAGCGGCTCGTCGCCGCCGGCCTGAAGGCCAAGCGCATCCCGGTGAGCCACGCCTTCCACTCGCCGATGCTCGAAGCCGTGCAGGGTGATGTGGAGCAGGGCCTCACCGAGACCCACTTCCGCGCCCCCACCCTCACGATGGCCTCGTGCATCGCCCACGACGTCCCCCGCACCGGGGAAGACGTGCGCGCGATCTACGCGAAGCACGCCGTGGCGCCGGTGGAGTACGTCCGCGGCCTCGAACAGTGCCGCGAAGCGGGCGCCCGCATCTACATCCAGCTCGCCCCGGGGGCCACGCTCTGCGCGTTCGCGCGCGGCGTTCTGGAGAGCGGCGAGAACATCGTCTCCGTCGCCGGCGAAGACGGCGACCAGGGCATCGGCCTGCTCCGCGTGCTCGCGCTCTGCGCCGCCAACGGCCACCGGGTGGACCTCACCGCGTTCGGCCTCGGGCTGGACATGGTGCCCCCCACCCCGCTCGCCACCCAGAGCTACTGGCCGATCGTGGCCGAGCGGCAGCGCGGCTCCGGCATCGTGGCCGGGAAGGCCGGCGAGGTGGCTGCGGCCCCCGCGGGCGAGCCGATCCCCCTGCACCCGGGCGCCGCGCCCGCGGTCGTCGAGGAGTCGGTCGAAGCGCGGGTGCTCCGCATCGTCAGCAAGGTCTCGGCGTTCCCGCTCGAGGCGCTGCGCGTCGAGCAGAAGCTGATGGCCGACCTCGGCTTCGACTCGCTGATGGCCAACGAGCTGTCCACGCGGCTCTCCGAGGCGTTCCCGGGCTTCGCGGGCATCCCCCGCGCGCTCTTCGCGTCGTCGCCGTCGTTGAAGGACCTCGTGCGCACCGTGGAAGGCGGCTCGGGCGGCGAGGCCATCGCGCTCACCGCGCCGGATCGGGCGATGCAGGCGTACGTGCCCGCGTTGGTCGCGGCGCCGCTCTCCGGGCATGGCCGCGGCGGCGCCCACCGCGTGCTCGCCCACCCCGACCTCGCCACGCTCCGCACGCTCCCCAAGGGCGACCTCGTGGTGATCTCCGAGGTGCTCGGCCACGACCCGGCGAAGGCCGCGGTCACCGGCTTCGTGAAGGCGCTCGCCCGCGAGTGGGCCGACCACAAGGTCTGCGTGGTGCAGGGCTCCCAGGCCGACGCGGAGATCGAAGCCCGCGCCGCCGAGCGCGACGTGGAGGTCGTCTACCAGAACGGCGTCCGTCACGTCGTCGGCCTCACCGAGATCGACGCGCATGGGCGCACCCTGGCCGGCAGCACGGTGCTCGTCACCGGCGGCACCGGCTGGCTCGGGAAGCTCATCGCCCAGCGGCTCATCGCGGCGGGCGCGAGCGTGATCCTGTCCGGAAGCCGCGACCGCGCCGAGGTCCTCGCGGAGCTCAGCGCCGCCGCCCGCTTCATCAAGGCCGACCTCGGAGGCGACCTCTCCGAGTACGCCGGCCTCCACGTCGACGGCATCATCCACGCCGCCGGCGTCCTCGCGGACGGGCCGGCGGGCTCGGTGGACGGGTCGAAGGTGTGGGCGGTGAAGGTGGAGGGGCTCCGGAAGCTCCACGCCCGCTTCCCCGGCGCCTGGATCACCAGCATCGGCAGCTACGCCGCCCGCTTCGGCAATGCCTTCCAGACCGAGTACGCCGCCGCCAATGAGGCGATGGCTGCGCTCGGCCGGGCCATCGGCGCCAGCACGCAGGTGTGGGGCCCCTGGGCCGACTCGGAGATGGTCGCCACCATCCCGCCGGCGATGAAGCGCGCGATGCGCGACGACGGCGTGTGGTTCGTGGACACCGCGCGCGGCGGCGAGGCCCTCGTCGGCACGCTTGGTACGGGCGGCGAGGTCGTCCTCGGGCTCGACCTGCCCGGCTCCCGCCGGGCGATCGAGATCGAGCGGGAGCTGCTCCCCTCGATGAAGTGGCTGGCGGATCACGCCCTCTTCGGCCGCCCCACGGTGCCGATGGCGATGATCCTCGAGTGGGCGTGCGCGCTCGGCGGGCGCACCGTCGAGGAGCTCACGCTGTACGACGGCGTGGTGGTCGAGAAGCCGACGAAGGTGCGCCTGCGCATCGACGGCGAGCGGTTCACCGTGCACGCCGAGAACAAGCTCGCGTGGAAGGCCATCCTCACCGACGAGTCGCTCCCCGGCATCCCCGCTCCGCACTTCGCGGAGGGGCCGCTGCCGATGACCCTCGACACGTTCTACCACACGACGTTCCACGGGCCGACGCTCCGGGGGATCACGCGGGTGATCGCCCTCGGGGACAAGGGCGTGTGCGGCGTCGTGCGGCGCGGCCTCGGGCAGGACTGGGGTGAGGCCCCGTGGTCGCTCTCGCCGCTGGCGATCGACAGCGCCTTGCAGCTCGCGGCCTACTGGTCGATCAACAAGCTCGGCCGCGCCGGGTTCCCGGTGCGCGTCGCGCGGTGGACGCAAGTGCCCACCAACGCCTCCGAGCTGGTGGCCACGCTCTGGTTCGAAGACCAGGTGGGCGACCGGTTCCGCGGCACGGTGGTGCTCGCCGAGCCGGGCGGGCGGGTGATCGCGGTCGGCGAAGGCGTGGAAGCGGAGATGCGCACCGAGGGCGTGCAGGTCGCCGCGGAGCACACCGACTTCAACCTCTTCCCCGCGTGGACCGACCTGAAGCAGCGCCTGGACGCGGCGCTGATGCTCGGCATCGGCAACCCCTACTTCAAGGTCCTCGAAGGCGTGGCGCGCGACAAGGTCGTGATCCGCGGCAAGGAGATGATCCACTTCTCCGGGTACAACTACCTGGGCTTCTCCGGGCACCCCTACGTCACCGAGCGGGTGTGCGCGGCGGTGGAGAAGTACGGCACCAGCGTGTCGGCCTCCCGCGTGGCGTCCGGCGAGCGGCCGATCCACCTGGAGCTCGAAGGCAAGATCGCGAAGGCGCTCGGCGTGGAGGACGCGATCCTCTTCACCGCCGGCCACATGACCAACGTGAACGTGGTCGGTCACCTCTTCGGCCCGAAGGACCTCATCCTTCACGACGAGCTCATCCACGACAGCGTGATCCAGGGCATGAAGCTCTCGGGCGCCACCCGCCGCGGCTTCGCCCACGGCGACATGGCGGCGCTGGAGAAGAACCTCGAGCAGCACCGCGGCCGCTTCGAGAAGTGTGTGATCATCCTCGAGGGTGTGTACTCGATGGACGGGGACATCTGTGATCTCCCGGCCGCCATCGCCCTGAAGAAGCGCTTCAAGAGCTTCCTCATGGTCGACGAAGCGCACAGCTTCGGCGTGGTCGGCAAGCGCGGCTACGGCGTGGCGGAGCACTTCGGGGTTCCCGGTACCGAGGTCGACATCTGGATGGGCACCCTGTCCAAGTCGCTCTCGTCCTGCGGCGGGTACATCGCCGGCACCCACACGCTGGTGCAGCTCCTGAAGTACACGGCCCCCGGGTTCGTGTACTCGGCGGGCCTCACGCCCGCGAACACCATGGCGGCGCTCTCGGCGTTGGAGCTCATGGAACGCGAGCCCGAGCACGTGGTGCACCTCCAGGCCAACTGCAAGCGGTTCTACGCGCTCTGCCAGGCCGAGGGGCTCGACAACGGTCCGGCGGCGGGCGAGAGCGCGGTCATCCCGGTCATCGTCGGCAACAGCTTCCACGCCTTGCTCCTCAGCGATGCGCTGATGAACCGCGGGATCAACGTGCAGCCGATCCTCTACCCGGCGGTGGCCGACAACGCCTCGCGCCTGCGCTTCTTCCTCAGCGCGCTGCACACCGAGGAAGAGCTGGCGTACACGGCCAAGACCGTGCGCGAAGAGCTCGAGCGCATCCGGGCGGAGAACCCGGCGTAGCGAGCGGGGTGGGCTTGAGGGGGAGCACGTAGGGGGCTCCCCCTCCCGTCTCGGCAGGAACGTCGCGAGCCAGGACAGGCGTCGGCGCGGTGCAGCTCAACGTCTCCGGTCGGGACGGGCGGGTGCGCGCAGAGGCTCACCCGACGTCCCGCGGCCTGGTCCTGGCTCGCAGGAGCGGTCGCCGCCGCCCCACCAGCAGCGCCGCGAGCCCCCACGCGGCCCAGCTCGCGCCGCCGCCCCGCCCACAGGCGCACCCCTCGGCCTCGGCGGCGCCGGTGTCCGCGCCGGTGTCCGTGTCGGCGTCGAACACGCCCGTGTCGCCGGAGTCCGCCGTGTCGACGGGGGCGGCCGTGTCCGGGTCCCCGGTGTCGGTCACGCCGGTGTCCTCGGCCCGCGTCGTCCACGTCACCGTGACGTCGTCGAGCTCCGCGGAGCCGTCCACCGTGAGCGCGAGCGCGCCGAGGGCGGCCTGCTCCACGGCCGGTAGCGCGGCGCCGTCCACGGAGGCGACGAGCTGGGCGCCGTCCCAGGTGAGCGTGACGTCCATCCAGGTGCCGGGCGCCGGGACCCCGGTCGCGTGGCCGAGCCGCTCCATGGCGTCGGTGTAGGTGTAGCCGTTGAACCACATGTGCCAGGTGGTGCCGTCGAGGGCGAGCGTCGGCGCCTGGATGTACCCGTCGTTCCACCACGCCCAGCCCTTGGTGAGCACCGTGCCCGCCTCCGTCCACGCCGCCGGATCGGCCGGATCGGCGGAGGCCCGGACGAAGTAGTCGTCGTGGTTGTAGAACGCCTCCAGGCCCCATGGACTCCGCACCACGTCGAGGCCCTGGAGCGCGTGCGCTGCGTCGAGGATCTGGCCGTGGCGGGTCCAGGCCACCCCGTCCGGGCTGGTCGCGTAGCCCGTCGGTCCGTAGTGCTGCTCCGGGTCGGTCCCGTCGTACCAGAGGTGCCAGAGACCGGCGTCGTCGATCCACTGCGCGGGCATGCGCAGGCTCCCCGAGTCGAATTCGCCCACGGCGCCGCGGTCGAGGGTCACTCCCTCCGGCGTCCACGCGAGCCCGTCGGGGCTGGTGGCGCGGCAGAGGCGGTTTCCGACGTTGTTCTGGTAGCAGGCGTAGATCATCTGCCAGGTGCCGTCGGGGCGGCGGATCACGTCGGGCATGTGGACGTGCACGCCGTCGACGTCGTTGGAGTAGTCGATGGTCAGCACCGGGTTGGCCGGCAAGCGCGTCCAGGTGCGGCCATCGCGGCTCGTGGCCACGACGATCTGCCGGTAGCCGTAGCCGGGCGGGGCGAAGAAGCCGGTGTAGTAGAGCCGCCACTCGCCGGCGGCCTCGTCGTGCACGACGTCGGCGTGCAGGACGCCGCCCGCTTCCCAGGCGTCCGCGCCGGCCTCGAAGGCCGGGTCCGCGTCGGGCACCCAGGTGAGGTGGGCCATGGGCAGGGGCCAACGTGTTTCCCCGAGGGAGATCGCCCCGGCGGTGTCGTAGCGGGCGGAGAGCGCCTCACCGCCCGCGGCGAGCGCCCAGCCGCCCGAGGAGGTGCTGCGCACCCGCGCGGTGACGGAGACGGCGGCCACCGTCGCCGGGTCGAAGCCCCCGAACTCGGCGCGTCCGTCGGCGATCCGCAGCACGCCGTCCTGGACGGTGCCGCCGATCCAGCCGCCCGCGTCGGTGGAGAAGTCGGTCGTGGCGGTGTCGGCCGAGGCCAGGCGCACGGTAAGCAAGAGCATGCGGCAGCCTAACGACCGCGCCGGAGCCACACCGCGTGGCCGCCCGCTCGATCCTGGTCTGGCCCTGACCTCCCGGCCCTCCTCCACCGTCGCGAGCCAGGACAGGCGTCGGCGCGGCGCCGCACGGGCGCCACGCGCGCCTCGTCCCGCCATTCTCGCCCCCGCGGTTCCTCGACCGCCGACGCCGGCCGGGCGGCACGCCGGGGCACCCGCGCCGCTCCTTCGACGGGCTGAAGCCGCCGTCGATCCTCAGGTCCGGGAGCGCCCGGCGAAGGACGAGGGTGGCGCCCGAGCGTTGGGGCTCCACGCTCCACAAGTGCTCGCCGTCGGTGGTCATCGCCAGGGGCGGTTCCAAGAACGCGTGCGCGAGCGCCGCTGGCAGACAGGAGGCGCGATCCACGACCAGGTAGGTCGTGGCATCCGCGAGGACGACGTGCGCCGGGCTCAAGGCGAGCGCGAACGGGGGGACCGCGGGGCCAGCCCGGGCGCTGCGCAAACACGCGTCGCCCAAGTGGCTGAAATCGTTCACCACAAGCCGGGCTGGCCCACCCCGCGTCGCCGGTTGTACGGCTGAC
>CAIXRH010000051.1 GCA_903921785.1 uncultured Pseudomonadota bacterium
GCCCGCCCCGCCAGGCTCGCGGACGGTGGCGCCTCGACCACCGACCTCACCCGGGGGGCCGATCGGTGAAGCATCCCCACCCGCTTTCCATCCTGTGCGGCCGCGACCGGGCGCCGGGGCCCTCGATCGGCTACTTCAGCGCGGCGGAGGCGATGTGTCCCAAGCGATCACCCGTGGCGTGCAGGTCACCGTGCAGCCCGAATTCCTGCCTCACCAGTCCGACGCGCGCGCCGGCTTCTGGATGTTCGCGTACCACATCCGGATTGAGAACCAGGGCCCGGAGACCGTGCAGTTGATCTCCCGACACTGGATCATCACCGACTCCACGGGGCACGTGGAGGAGGTCAAGGGCGCAGGCGTGGTCGGCGAGCAGCCGATCCTCAAGTCGGGTGAACAATTCACCTACACCAGCGGCTGTCCGCTCTCGACGTCGGTCGGCACGATGCACGGCACCTACCAGATGGTCACCAGCCGCGGCGAGCGCTTCGATGCGGTGATCGCCCCGTTCACCCTCGCTGAACCGTTCGCGGTGAACTGATGCCGCCCGAGAACGAGAAGGGTGGGCGGTTCGGCCGGTTGGGCCGGCGCCTGCTGGGCGAAGAGGGCGAAGCGCCCCGGTCGTTCCGCGTAGATGCGAAAGAAGTGCTGCACTCCGTTCTTGAAGGCGGCGACAAGGCCAAGACCGAGATCGTGAAGATCGTCGCTCGGGAAGTGCGTACGTATTTCGAGGAGCTCGGGCTGAAGGACGATCTGCATCACCTCCTCACCAACTACTCCTTCGAGGTGCGCGCCAGCGTGAACCTCCGCCGGCTCACGGAAGCCGAGATGGGCGTGCCGGCCGTGGAAGAGCCGCGTCGCGCCGCGGAGCCCGCGCCGACCCCGGCAGCCGCCTCGTCGGCGGGCGAACCCGAACCGATCCCTGCCGGCTGAGCCCCGGTGTACGCCCTCATCGTCGAGCCGCAGCTTCGTCGGGCCGCCGCCTACGTCGCGGCGGTTGAGGGGGAGCGGCTGGACCCGGCGCTCGCCCGGAACGAGGACGAGGCCAAGGTGATCCTGGCCGAGCGGGGGGTGCCGGAGATGTGCATCGTCGAGCTCACCGGCGCGGGCGTCGATGGGTTCCGGCTCCTCGGCGAGCTCAAGGCCACCGGCACCCGGGTGCCCGCGGTGGTGGTCAGCGCGTTCGCCGCGCTGCGCGACTCGGCCTGGAAACAACGGGAAGCCCTGGGGATCTGCGTGGTGCTCCCCACCGTGCTCGCCCCCGACGCGCTGCGCAACGCGGTGCGTGTCGCGCTTGGTCGCGCGGTCCCCTCCCGGCGCGGGCCGGAGGGCGAGCTCAACCCCCACGTCGAGCTGGCCCGACAAGCGCGCCTCGACGCGACCGGTCTCGCCGCCGCGCCGAACACCTCCGAGGCGCTTGACGCCCTCCTGCTCCACCTCCCGAAGACCTTCGGGGTGGACGCTGCGGTGTGCAGCGTGCTGCTCTCGGACCGCGAGCTCATCGTCGGCCAGGCTGGCCTCGAGGGGCGGTTGTTGATGGAGCGGGGAACCGAGCGGGAGCACAGCATCGGCCGCCATGTGGTCGAGGCGGTCGGAGGGGACGCGCTGGTGATTGAGGATGCCGCCCACCACCCGGCCTTCGCGAACAACCTGCTGGTGCGCGAGGGCGTGCTCCGCGGGTTCGTCGGGGTGCCGCTGACCAGCGCAGCGGGGGTCACGTTGGGGGCGCTCTGCCTGCTCGATCGGGAGCCCTTCGCGGTGAGCGCGGGCACGGTCGACGAGCTGCGGAACATCGCCCGGCGCATCTCCGGGGAGATCGAGCTCCTGCCCCCCAAGAACCACGTGCTCGACGAGATCTCGGACGAGAACCTCCTGATCCATCACTTCGGCCTGGTGGTGCAGCACATTGACCAGCCGGTGATGATCTGGGGCCCGAGCGGCTCCCTTCGGGTCGCGAACCAGGCGCTCGCGGGGATCTTCGGGTTGGAGCTGGAGGACATCCTCGGGGCGGGGCGGGACCGGTTCGTGGACCTCGCGGCGAACTTCATCGACGACGAGGAGGTTCTGCAACGGCTTCGGACCGCACCCGACGGGCCAACGGTGGTCCGTGCCGTCGTGGAAGTGGCGGGAGCCCCGGCGCGTCAGTTCCGCTGGCGGTCCCAGCCCGTGGTGCTGCCGGACGGGTACGGTCAGATCGACCTCTGGAGCGAGATCACCTGGGAGATCGCGTATCAGCGCGCCGCCCTCACCGACGGGCTGACGGGCCTCGCGAACCGGGTGGGCGGCGAGCGCGCCATTCGCCGGGAGGTCGCGCGCAGCGCCCGACTCCAGAAGCCATTGTCGTTCCTGCTGCTGGACATCGACCACTTCAAGCGCGTCAACGACAGCTTCGGCCACGCCGCCGGGGACGACGTGATCAAGGGTGTCGCCCAGGCCATGCTGAAGAGCCTCCGCGCCAGCGACATCGCCGCGCGGTGGGGCGGTGAAGAGTTCCTGGCGGTTTTGCCCGACTCCGACCTGTCGCACGCCGCCATGGTCGCGGAGCGCGTCCGGCTCGCGGTGGAGGCGGCGAACTTCGGCATCCCGGCGCGGGTCACCGTGTCGATCGGCGGTGCGCAGCTCGGTCCGGGGGAGGTGTGGGAGGCGGCGATCGGTCGCGCAGACGCCTGGTTGTACGAGGCGAAGGAGACGGGACGGAACAAGGTGGTGGCGGAGCCCTGGTTGCCCTGACCGCTCCGGTCGGCGGTGGCGAAGGAGCGGCGCGGGTTCACCGGCGTGCCGCCCGGTTGGCGCCGGTGGTCGAGGAGCGACCGGGGCGAGAAGGGCGGGACCGGGCGGGTGCCGCCGCCGGTGTGCCCGCCGAGCCCCCGCGTTAGCCCCCGCGGCTTGTCCGTCCCGCCGCTGGCCCCCGTCCGCACCCGCGAGCTGCTCGCGCTGGCCTTTCCGGCGGCCGCCTCGGCGCTGCTCAACAACGCGTTCCGGGTGATCGATCAGCTCGCCGCGGGCAGCGTGAGCACGCCGGCACAGGCTGCGATCGGCAGCTGCACCTTCGTGTTGATCGCGGCCTATGCGCTCCACCTCTTCGTGGCCGGCGGCGTCGGTCCGCTCGCGGCCCGGGCGGTCGGAGCCGGCGACCGGGAGCTCGCGCGGAAGGTGCTCGGCAACGCCCTGCTCGGCAGCGTGGGCACGTGGGCCGTCGTCGCGGTCGTGCTCGGCGGCGGCGCGTCGGCGATCGCGGCGCTGCTCGGCCTCACCGGGGACACGGCCGTTCAGGCAGCCACGTTCCTCCAGGTGATCGGCGTGCTCGGGCTCCCGCTGGCCGTGGCCCCCACCCTGGACGCGTGGTTCGTCGCCCACGGGCAGACCGGACGGATGATGGTCCTCCAGTTGAGCGCCGCGGTGCTCAACGCCGCGCTCAACCCCTGGTTCATCCACCACCTTGGGCTCGGGGTCGCGGGCGCGGCGCTCGCCACCGTCGTGGCGCGGGTGCCCGCGACCGCGGTCGGGCTCTGGCTGGCGCTGCGTCCCCACGGTGCGGCGCTGGGGAGGGACCACACGCTCCGTCGGATCACCCACATCGGCGGCCCGATCTCGGTGAACACGCTCGCCTACGCGGTGGTGTACTTCTTCGTGCTCCGCACGGCGGTGTCCCCGCTGGGCCCGGTGGTGAACGCGGCGCTCGGGATCGGCTTCTCGGCGCTGGAAGGGGTGTCCTACCCGTGTTTTTTGGGGCTCTCCCTCGCGGTCAGCTCCGTCGTCGGGCGGCGACTGGGCGCGGGGCAGCCGGAGGAGGCCCGGCGGGCGGCGCGGGTCGCGCTCCCGGTGATGACCGCGATCGGCGTCGGCGCGGGGCTCATCTTCTGGTTCGGCGCGCGGGTGCTCTGTGCGCCGTTCACCCACGATCCCGCGGTGCTCGACGCGGCGGTGGGGTACGCCCGGGCGCTCGCCTGGTCCCAACCGGCGGTGGCGTGGGAGGCCTTGGCGGAGGGCGTGCTCCTCGGGGCGGGCGCGTCGCGGGCCGTGTTCTGGTTCAGCGCCCCGCTCAACGCGTTGCGGGTGCCGGGTGCGTGGCTCGCCGCGGGACCGCTCGGGTTCGGGGCGGCCGGCGTCTGGTGGACGGTGAACCTCACGAGTTTCCTGAAGGCCGGCCTCAAGGGCGCGATGGCGGCCCGGGGCGCGTGGGACCGCACTCGGATCTGACGCGGGGCCGTGGCGGCGCCCCCGGCCCCCGGTTAGCGGGGCGACCTTCGGAGCTCGCCCATGAACCCCCGTATCCTTGGCTGGCTGTTCGGTGGCCTCTGCTGCGCCATCGGCGCGCTCACCATGATCTACTCGTGGGATAGCGGCGGCGCCGACATCGCGCTCTCCCACGGCCGCGTGGGCTGGGATGCGGTGGGCGATGTGGGTCCCAACGGCAACTTCATGTACGCGGTGGGCGCGCTGCTCCTCGGCGCCCCCACGCTGATCTACCTCAACGCCACCCAGTGGCGGAACACCGGCGGCTACTAGCCTCCCGGGGGTGTCGATGAGGGTCCTCGTCGACCAGTCCGCCCCGATCATCGGGGACGTGGAGAAGAACGCCGACGGGTGTGTGGAGGCCATCCAAGAGGCCCACGCCCGCGGTGCGCGCCTCGTGGTGATGCCCGAGCTGGTGCTCTCCGGCTACCCCCCGCGCGACCTGCTGGATCGGGTCGACCTCGTGGAGGCGTGTATGCGTGCGGCGGCGCGGGTCGCCGCCGCCACGGCGGGCACCGAGGTCATCGCGGTTTTTGGTTCCCCGTGGATCGACGGAGGGCTGCGCAACAGCGCGGTCGTGGCGGCGCGAGGAGTCATCGCGGCGGTGCGGCACAAGTCGCTCCTCCCCACCTACGACGTGTTCGACGAGTGGCGCTATTTCGTCCCGGAGAGCGATCCGCGCCCAGTGGAGATCGAGGGGCTGCGGCTCGGCGTCACGGTGTGCGAGGACATCTGGAACGAGCCCGGCCTCGTGCGCAAGACCTACGGGCTCGACCCTGTGGAGCGGATGCGCGGGGTCGACGTGGTGGTCAACCTCAGCGCATCCCCGTTCGAAGCCGGGAAGGCGGCGCTGCGGGCCGAGCTGGTGCGTCGGCAGGCGTGGCAGGTGCGGGCGCCGCTCATCTACTGCAACCAGGTCGGCGGCAACGACGAGCTCCTGTTCGACGGCGGCTCGTACGTCGTCACCGCGCAGGGCGAGATCGTGTATCAGGGCGTCCGATTCGCGACGGAGCGGGCGCTGGTGGAGCTGGAGAGCGGCCCGGTGGCTCTCCGCTTCCCGACGTTCGAAGAAGAGGTCTACCGCGCGCTGGTGATGGGCACGCGGGACTATGCCCACCGCACCGGCTTCCGACAGGCGGTGCTGGGGCTCTCCGGCGGGATTGACAGCGCGCTGGTGGCGGTGATCGCCGCGGAGGCCCTCGGTCCCACCAACGTCCTCGGGATCGGCATGCCGGGTCCGTTCTCGTCCGCCGGCTCGGTGGACGACGCGAGGACGCTCGCCGACAACCTCGGCGTCCGCATGGAGCTGGTGCCGATCACCCCGATGGTCGAGGCGTTCACCCGTAGCCTCGGGCCGCTGTTCGCTGGTCGGGCCAACGACGTCACCGAAGAGAACCTCCAGTCGCGGGTGCGCGGCACGCTTTTGATGGCCGCGTCGAACAAGTTTGCACAGCTTCTGCTCACCACCGGCAACAAGTCCGAGATGGCGGTCGGCTATTGCACCCTCTACGGCGACATGAACGGAGGTCTCGCGGTGATCGGCGACGTGTACAAGACCGAGGTCTACCGCCTCGCCGAGCACGTCAACGTCGCGGGCGAGCGCATCCCGCGCGCCACGATCACCAAGCCGCCGTCGGCCGAGCTGGCGCCCAACCAGACCGACCAGGACAGCCTCCCGCCCTACCCCGAGCTCGACGCGATCCTCCGTGCCTACGTGGAGGGCGGCGCCAACGCCGAGGCGATCATCGCCCAGGGGTTTGATCGCGCCACGGTGGAGCGGGTGATCCGCCTCGTCGTGCGCAGCGAATTCAAGCGCTGGCAGGCGGCGCCGGTGCTGCGGGTGTCGTCCCGCGCGTTCGGCAGCGGGCGGCGGATGCCGCTCGCGCAGCGGTGGCGTTGATGCCGCTCGGCTCCCGGCGCGGAGAGGCCGTTCGCCGCGCGGTGAGCGCGGAGATCGAGCGCCTCGCCAACGAGCTGCGCGGGCCGATCGGCTCGCTCGATGAGGCGCTCGCTGCGCTCGCTTCCGGAGAGGGCCTCCCGCCCGGACTGGAGCCCGAGGTGCTCTTCGCGGGCGGCGTGCCGCGCATCCGTCCGGTGCTGGTCGTGCTCGCGAGCCGGTCCACCCTCGGCGGGAGCGTGGCCGACGCCGCCGCCGCGGCTGACGTGGCGTACGCCGCCGAGCTCCTGCAGACCGCGATCCGCCTCCACGACCTCGCGCTCGGCCGCCAGCACGGTCGACGCCGCCGCGCGGTCCGGCGCGTGGTCGGCGGCGCCGCCCACTGGCTCGGCGCCCACCACGTGATGCTCCGCGCCCTGGAGATCGCCCGGCGCGCCCCCGCGCCCGACATCCTGGGCGACGCGCTGGACGCCCTCCGGGAGGTCTCCGAGGTTCAGGCCCTGGGGGAGACGCTCCGGGCCCGCCCCGCCACCGGCGCGGACGCGGTGCAGTTGGCCGAGGGGCACACCGGCGCCGTTTTCGCCTTCGCCTGCCGCGCCGGCGGCCGCCTGGGCGGCGCGTCCCGCCCCAGCGTGACCGGCCTCGGCCGCTACGGCCGCCACGTCGGCGTCGGCGTACATGTCGCCGAGGACCTCGCGTTGTTGGAGCGCGCCGACGATCCGTACCTGCTCGTCGGGCGCCCGGCGCTCTACCCGGTGGCGATCGCCGGGGAGCGAGACCCCGAGGTGAACGTGCTGTGGCGCCGCCTCCAGGGCACCCCCGAGGCCCGCCTCGCCGAGGCCCTACGGGTCGCGGTCCGCGACGCCGGCGGGATGCAGGCCTCCCGTGAGCTGCTCGTCGGGCAGAGCTGGGCGGCCCGCAAGGCGATCTCCACCCTCGACGACACCCCGGCGCGCGAGCAGCTCGACCGCATCGCCAGCGCCCTCGGGCGCGCCAGTTGATGTGGTGGCTCCTGCTCGGCGCGGCGGCGGCGAAGCCGTGCACGATGGACCTCCAGGTGGTCTTCCTCAACGCGGCCGACGCCGCGAGGCAGTCCGCGCCGGTGGCCGTGGTCGACAAGCTCTCCGGCGGCTTCCTCTCGGCGGCGCTCGGCGGGCCGATGGAGGCCGCGGTCTTCGAGCTTACCCGGCGTAAGGTCTCGCAATCGTTGCAGGAAGCGTCCTTGGCGGGCACCGTGACGGTAGACGCTGCCGAGCGGAGCGGCCGGGCCACGGGCTGGACCTACTGGAACCCGCGTACCGGGGTGAAGGAGCCGTCCACGCTCTCCGGGGATCATCTCTCCGGGCGGAGCATGTTGGTGGTGCACCTCGACGATCCGCGGGACGCGGCGGTACGGGTCGGGGGCGAGTCGCCCGCGGTGGTCGACCTCGCCCGGTTCTTGGGGGTGGACATCGCGGAGCGGGTCTACAGCACCATCGTCTACGAGAAGATGCAGGGCCCGATGGCGGAGGCCGGCTTGGAAGCGTTGGTCAACACAGGAAAAGGGGTTCGATGTCCAGTGGTCACCAAATGAACCTTCGTACAGAGCTCACCTGGGATGGCGCGGCGGCCCGCGCCGAGGAGATCGCGGAAGCGCGCCTCACGTGGAGCGCGGGCGACCTCGTGGTCGACGTCGTGGCGCCCTACCACCGCGACCCGCCGCCTGCGGCTCCCCCCGGCTCTGTGCCGCGGTTGTGGGAGGCCGAGGTGGTTGAGCTCTTCGTGGGGGGAGACGGCACCGGCGCCGACTACCTGGAGGTCGAGCTCGGCCCGGGCGGGCACTACCTCGTGATCCGCCTCCGCGGCGTCCGCTGCCCGGTGGAAGAGGAGCTCCCGCTGGAGTTCTCCGCGTCCATCAAGGGTAACCGGTGGAAGGGCCGCGCCCGGATTCCCAAGGCGTGGCTGCCCGCCGCGCCGAGGGAGGGCTGGCGGGTGAACCTCACCGCCTGCCACGGCGCGGGAGAGGGGCGGCGGTTCCTGACCGCCGCGCGGTTGTCGGCCGAGCAGCCCGACTTCCATCGGCCGGCGGAGTGGCTCCCCCTCGCGGGGGGGTGAGGGTCGTTGCCAAAGGGCTGGCGGCGCGAGACCGGCGTTCCCCCTGGACCCGTCGGCGGTCGAGCAACCGCGGCGGCGAGACTGGCGCCGCGCCGACTCGCCCCACCGCCGCCACGTCCCTGGCTCCTCCGGGTTAGCCGCGCGCGTCCCCCGAGGGTCCCATGGCCGAGCTCACCCCGCCCCCGCACTTCCTCCGCGCGCTCGTCGCCGCAGACCAGGCGCGTGGCGCCTACGGCGGCCGCGTCGTCACCCGGTTCCCGCCGGAGCCCAACGGCTACCTGCACATCGGGCACGCGAAGTCGATCTGCCTGAACTTCGGGCTCGCGGCGGAGTTCGGCGGGGTCTGCCACCTCCGGTACGACGACACCAACCCCGAGACCGAGCGCGAAGAGTACGTCGCGAAGATCCTCGAATACGTGCGCTGGCTCGGCTTCGATCCCGGGAAGAACATCTTCTTCGCCAGCGACTACTTCGGGAAGCTCTACGACTACGCGAACTACCTGATCCGCCACGGCCGCGCCTACGTGTGCGACCTGCCCGACGAAGAGATCAGCCGGCAGCGCGGCTCGGTGAGCGAGCCCGGCACCAACTCCCCCTACCGGGAGCGGAGCGTGGCGGAGAACCTCGATCTGTTCGCGCGCATGCAGGCAGGGGAGTTCCCCGAGGGGAGCCGGGTGCTCCGCGCGAAGATCGACATGGCGAACCCCAACTTCAAGATGCGCGATCCGCTCCTGTACCGCATCAAGTTCGCCCACCACTACCGCACGGGCGACACGTGGAAGGTCTACCCCTTCTACGACTTCGCCCACTGCCTCTCCGACGCGATCGAGAAGATCACCCACTCGATCTGCACGCTGGAGTTTGAGAACAACCGCGAGCTCTACGACTGGATCCTCGCCGCCTGCGACATCGAGGACCCCCCGCACCAGCACGAGTTTGCCCGCCTGAACCTCACCTACACGGTGATGTCCAAGCGGCGCTTCCTCCGGCTGGTCAACGAGGGCTACGTGGAGGGTTGGGACGACCCGCGGATGCCCACGCTGGCCGGGCTGCGCCGCCGTGGCGTCACGCCCGAGGCGCTGCGCGCGCTCGCGGACCGCGTGGGCGTGGCGAAGGCCAACAGCGTGGTGGAGGTGGAGCTCTTTGAGAACCTCCTCCGCGACGATCTCAACGGCCGCGCGCCCCGCGGCCTCGCGGTGCTCCGTCCGCTCCCCGTCACGCTCACCAACTGGCCGGCCGACCGGGTGGACCGCATCGAAGCCCCGCTCTTCCCGGCGGACCTCGGCGTTCCCGGCAGCCGCACGCTCTCCCTCGGGCAGAAGCTCTTCCTCGACCGTTCCGACTTTGCGGAGGTGCCGCCGAAGGGCTGGCACCGGCTCGCGCCGGGCGGAGAGGTCCGCCTGCGCCACGGGCCGGTCGTCCGCTGCGACGAGGTGGTGAAGGACGCCGCCGGTGAGGTCG
Organism: uncultured Pseudomonadota bacterium; assembly: GCA_903921785.1. Lineage (GTDB taxonomy): Bacteria > Myxococcota_A > UBA796 > UBA796 > SXON01 > SXON01. The sequence continues at coordinate 9,686 of CAIXRH010000051.1, forward strand.
TCGAGCTCCGTTGTTCCGCGGATCTCGCCACGCTCGACGGGCGCAACCCCGAGGGCCGGAAGGTGAGGGGAGTCGTGCACTGGGTGGACGCGGCCACCGCCGTCCCCGCCGAGCTGCGCCTGTACGAACGCCTCGTGAACGTGGAGAAGCCCACGGCGGACGACTTCTTGCAGGAGCTCAACCCGCGGTCGTTGGAGGTCGTGCGCGGCCTCGTGGAGCCCGCGGTCGTCGCCGCCGGCGCCAGCGCGCATTGGCAGTTCGAGCGCCTCGGCTACTTCTTCCGCGATCCCGCCCGCGAAGGGGTCGCCTTCAACCGCACGGTCACCCTCCGCGAGGGCTGGACCGCCGAGGAACCCCCGAAGGCGCCCTCCGAAGCCGGCTCTGGCAAAGCGGCGCCCACGAAGCCCGCAGCCGAAACGGCGCCCGTCGCCCCGAACGCCGCCAAGGCGCTCGACCCCGAGGTCGCCGCCCGGCGAGACGCGCTCGTCGCCGCCTACGCCCTGCCGGACGCCGTGGCGCGCGTGATCGCGGCCGAGGCCGGCACGGACGCCCTGTTCCGCGCCGCCGCCGTCACCGGCAAGCCCACCTCCGTGGCCGTGTTCCTCGCGAACGTCGTCGTCGGCGAGCTGCGGGCGGCCAAGGCCGATCCCGCCGCGGTGGACGGCGCCGCCCTCGGCCGCCTCGTCGCCCGGGTCGACGACGGCACCCTCGGCGCCGCCCAGGCGCGGAAGGTGCTCAGCGTGCTGCTCACCGAGGGCGGCGATCCCGACACGATCATCGCCCGCGAGGGCCTCGCCAAGGTCTCCGACCCCGCGCAGATCGGCGCCTGGGCCGACGCGGTGATCGCCCGCTCCCCCGCCGAGGTCGCCCGCTACCAGGCCGGCCAGAAGAACCTCGTGGGCTTCTTCGTCGGCAAGGTCCTCGCGGAGAGCGGTGGCCGGGCGGACGCGGGAGCTACCCAGCGTGTGGTGGGGCAGAAGTTGGGGTGAGGGGGCGGCGGGTCGTGGCCGGGCGGCACGCGCTGACGCCACGACGCCACGACTCACGACGTCGTGAATCCCGCCGCTCCGGGCGCCGCGTTCTCGCCGGGCGAGCCCACCCCCGACGAGCCGCCCCGCCGTGGTAGAACGGCAGCGCCCCGAGGAGCCCCGTTGAGCACCGCCGCCGCCGCGCCGCACCGCGCCCCGCACCCCGTCATCTGGACGATCCTGTACCTCCCGTTCGGGGCGCTCGGGGGGTTCATCTCGGTGGCGATGATGTTCATGGCCACCCACAGCGGGCTCTCGATCACCGAGGGGTCGCTGCTCGGCGGCGCGCAGATGCTGTCGCAGTGGCTCAAGTGGTCCTGGGCCCCGATCGTCGACGTCACCTCCACGCCGAAGCGCTGGTACATCTTCGCGACGGCGGCGTCGGCGGTGGGCGTTTTCTCCCTCGCCGCGGTGCCGCTCGGTCCGGACACGCTGCCGCTGGTGCTCGGCATCATCGCGGTGGCCAGCCTCATCAACACCATCGTGGGCATGGCGATCGAGGCGATCCTCGCGCAGACGACGACGCCCGGCGAAGAAGGGCGGGTGAGCGCCTGGTTCCAGTCGGGGAACCTCGGCGGGACGGGGCTCGGCGGCGCGCTCGGCCTGTTCCTCCTCGAGCGGATGGACGGGTGGCTGGTCGGCGTGATCATGGGCAGCCTCTTCCTGGCCTGCTGCACTGCGCTGATGTGGGTGCCGGATCTGGTGCGCACGCGCCACGATGGCGGCGCGGTCGCGGCCGTTCGGCAGGTCTTCCGCGACATCCTCGCGCTCGGGAAGGTCCGCGGCGGGCTGCTCGCGGCGCTCATCGTCTTCCTCCCGCTCGGCACCGGCGCCGGGCAGGGCACGCTCGTGCAGGCGACCGTGGCCGAGGTCTGGGGCGCGGGCGCCACGCAGGTGGAGCTGGTGCAGGGGCTGCTCGCGGGCGGCGTGACCGTGATCGGCTGCTTCGTGGGCGGCTGGTTGTGCGACCGTCTGCACCCGCGCACGGCCTACGCCACCATCGGGCTCCTGCTCGCGGGGGTCGGCGCGCTGATGGGCCTCACCACCCCCGGGAGCCCCTGGGCGTTCGAAGGCACCGCCCCCGCGATCGGCTGGCCGGACGCCGGCTTCGGCGTGCCGGCGATGGCGGCCTCGGTGTGGGTCTACATCTTCGGCAACATGAGCTACTCGCTCGTCGTCGGCTTCGCCTACGCCGCGTTCACCGCGGTGGTGCTCAACGCGATCGGCTCGGGCTCGGCGGCCACGAAGTACAGCCTCTACGCGTCGCTCTCCAACTTCCCGATCTGGTGGCTGGGGTTGCTCCTCGGCCGCTCCGCCGACCTCTACGGTCCGGCGACGATGCTCTACATCGAAGCCGCCATCGCCGTGATCGGCGTGATCATCTTCTGGGTGGTCGTGGGCACCTGGCACGAGCCGGCGGACGCCACGGTGGAGGACGACGTGGAGTACCTGCGCCAGCGGTACGGCTCGGCGTGGGGGCTCGCGTCGCGGATGCGGATGCTCAGCACGCTCGCGGCGATCACGGTGTGGATGCTCGGGGGCATCCAGGGCGTGATGGCGTGGAACGAGCTGGAGCCCGCGGTGGCGCCGGCGGTGTGGCTCGGCGGGTCGGCGCTCCTCGGGGTGGTGCTGCTCTTCGGCGGGCAGGTGCTCGGCGCGCTGGTACAGGCCTCCACGGACTCGGCGCTCCTCGCGGCGCCGCTCACCCGGGCGGAGAAGATGGCGGTGCTGCGCGGATCGTTGCCGCCGGCGCCTCCGGACACGTCGATCGGCGAGTGAGCCGATAGGGGCGGGGCGTGCCGGCTCCCGTTGGTCGCCGTCGGGCTGGCCCACTCCGGGCTCGCTCCGCGCTCGGGCCGGAGGCCC
>CAIXRH010000052.1 GCA_903921785.1 uncultured Pseudomonadota bacterium
AGCAGTCCGAGCAGCGCGGTGAGCGCCGCGGCCTCCCGCGTGCTGCTCGTGAGCGCGAACAGCGCCGCCGCGGGCGCGAGCCCTGCGAGCACGAGGCCGGTCGTCGCCGTCGCGCGCGAGGTGACGGCCGCGAGGCGCAGCCCGTCGACGGGCGCGTTCATCAGGGCGAGCACGATCGCGAAGGACGGCACGCCGAGCGCGCCGACCGCGAGCATCGCGGAGGGCGCGCCGAGCGCGTTGTCGAGGAGCGCCCTGCCGCCTTCTCTCGCGCCGATCGCCAGGCCGTAGATCGACGCGAGGCCGAGCCCGCCGGCGAAGCGCGCCAGCTCGCGGACGAGGGACGGTGGGCGGGCCGGGTCGTCCGCGCCGACGAGGCGCGCGCCGAGCGTCAGAGGCTCCGGCGAGCCTTCTTCCGGGCGGGGGGGCGTCGCGTCGCTCGGGAGTGGCTCGGACGCCTCCGACGAGTTCGTGGGCGTGCCAGGGATGGGCGCGGCGTCTTGCAGTTCGTGACCGTGGGCGAGAGCGTGCATCGGAACCTCCATGTCGATGGGGATACCGGTGCCGCGAGGCGGCCAGCCGTCGCTCCGCGGGAGGCTTCGGGGAGGCTTCGTGGCGATCGTGTGGCGGCGCGGCCTCCGCGCGCGGCGACGGAAAAGAGAAGGGCGGCAAACCTCTCGGTCTACCGCCCTCCGTCGACACGCACCTCGCGCCGTTCAGCGCGCCGTGCGCGAGCGCGTCACTGACACTCGGGCGGCAGCGGGATGCCCCCGCCAGCCGCCGTGAAGGCCTGCAGCTGCGCCGCGCAGACCGTCTCGAGCATCGCGCCCATCGCTTGTGAGCGCGCAGAGGCCATCTGCGTGCACGTGGTCGTCGCCTGCTCCGAGCCGAGGCCGCGCGCGACGTAGAACGCCGGGCAGCAGCGATCGACCTTCGCGCAGGTGTCACTGCCGCCCGAAGGCGCCACCGCGCCGCCCGAGCCAGCCGAGTCAGTGCTCGGCGGCACGACGCCGAAGGTGCCGCCGTTCGGCTGGTAGCCCTGCAACGCAGCGGCCGCCTCGGCCATCTTCTCCTCGCCCTTCTTCTTCGCGTACCAGAGTCCGCCACCGCCGCAGATGCACGAGAAAAACAGCAGCGCGAGGCAGCCGATGCCGACGTACATCATCGTGTTGCTCTTCTTCGGCGGAGGCGCGCCCATCGGCGGTCCGTACCCACCCTGCTGCGGGCCACCCGGCGGCGGTCCGAAGCCACCCTGCGGCTGACCTCCGGGCGGCGGTCCGAAGCCACCCGGCGGCTGTCCACCCTGCGGCGGTCCACCGTAGCCACCGCCACCCGGCGGCGGTCCGAACCCACCGCCACCCGGCGGCGGTCCGAACCCACCGCCACCTGGAGGCGGTGAACCGAAGCCACTCGCCTGCATCTCCGTACCGGTCTGGGATTCCATCGTCAGTCGTCTTTCCCGGTGAGCGCAAGGGCTCAGCCGATCACGTTTTTCGTCCCCAAGAAATACGAGGCGACAGGCCTGTGCGGCCGGTCGCCTCGCGGCTACGCGGACTCTCGCGGCAGCGTCAGTTGCATGCTGCGGGAGCGCCGCCGGCGATGGCGGCACCCGCTTGAACGAAGCCCTGGAGGGCCGCGCCGCACGCAGTGTCTGAGAATGGAGTGCCGTCCGCCGGGAGCGACGCGCACGCCTGGGCCCCCTGGCCCGAGTATGGCGGCTGCGAGTAGACCGCCTCGCAACAGGCCTTGGCCTTGGCGCAGGCGCCACCCGCGGCAGCGCCAGCCGCGCCAGTGTCGGACACGGCCATGCCGGCTGCTGCCAAAGCCTGCTTCGCCCTGTACATGCCCCACACCGTGTAGCCTCCGCCACAGAGGCACGAGAGGAGGACGAATACGAGGCAGCCGATGCCCACGTATTTCAGCGTGCTGCTCTTCTTCGGCGCCGGCGCCCCCGGATCACCCTGCGCGCCGCCGAATCCGCCGCCCTGCGCCGGAGGCGCACCGAAGCCGCCACCCTGTGCCGGAGGAGGCGCACCGAATCCGCCGCCCTGCGCCGGAGGAGGCGCACCGAAGCCGCCACCCTGCGCCGGAGGAGGCGCACCGAAGCCGCCGCCCTGCGCCGGAGGAGGCGCACCGAATCCGCCGCCCTGCGCGGGAGGAGGCGCACCGAAGCCTCCGCCCTGCGCGGGAGGAGGCGCGCCGAAGCCGCCGCCCTGAGCCGGAGGAGGCGCACCGAAGCCGCCACCCTGCGCCGGAGGAGGCGCACCGAAGCCGCCACCCTGAGCCGGAGGAGGCGCACCGAAGCCGCCACCCTGAGCCGGAGGAGGCGCACCGAATCCGCCACCCTGAGCCGGAGGAGGCGCGCCGAAGCCGCCACCCTGAGCCGGAGGAGGCGCGCCGAAGCCGCCGCCCTGCGCCGGAGGAGGCGCGCCGAATCCGCCGCCCTGCGCCGGGGGACCCGCGGGCGCTGCGCCCGGCGGAGGCGTCATCGGCCCGAGCATCGTCGCTTGGAAGGCCATGTTCTGCTTCGCCTCGGGCGGCGGTGCTGCCGGGGGAGGCGCTGCCGCCGGAGGCGGCAATCCACCGCCCATGCCCTGCGGCTTCGGCGGCTGCACCCCAGACATCATCATCGTGCCCTTGAACTTCGAGGCAGCGACCTTGGGGCTGGCAGCTTTGAGTTCAGTGCCGCACGCGGCGCATGCGGACGCTTCGTCGGTGTTCGGCTTTCCGCAGTTCGGACAGAAGACGGTCACGGGAATCCCTCCGCCGTCGCGCGTGAGCGGTCACGCCACGCCGCTACGGCACGTTCGTGCGTCCACATCAGGTGCAGAGACTCCCCCTCCGCGGACGAACGGGCCGCACCGTAGCGGAGAAGCCATCTCGAGGGAAGGGCGATTCAGACTAGCGGGGAAAACACCTCGGCGGTGGGGGGCGGCGCGGCTCGCAGCGTCCAGGTGCCGCCCGAGCGGGCCTCGCTTTTCGACGACGGTTCGCCCGCCCCTCGCGCTTCCCCGTTCGCGCTTGACATCGGACGGGGCGCGGCCTAGCGTCCCGCCGCCCGCCCCGCTCCACGCGCGGAATACGCTGCAATTCAGCGTTCCGCGGGTTCGAGCGTGCGTGACGCGGGCACCCCGCCATGCCGTTCCAGCTCACACCCGAACGCGACAAAC
>CAIXRH010000053.1 GCA_903921785.1 uncultured Pseudomonadota bacterium
CGCCGCTCCCCACCCCCACTCCCCAACCCCTCGCCCCCGGGTGGGGCGAGGGGCTCGCTTGCGGCCCCGGCCGCACGCGGTCGCCGCCTGGGCGCTCCGGCCGTTGTATCGCCCGCCCCGCCCCGCCGACTTCCGCGGTCCGGCCCCATGCGGAGCCGGCGGCGCACGATTACGTCGGCGCTCGCCGGGACCGGACCCTCGTCCGGAGGCCCTCGGCGAGCTTCGGAGCGCAGGATGGCGGACGCGGTCGTGGTGGGCGGTGGCCTCGGGGCGGTGCGGGCGGCGGCGGCGCTGCGCGCGGCGGGTCGCTCCGTGGTGCTCCTCCAGGAAGGTCCGCATGTGGCCGGGCGATCGTTCCCCGACGTGCCCGTCGGCACCGGATACGAACGGTTCACCCGGGTGCCGCAGGGGTGGCGCCCGGTTGAAGGGGCCACCTCGGGCCTGTTCGTGGGCGGCACGTTGCACGCGCTGCCGCTGTCGCGGGCGGTGCTGCCGCGCCTGTTTCCGGCGGCGCAGGTGGGCGCGGCGGTGGCGGCGTGGGGCCGGGCCCGCGGCCAGCGGGAGCTCGCGAAGCTCATCGGCGGCGGCAAGGAGTGCCGCACCTACCGCGACTGGATCGTCCAGCACTACGGGGAGCCGATCTACCATCGGTTGTTCCAGCCGTATGCCGAACGTCGGTTCGGGGATCCGCGCGGCGTCACGGCGAACGTGGCGCGCGCCGTGCACGGCGGGGCGCCGGAGGGCTACCTCGCCTGCCCGGCCGAGGGGCGCGCGGCGGAGCTGGTCGCGGGGTTGGCGGGGGTGGAGGTGCGCACCAACGTCACGGTGACCGGTCTGGCCTCCGGCGTGGTCACCACGTCCGAAGGCGAAATCGAGGGCGACGTCTTCGTGGATCTCGCGCCGGCTCGAGTGGTCGCGCTCCTCGGCGAGCGTGCACCGAACGGGGTCGCGGAGGAGGTGAGCTGGCTGCGGATGCGCCACGCGTTGGAGGTCACGCTCGAGGGCGGGGCGTCGCTGCCGTGGATCACCCACGACGTCGACGGCCCTGGGCAGGCGTTCCGGCTTGTCCGTCATGGGCTTTTCCCGGGGAGCGGTCACCTTCAGGGCACGGTCAGCGTGCAGATGTCGGTGGAGGCGAACGACCCGCTCTGGCTCGGGTCGGACGCCGAGGCGATCGACGCGGCGGTGCAGGCCGCGCGCGAGCTCGCGCCGGACGTCACCGGGGCGGGCGCGCGGGTGCAGCGTGTCGTGGACCATCACCCGGTGTGGGTGACGACGACGGCCGCGCGGATGCGCAGGTATGTGCTCATGCTCTCGGACCTCAAGGTGGTCCCCGTCGGCCGCGCGGGGACGTACGCCACGCTCGCTGGAGAAGCCGAGGACAGCTACCTGGAAGCCGTGATCGGCCAGGCGGTGCCCGTGCGCGACGCGTTCCGCCGCCACGTGGAGCCGCCTGTCGTCGTCGATGAGGTCCGCGCCCACCTCACGGACTTCGCGGTCGACTGAGCGGTACGGGCGCCCGCCCGGCCATTCTCGCCGCGGCGGCTCCTCGACCGCCGACGTCGGCTGGGGGGAAGGTCGGTTCGGCTGGGCTCCAGCCCTTCGGCCTCCCTCCGGAAGCCGCGGGTGGTTTTCGCGATCGAACCCGCCCCGGCGCGGCTATGGTGGGGCCGCGAGGTTCGGATGAAGCGGTGGACGTTTGGCATGTTGCTCGGCCTTGGCGCGTGCGCCACGGCGCCCACCGACAGCGGCGGCACCGACTGGGCCTGCACGCTCGATCCCGAGAGTGATCCGGACTTCGCCACGCAGCTCGGCTGCAAGGCGGACTACGATCTCGTCGCGAGCGTGCCGTCGGATTCGAGCATCCCCGGCGCCACCTCGGTGAAGACCGTGGTCGACCGGCTCGACAGCGACAACCTCTACTTCCAGAACTCCAAGCGCTACTGCATCCACTGGGAGTTCGCGTCGACGCACCTCAGCGGGGGTGGGCTGCCGATCGTCCCCGAGATGAGCCAGTTCAACACCACGGAGTATTACAGCCCCGACCGACGGTTCATCCTCGGTGCGCTCTCCTACTACGAGGGCGCGAATCAGTGGGTCTACGAGATCTCGCCGTACGACACCGCCGACGCCGACATGATCACCACCGCGTTCCGGAAGATCCGCGAGAACGTCTGGATCGGGGACAAACTCTCGTTCCACCCCACGAGCGCCTCGGTGGAGACGGTCGCGGCCGGCCTCCCGGCCGACATCCCGGTCTTGAGCACCGACGACCTGTACGCCGGCATCGACTACCAGCCGCTCAACCCCGGCACCAGCACCGGCTTGTTGAGCTTCCACACCGCGGATGAGGTGGACGGGGGGTACACGCCCTACCGGGAGATCGTGGTGCTCGACGAGGTGCCGAACGACATCTCCATCGTCGCCGGCATCATCACCTCCACCTTCCAGACGCCGCTGGCGCACATCAACGTGCTCTCCGTGAACCGGGGAACGCCGAACATGGCGCTTCGTGGCGCGCAGGACCTCGAGGAGCTCAAGGCCCTCGATGGCAAGTGGGTCGAACTCACGGTCGGCTCTTTTGACTGGGAGGTCCACGAGATCACCAGCACCGAGGCGGACGCCTGGTGGGAGGCCAACAAGCCCGACCCCATCGTCGTGCAGCCGATGGACCTCGCCGTCACCGACCTTCGCAACACCGACTCGATCCTCGACCTGGAGAGCACCGAGTTGGGGGACGCGATCTCCAGCGCGATCCCCGCGTTCGGGGCCAAGGCCACCAACTACGGGGCGCTCACCGAGGCGGCGGAGCTCGGCAACCCCATCCCGATCCAGCCCGGCTTCGCCATCCCCATGTACTACTACAACCAGTTCATGGAGGACAACGGCCTCTGGGCGCGGATGGACGAGCTGATGGCCGACCCCCAGTGGTCCGACCCGACCTTCCGGGAGACGGCGTTGGAGGCGTTCAAGGACGAGCTGCGCGCCAAGCCTGTCCGCCAGGAGGTGGTGGACGCCGTCATCGCCCGTGCCGCCGAGCTGTTCCCGGGGGAGAGCATCCGCTTCCGCTCCTCCACGAACTCCGAGGACCTCGGGAAGTTCACGGGGGCCGGGCTCTACAATTCCGAGACCGGGGACCCCTCCATCCCCGGAGACGACAAGGACAGCGTGGCCTGGGCCATGAAGAAGGTGTGGTCGCAGGTGTGGAACCCCCGCGCCTACGAAGAGCGCAACTACTACTCGATGAACCACCTCGACGTGGGGATGGCGCTGCTCGTGCACGCCAACTTCCCCGACGAGGAGGCCAACGGAGTGGCGATCACCAACAACCCGTTTGATTCATCTGGCCTCGAACCGGCCTTCTACGTGAACGCCCAGGAGGGCACGACGGACGTGGTCTCGCCGGAGCCGGGGCTCTTGCCCGACGCCTACCTCCACTACTTCCACGATCCGGGCGAGCCGATCGTGTACATCCAGCACAGCACGATCGTCCCCGCGGGCGAGACCGTGCTCACTCGCACCGAGTCTCACGACCTCGGCGTGGCGTTGGACGCGATCCACACCTTCTTCCAGCCTGCCTACGGCGAGACCAACGACTGGTACGCGATGGACGTGGAGTGGAAGTTCGACGACAAGTACACGCCGGGTACGCCGACGGTCTGGATCAAGCAGGCGCGCCCGTTCCCGGGGTGGACGAGCGACGCGACGGGAACGTGCGTCAGCGAGTGAGGGTGGGCGGGAGCAAGCGGGTCAGTGGGTGACGAGCACCGGCACCGAAGCCCGCGCGACCACCCGCTCGGTGACGCTCCCGAGCAGCAGGTGCGGGAGCCCCGTGCGCCCGACCGTGCCGATGACGATGAGATCGGCCCCGATCTCCTTCGTCGCTTCGAGGATGACCTCCTCGATCGTGCCGGGGCGGACCAGGGTGGACCAGGTGACGTCCTCGGGGATCTCCTCCCCGGCGACACGACGGAGCTGGTGCGCCGCGTTCCCTTCGATCTCGGCCTGGTACCGGATCATCAAATCGGTGTCGAGCGCGGCCCAGCCGGAGATGTCGGCCGCGAGCGGCGCCACGGGGGGCGCCACGACGTGCACCACCGTGATCCGCGCGCGCCCGTGGCGCGCGAGCTTCACGGCGAGGCGGAGCGCGCGGACGGAGGGGGCCGAGAAATCGATGGGGACGAGCAGATGGGAGAAGTTCATCGGACCTCCAATGCCTCACCAAGGTAAGCACGCGCCGTGCCAGGAGTGGGGGCGCGAAGCGCCGCGGGACACGCCGGGTGTCCGGCCTCGGGTCGCGTCGGAAGGCACACGTTGGAGGAAATCCAACAGGGGGGCGTGGCCGCCCACCCGGTCCGATCGGGTAGGATGTCCGGGATGACCCCCTGGCCTGAGGGATCGCCTGACCCGCTCTCGGGGACGGCCGCCGAACGCTTCCACATCGAGGGGCCGGTGACGACCGTCGAGCGCGCCTGGCGCCTCCTCGGCGACACCGACTGGATGAACCGCGCCGGCGGCAACGGCCAGGTCCTGTCGATGGCGATCGAGCCCCAGCCGGACGGGTTTCCGCTCCTGGTGGGCGAGATGGCCGGGCCGCTCGGGCTCCGGCTCGCGTTCTCCGAGGTGTGGTCGAGCTGGGTGAATGGTCGGTTTTTCCGTCAAGTTCGCGATCTCGTCTCCCCCCTGGTGGCGCGGAGCGACTACCGCGCGGAGCTGGTGCCGGTGCCCGGTGGGGTGAAGCCGGTGGTGGACATGGAGCTCACGGGGCCCGGGTGGGGAGCCATGCTCCGTCGTGGGCTCTCCCTCAACGGCATGCAGCGGCGCTGGGAGGCGACGCTCGCCCACCTCGCCGACCCGCTCCCCCGGGACGACGAGGCCGGTCGGACGCTCGGCGCCGAGGCGCAGGCTGCCCTGGGTCGGTGGTCGCGCGCCGCGGACAGCGCGCTCGTCGGGCGGTTCAGCGAGCTGTACCGCGCCGGACGCCCCACCGACCTCTCCCGGATGCGGGCGTTCGTGCTCGCGGATCGTTGGGGACTCCCCCGCGAGTCCGTCCTGGAGGCGCTGCTCGCCGGGGTGGACGCGGGCGCGGCCGAGCTGTTCTGGTCTGTCCGCTGCGCCCGATGCTACGGGCAGGTCGCGGGGGGACGGTTGCTCTCGGACGTCGCGGATCACGCGGACTGCCCGGCCTGCGGGGTGCGCACCGAGACCGATCTCGGCGCCAACGTCGAGGTCCTGTTCGCGCCGCACCCCAGCGTGGTGCCCGAGCTCGACGTGAACTTCTGCACCATCTTTCCCGCCAAGGCGCCGTCGCAGTACGCCGTGCTCACCCTTGCGCCAGGGCAGCGCGTGCAGACCGTCGTCGGCGTCCCGCACGGCGAGTGGCGACTGGGGCCGGGCGGCGGCGTCGCGGACCTGGAGATCACGGCGGGAGCAGGCCCCGGCGAGGCTGTGGAGTGGCGACCTGGCGTGGGCGGCCACGTGGCCGTGCGCGCAGGGGAGGTCGCGCTGGACGTCCAGAACGGCGCCGAACGCCGCGCCCGGGTGTACCTAACGCAGGTCGGCGGAGCACTTCCGGCGGTGCTGGCGACGATGCTCACCACCAACGACACGTTCCGGCGGCGCCTCGGCCACCAGGTGCTCGCCTCCGATCTCCGGGTGGGCGTGCGCAGCGTCACGCTGTTGTTCACCGACCTCTCTGGCAGCACGGCGATGTACGAAGAGCTGGGCGACGCCCAGGCTTTCGCCGTGGTCCGGGACCACTTCGTGCTCCTTCGTGAGGCCGCGGCCGCGCACGGCGGCACCGTGGTCAAGACCATCGGCGACGCGGTGATGGCCGCGTTCTTCGAGACGCCCGAGGCGATCGCTGCGGCGTTGGAGATGCAGCGTGGATTCACGGCCTGGGTGAGCACGCTCGGCCTCGCCCACCCGCCGTCGCTGAAGGTGGGCTTGCACGTCGGGTCAGCGCTCGCGGTGCATACCGACGCCGCGGGGCTCGACTACTTCGGGGGCACGGTGAACCTCGCGGCCCGGGCGCAGGGTGCGGCGGAAGCGGGGGAGGTGGTGTTCACGGAGGCCGTGCGCGCTGAGCCGCGGGCGATGGCGCTCCTCGACGAGGCAGGGCTGGTGCCGGCGCCGATCGAGCGCACGCTCAAGGGGATCGGGGAGGTGCGGCTGTGGCGGGTCGCGGCCGCTCAGAACGACGTTCCCGCCTGAGCATACAGGGCGTCGATGCTGCCGAAGGGGATGCCGTCCCCGAGCACCGAGAACGCGTAGCCGAGCCGGCCGTACAGCCCCATGCCGTAGAACGCGATGGCCGAGAAGCGGAGCTCGGCGCCGACGCCGAGCAGGGAGTTGCCGATCGCGGCGTCGGCCGGGTCGTCCCAGGCGTTTCCGGCGTCCACGATCACGGCGCCGCTGACGTTGCGCATGAAGAACGGGAGGGTGCCCACCCCCCGGTCGACCTGCCAGACGGGGAAGCGGTACTCCCCGCTGGCGAGCCAGAAGGTCTCGCCGTCGCGGGTGCCCGGGTAGAAGCCGCGCAACGAACGCCATTCTTCCGGAATCACGGTGATCCCGTTCTCGGAGAAGCTGCCGCCGAGGCGGAAGCTGCCGTAGCGGAAGGTGCTGCCGAGGGAGAGGCCCCCCGAGAGCTTCCACGCGAAGACATGATTGGCCGCCCACGGCGCCTGCACGTACTCTCGCCACTCCCCGCTGAGCTGGAGCTGGTCGAACGGCTGGAGCTGGTTCTGCTCGTCGTAGGCCTGGCTTCCCAGCCACGAAGCGGTGTACTCCACGCCGAAGCCGAGGACGCGCGCCTTCTCCGGGGAGATCGAGAGCGGGTAGGCCTCGCCGTCCCCGCGGGACCAGCCAAGCTGCAGCGTGCTGAAGAAGCCGCGCGTGGGCAGGCCGGCGTAGTACACGTCCGCGGGGAGGGCATCCTTGCTTTCCCGGAGCTCCCCCCGCCAGCCGCCGCTGAGGCTGGAGTGTTCGTCGAGGGGGTAGTAGCCGGAGAGGGCGCCCCGGACGCGGTGGTCCCAGTAGCGTTGATCGGTGTGTTCGATGCCGGGGATCCACGCGCCGCCGTCCTTCGGGGGGGTGGAGTAGGTGGAGACGGTGCCGTAGGGGGAGACGTAGGTGCTCACCGAGGCGCCGAAGACCGGCCGGTACTTGTTCAGGGTGAAGCTGGCCCCGCCGCCGAGGAAGTTCGCGTCGGTACGCCAGGTGGCGTAGCCGGAGTACCCGTACTGGCGGAGCACATCCACCCCGCCGGTGTACGCACTAAGGTACAACCCGTAGTTCTCGCCCGTGGTGGTCAGCAGGGTGCCGGGTACCCAGTATCGGGGCGGCAACAGCGAGGGGAGGGGGTTGTACGGGCCGATCCGGGGATCGGGGGCGGCGGGGGCCGGCGTGGCGGGTGTGGCGGGTGTGGGCGCCGCGACCGCCGGTGCGGGCGCGGCGCCCACAGGGGCCGGAGCGCTGGCAGAATCGCTCGTCGCCTTGTCCGGCTCCGCCCCGTCGTTCGGGCGGGGGCGGTCGCCGGGAGGCCGCCGGGCATCCCGGTGCGCGTGGGCCTTCGCCTCCCGCGCCAGCTTCGCCTCCGCCTTCGCCGCCGCCTTCGCCCGGCGTTCGTCTCGGGCCTCCCGCCCGGCGACACGCTCCGGCTCCTTGCCCGATCGCACCCGAGGATCGAGGGGAGGGAGCTGGGCAAGCGCGGGCTCATCCTCCTCAAGCCTGGGGAGCTCCCCGAGGTCCTTCCAGGTGTCTCGGTCGAGCGTCACGGTGGCGACCCGCGTGCCGCCGCCCGTGTACGTCTCGACCGCGAGCGTGTGTCCGTCGGGGCTCGGGCTGGGGGCGAACGCCCCGATCACCACGTTGGTGACGCGGTAGAGGTGCCCGTCGGTGAAGTCCACCGCGTACACGTTGGGGACGCCGCTCCGGTCGCTCGCAAAGTAGAGGATGGAGCCGTCCGGCGACCACGCCGGCTGGAAGTCCAGGGCGGTGTCCCAGGTCAGGCGGCGCCAGGGTTTGCCGCTGGCCGTGTACAGCCAGAGGTCCCGCTGGCCGGCGGTCCACACGCTCACGGCGATGCGGGAGCCGTCCGGAGAGAAGCGCGGCGTCGACAGCTGGGTGTTGTCGGTGTTCGCGGTGAGCGGGAGCAGCCGCTGGTCGATCGTCAGCTCGGCCAGCTGGTTCTGCTGCAGCTCGTTGGTGATGCAGACAACCCGGGTGCCATCCGGGGAGAAGGTCGCGTCGCGCGCCCGCTTCCCGGTCGTGAGCGAGCGGGTGGAGTCGGTGGCCGGAGTGTAAAGGGAGACGTCGTCGACGACCGAGTACAGGTCCTGCACGTGGGAGGTCGTGTAGAGAAAGGCCTCGCCGTCGTTTCGCCACTGGATGTCGTCCGCGAACTTGCCCTTGTCGGCGATGCGGGGGCGGGCCTCGCCGGCGGGGACTCGCCAGAGTGCGTTGCCGCGGGCAGGATCGGCGCAGCTATACCAGAGGTCCCCGGTGACGGGGTTGAAGCTCGGCGGTCCGCAGGAGCGACCGGGATCGCCCACCAGGCGCAGCGGGGTCTCCCCCTCGGCCTGGATCGCCGACGCCTGCGCGGTGTATCGCCGGGTCAACTCCGCCTTCCACTCCTTGTAGAGTGTGACGAAGTCGGCTCCGAAGGTCCGCTTCGCGGGGAGGATGAAGGGCACGCTCGCGCCGTAGCGGTGCACCCACTCCGTCCACTTGTCGGTGCCGCGGGTGTCGGCGATGTACTGGATGAAGTCCTGCCCGAAGAGGTAGCGGAGGTTCCCCGAAGGAGGCAGGGCCTGGAGGCCGTCGAGGTTTCCGAGCGGGGGGAAGGCGTCGTCGAGCACGGCGGCGCGCTTGACCATGTCCACCATCGGAGAGCGGCCGCGTCCACCGGCGGTGTACCGGGTCTCTTCGAAGGTGGCGAGGCCCTCGATGGTCCAGAGTGGCGCCACCTGGTGGGTGGAGATCAGCGAGCCCATGAGCCAGCGGGCCACCCGCGGCAGCCCTTCCACCGTGTCGATGTGGAGGATGTGGGTGAGCTCGTGGGTGATGATCGCCTCGTTCCAGTCCTCGTAGAGGCCGAGGGTGGAGTCTCCCGTGGGGTTGGTCACGTAGATGGTGATGACGTCGGTCGGGACGGTCTGCGCCATGCCGTTGGCGACGTCGGTCCAGTCGACGAGCACCACGTCGACCGGTCGCGGGCGCGTACTCCCCAGCTCCACGGTGAGGGTGCGATAGGCATCCTCGGCCGCTACCGCCATCTCTTCGGCGATCTGCTCTTCGCCGTCGTGGAAGGTGATGTTGAAGTGCTCCGTGTGGAGCGTGCGCCACCGGAGGTCGGGGTCCCAGGAGGCGGCGAGAGCGGGGGCCACCAGGGCCCAGGTCAGCAGCACGGGTCGCTCGTATCCGGAATCGGAGCGGCCGGATATGCTGCGCGCGCTTCATGGGCCGCTTCACCACCGAGTTCCGCGTCGGGCTCCTCACGCTCCTGGTCCTCGTTGGGGTGGGCTGGGCGATCCTCGCGAGCGATGACAAGCCGGGGGAGGCCGGGGAACCGTACTTCGTCTACGCCGACTTCCCCACGGCTGAAGGTGTTTTTCGCACGACGCCCATCCGCATCGCGGGGGTGATCGTCGGGCACGTGGAGGACCTCCAGCTCCGCGGCGGGACGGCGCACCTCACGCTGGCGATCCTCGACAACGTCGAGCTCCCGGCCGACAGCCTCGCGGCGATGAAGTCCGAAGGCATGCTCGGGGACAAGAGCATTCGCATCGTGCCCGGCGCGTCCACCACGCTGCTGCACGACGGGGACACGATCACCGTCGGCGACATGCCGCCGGACCTCGAAGGGGTCACCCGCAAGGTGAACGACATCGCGGGGGACGTGAAGGTCATCACCGCAAACGTGCGCGAGATCACGGATAACGACGCCACGCGCGCCGACCTCGAGCTCACCATCCGCAACGTGCGTGAGCTCAGCGAAGAGCTCAACGGCATCGCGCACTCCAACAGCGACGACATCGCGGTGATCGCCCAGAACCTCAAGGACGTGTCCGAGGCGCTCAAGGCCGTCGTGGACCACACCGGAAAGGACGTCGACAGCGAGATGGCCGCGGTGAAGGCGGCGACCGAGAAGCTCGACGCCTCGCTGGCCCACATCGAGTCGATCACCGGAGGCCTCGACCGCGGCGAGGGCACCGTCGGGCAGCTGCTCAAGGACTCCAAGACGATCGACTCGGTGAACGACACCTTGGAGCAGGTCAACGGGCTCGTGGGCAACGCCTCCCAGATCAAGACCGAGGTCTACTACCGGGGAGACGTGTACTTCGGCTCTGCCCCGACGGACGGCTCCCTGGCGGAGAACCCGGTCGCCGGGGGCGCCCGCAACGGGGTCGGGGTGCGGCTCATGCCCGCCGAGGACCACTGGTACGTGTTTGAGCTCGCAGGGCACCCTCAGGGGGACATCTCCTCGGAAACACATGTGTTTCCGGACTTCGGCTCCAGCTATCAGGAGGTCGTGGTCAAGCCCGGGTACCGCATGAGCTTTCAGTTTGCCCGTCGGTGGAACGACGCGGTGCTGCGCTTCGGCATCAAGGACAACGCCGGCGGCGTGGGGCTCGACTACTACCTCGCGCACGACAAGCTGATGCTCGGCGCCGACCTCTTCGACTTCACGTACGGCAGCTACCCGCTGATGGACGGCACGCCGAACCTCCAGCTCACCGCGCGGTGGCTGCCGTGGCGGCACCTGTACTTCGAAGGCGGCCTCGACAGCGTGATCATGGGCGCCCAACATGGGTACGTCACCGGGTACGCCGGGGGCGGGTTCTACTTCGACGATGCGGACGTGAAGTTCATCCTTGCGGCGCTGCCCCTGAAGCCCTGACCGATCGCCCGGCGCCGGTTACATCGCGCTTTCCCTACGCCCGCAGGAGACGCCGGATGTCGCGCAAGAACTCGAATGACCAGGGGTTTGGAGATCTGGAGGACGACTTCTTCAACTCCGGCCCGAGCGAATGGGGCGATCCGGCGGAGGAAGCGAAGAAGGCCGCAGAGGCCAAGAAGGCCGAAGAGGCGAAGAAGGCCGAAGAAGACCGGAAGGTCGAAGAAGCGCGAAAGGCCGAGGAGGCCCGCAAGGCGGAAGAAGCTCGGCTGGCCGAGGAGGCGCGCAAGGCGGAGGAGCTGCGGCTCGCCGAGCAGGCGCGCAAGGCGGAAGAAGCGCGGGTCGCCGAGGAGGCGCGTCGTGTCGAAGAGGCGCGGAAGGCGGCGGAAGCGGCGAAGCGGCGGGAGGAGGAGGCGCGTCAGGCGGAGCTGGAGGCCGAAGCGCGTCGGGCGGCGCGGGGGATGCAGGACCAGGCCACGCGCGTGTTCAAGCGGAAGTCCAAGGAGCAGATGCTGGCGGAAGAAGACGCCGCGGATGCCCTGGTGGAGGCCACGTCCGCCGCGCCGGAGCCCGTCGAGGCGCCCGTGGCCGAGGTGCCGCCGGCGGCCGAGCCCGTCGCCGAAGCGCCGGTCGAAGCGCCGGTACCGGTGATCGCGGCGCCCGCGGATGAGGCTCCCGTGGAGCCCGTCGCGGCGCCGGTCGAGCCGGAGCCCGTGGTGGAAGCCGCGACCACGACGCCGGAGCCGGCGGTGGAAGCCCCTGCGTCCGCGCCGGAACCGGTGGTGGAATCGGCGCCTCCGGCGCCCGAGCCCGCCGTCGAGGCCGCGCCGCCGGCCGCGGTCGAGCCGAGCGAAGCCGACCTCCCGGAGGCCGCCCCGCCGCCCCCGGTCTTCGTCGCCACGTCGACGTTCATTCCGGAAGCCGAGCCGGTGATGCCTTCGCCGCTGCCGCTGTCGCTGCTCCCGGCGATCACCAGCGAAGACTCGGCGGAGACCGAGGTGATCTCCGGCAGCGCCACCGAGGAGCTCCCGGCGGGTTCGCCGCTGCTCGGCCACGAGTCCGTCGTCACCGCGGTCCCCGCGACCATGCTCGCCTGGACCCCTCCGGCCGACGCCCGCTCGGCGTGGCACGCCATCGTGGCGGAGCTCGAAGCAGCCGCCGAGGCGGCGAATGGCGAAGCTCGTGCGGTGCTCTACGGTGCCGCTGCCCACCTCGCCCGCGTCCGCGCGGTCGACCTGGAGCTCGCGGGCCGCCTGCTCGAGGCGAGCAGCGCTGCCGCCTCCGCACGCCCCGCCTCCGCACAGTTCTGGCGGGATCGGGTCGCCGTTGCCCTCTCCGTGGGCGACGCCGACGCCGCCCGCATCGCCTTCGAAGGCGTGGCGAGCAACAGCCATGGCTCGGGCGCCGCAGAGGCGACCGTGCTCGCCGCGCGCATCGTCCGCGACCAGCTCGGCCAGGAGCCGCTGGCCCGCGCCGAGCTCACCCGTGCCCGCGCCACCTGGCCCGACGATCCGGGGCTCCTGGTGGTGCTCCGCGAGGTCGCCCGCGCCGCGCAGGACGCCGAGCTGGAGCTTGGCGCCCTCGACGGCCTCGCCGCCGAGCACACCGGCCCCGTCGCGGCGCAGCTCCACCTGGAGCGCGCCGACCTGCTCGAGCGAAAGCTCAGCCGCATGGACGACGCGATCCGGGCCAACGAAGCGGCTCGCGCCGCCTCGCCGGAGAGCACGGCCGCGTTCCTCTCGTTGGAGCGCCGGTACCGCGCCACGGCGGCCTGGGCCCCGTTGGCGATCCTGTACTCGGCGGAGGGCGAGCGCCTGGCCGCCGCCGGTCACGCGGAGGATGCCGCATGGTGGCACGCCCGCGCCGGCCGCGTGCGTCGCGTACAGCTCCTGGACGAGGCGGGCGCGGGCGTCTGCCTGCGGGCCGCGGTGCTCGCCGCGCCGGGCGCCCACGATCTACGCCACGAGTACCACACCTGGTGCGCCGAGGCAGAGCAGTGGGAGTCGTTGGTGACCTCGCTCAGCGAGGAGATCGCCCACTCTGCGCCGGAAGCCCGCTCGTTCCTTCAGTATCGGCTCGGGAACGTGCTCGAGGAGCGGCTCCGCCGCCCCGCTGAGGCGCTCGAGGCTTACCGTGCGGCCACGGAAGATCCTGCGGCGGCGCCCGCGGCGGAGGCGGTGCTCCGCCTGCTCCAGGCCACCGGTGCGTGGACCGAGCTCGTGGCCTTCCTCGAGACCCGCCTCGCGCGGCTCGATGATCCGGCGGTGATGGTCACCGTGCTCTTCCGCATGGGGGAGACCTGCGAAGGCCCCCTCGGCGACGGAGCCCTGGCGCGGAAGAACTACGAGCGGGTCCTCGACTATGCGCCTGGCTACCTGCCGGCCCTCGAGGGCCTGGAGCGGGTGTACACGCGGCTCTCGGCCTGGGCCGAGCTCGCCGCGATCTATGAGCAGCGGGCGCTGCTCGCGGAAGATCCTGCGGGCGTGGCCCTGCAACGTCACCGCGCCGGCGCGGTGTACGAGTTCCGCCTCGGTCAGGATGAGCGGGCGGTGGAGCAGTACCGCCTCGCGCTGGCGTCCGTGGCGGACTTCGCTCCCAGCCTCGACGCCTACACCCGCGTGCTCGAAGCCCGCGGGGACTGGCTGGAGCTCGGGCGGGTGCTCGCGAAGGCCGCGGTCGCCACGCGCGACTCCAACGAGGCCGTGAGCCTGGCCTACCGGGCGGGTCGGGTGCTCGCCGATCGTACCGACAACCTCACGGAGGCGATGGCCAGCCTCCAGCGCTGCCTCGAGGTCTCTCCCGGCTTCCTCCCCGCCGTGCTCCTGCTCAAGGAGCTGGCCGCGCGGGCGGGCGACTGGTCGCTCTGCTACCGCCTGGAGCGCGGTCAGGCGGAGATGAGCGAGGACCTCGGTCGTCGCCACTGGCGCCTCTACGCCGCCGCCGAGGCCGCCCAGCGGCTGCCCGACGCCGATCCCGCGCAGCTGGTGCGCGAGGTGCTCCGCGACGATGCGGCCCACTTCGGCGCCGCCCAGCTCGCCGAGCGCATGGCGTGGTCGCAGAGCGACCTCCCCGCGCTGCTCGACTTGCTGAGCAAGCGCGCCGCCGCCACCCAGGACGAACACGAGCGGGCGCGTTGCTACGCCCGCTCGGCCGAGCTCGCCGCCGACGCGGGGGACGCCGAGGCGCTCCTCCGTGGCCTCAGCGAGGTCCTTGGCGCCGTCGGGGTGCCCGGCCGCCCCCTCGGCGCGCTCGCCCGCGTGGCCGAGACCGCCGGCTACCCCGAGGAGGCGCTCCGTGCGCTCCAGGAGGCCGGCGAGGCCGACGGGCTCGACGCCGCCCGCCTCCGCCAGAACGCCCTGGGCGACAGCGAGGGCGCCGCGAAGGTGCTCCAGCGCGCGCTCGACGCGCACGGGGATGCCGCCGCTGCCTCGCTGCTCACCCGCGTGAGCCGTGATCCCGGCGTGCGGGCCCGCGCGCACGCCACGCTCGCCGCCGCCGCCGAGAGCGCCGGCGTCCGGGCGCTTCACGCCACCGAAGCCGCCGTGCTCGAAGAGAGCCTGGGCGAGGCCGACGCCGCCAACGGCCACTGGTGGATGGCGTTTGAAGCCGATGTCCGCCCCGGTCGGGCCTTCGATGGCCTGCGCGGCGCCCTCGTGCGCAAGCAGGACAGCGAGGGGCTTCGTAAGGCGTTCGGTGCCCTGGAGGCGGACGCGCAGTCCGGCCTCGGGGACGCGCTCGAAGAAGCGGGCGATGTGGTGGGCGCGATCCAGGCCTGGCGGGAGGAGCTCGCCCGCGCCACGGTCACGCTGCCGTGGCTGCTCCGCCTCGAACGCGGCTTGGAGACCGCTGGTGACTGGCACGCGCTGCTGGAGCTCATCCAGGGCCGCATGTCCACCGCCACGGGCGACGCACAGGATCGCCTCGCGTCGCGGGCACGTTGGCTGCTCGCCGAGAAGCTCGCGGACAGCGACGAAGCGTGGGACTTCTACCAGAAGCTCCACGAGCAGCGCCCCGGCGATCGCGAGGTGCTCGAAGCGCTCGCGCGTATCGCCGGCGCTCGCGGGGATCAGGGGATGGCCGTGCGCTTCCTCGACCAGCTCGCGGAGCAGTCGGGCGAGCCCACCGAGCGCGCGCGTCTGCAGCGGCGCCGCGCGGAAGTGCTCGAACGCAGCGGCGATCTCGATGGTGCCCGGGCGGCGCTCACCCGCGCGCTCGACCACCAGCCGGACGACCGCGAGGCCCTCGTCGGCATCCAGCGGCTCGCGGCCGCGGCCGGCGACTGGCAGGGCGTGGTCGGCGTGCTCTCGCGGCAGGCGGCGCTCGCCACCGGCCGCGATCAGGTCGAGGCGTACGTGCAGATCGCCCGCACCTGGGAAGACAAGATCAAGGACCGCGCCGTCGCCACCGACGCGTGGAAGAAGGTGCTGGAGCTCGCGGGCGATGACCGCGAGGCCCTCGCGCACCTCTGCGTGCTCACCGAAGCGTCCGGCGACTGGCCGAGCTTCGTCGAGTACGGACGGGCGCTCACGGCGCACCTCGAAGGCAAGGATCGGACTTCGTTGCTTCGTCGCCTCGGCGAGGTGAGCGCCGCGCAGCTTCGTCGTGAAGACGACGCGCTGCGCTTCTTCGAGTCCGCCACCAGCGGCACCTACGCGGACGCCGGGGCGTTCGTCTCCTACGAGCGGCTCCTCGCCGCGCGCGGGGAGCATGCTCGCCTGGTGGAGGTCGTGCTCCGGCGCGCCCGCAGCACCACGGACGCGCAGGAGAAGCTTGACTGCCTCGCCCGCGCCGCCCGCACCCGGCTCGACGCGCTGCAGGACAAGGCGGGCGCCGCGGCGATCTACGACGAGCTGCTCTCGATCGACCCCAACCAGGGCGACGCGCTCCGGTTCCGCGGAGACTTCCTCTTCGACAACGGCGACTCCGCCGGTGCCGCCACGCTCTTCGAGCGCCTGGAAGGAGAAGAGCTCGCCCGCGACCGCGACGACTTCGACGCCCAGATCGAAGGGTCCACCTTCTTCTACCGCTTCGCGGAAGCCCTCCGCCGCAGCGGGCAGAACGAGCTGGCCATCCAGCGCTACGAGCACGCGCTCGGGCTCAACGTCACCCACCTTCCGTCGTTGGAGGCGGTGGGTCCGCTCTACCTGGGCGCGAAGGAGTGGGCGAAGGCCGAGAAGGTCTACAAGCAGATCATGCAGCTCACCGGCGGGCTCGGGCAGAGCGAACAGCTGGCGCGCACCTACGCGCGGCTGGGGGTGGCCGAGTTCCACCTCGGGCAGGTCGATCGGGCGCGCAAGCGCCTCTCGAAGGCGCTGGAGATGCGCGCCAACGACATCGACGCGCTCAAGGGCCTCGGCTTGGTGATGGCCGCGCAGGGAGACTGGAGCAACCTGCTCAACATCTACAACAACGTCATCTACCACACCCACGAACCCTCGGACGTGACCGAGGCCTACCTGGCCAAGGGGCTGGTGCTCGACGTGCGCCTCGGCATGCCGGACAAGGCGGCCCAGCACTACGAGAAGAGCCTGGCGTTCGATCCCAGCCAGCCGCTGGCGCTGTTCCGGCTCGCCGAGCTCTCGCTCCGCAAGCAGGACTGGCCGGAAGCGGCGGCCCAGGCGGATCGGGGGCTGGCGCTCGAGCCCAAGCGCGCGGACGTCGCCTCGGCGCTGCACCTGGTGCGCGCCATCGCCTGCCAGGCGTGCGGGGATGGAGGCGCCGCCAAGGAGGCGTGGGGTGCCGCGCAGGCGGCCGACGCCGGGCTGGTGGCGGCGATGCCGTCGGCGGGGATCGAGGACTACGACAAGGTCCACGAAGCGCTGCGGGCGGCGATCTCGGACGGGCGGCTCTGAGCCGGCGTCCGGGGTGCCTCCGCGCGCGTCGTCGCGGCTGAACCTGCTGGTGCTGCGGCCCCCCGGGGGGGGCCCGGCGCCGGAGGCGGTGCTCGCCGCGCTCGGGGCGCGGCCGATCTCGGCGGGCGGAGAGCGTCTGCGCCGACCGGGGAGCGCCGATTCCCAGCGGTTCTTTGCGAATGCCCAGGGCGGATTCCGGGTTTACTGCCCGGTCGACGGCGGTTCCCTCGTGGACCGCTTCGTCGGGGCGCTGGAAGCCTGGAGGGGAGGCGGGGCGCGGACGATTCACTGCAATTGCGGCGCCGAACACGACCTGGCGGCGCTCGACTTCCGTCCCCCGGCGGGCTTCGCCGAAGCGTGGATCGAGGCCCGGGATGTCGGCAGCATGGACCTTGATGCGGCCGTGGTGGAGGTCCTCATGCAGCTCTGGCCGGGGTTTCAGGTCGTCGGGAGTCGCGGGTGACCCGCCTCGCGGGGACACCGCGGAGGCGGGCGATGGAAGGGGAGGGCCGACGGGGGTTGCGCCTGAGCCGGGTGGTGCGGGCAGGAAGGGCGTATGGCGCCCCCTTCGTCCGCGTCGTTCGGCTTACGGGTCCTTCGTGAACGACCTCGCCCCCGACACCTCCGCCCTCGTCGATGCCCTGGAGCGGGTGCGTGAGCGTCCGGGGACGGCCGAGCTATTCGACGCGTTGATCGCGGAGGATGCTCAGGGGGTGGCCCGGGTGCTCGGGACGTTTCCTCGTCATCCCAAGGCCCTGCTCGTGGGCCAGTGGTTGGCGACGCGGGGGGTAGAAGGTCCGCGGCCGCCGACGGTCGACGAGGTGATGGCCGCGCACGGAATCCTCGACCTCGAAGCCCACCTCTTGTCCGTCCAGAAGCAGCTGTCGGTGACGCAGCGTGGGCTCGACGAAGCCTGGGGTCGGGCGAATCGGGCCGAGACCGTGGCGAACGCGTACGCCGCGGTGATGGTGCTGCTGGTGATGCTCACCGTCCTGGGCTGGGCCGCGGCGCTCGGCGTTGTGCCTCTGTTTCCCGCTCCCGAAGCGACGACGAAGCCGGCGCGTCCTTCGTCGACGCCCGCCACCGAGGGCGGCCGGAACACCGGCGGCGACCGGTCCGAAACACGCTGAAGTGGCGGGGAGCGAGGCGCGAGCGCGCGGCGTCCGGCTGTCCTGGTTAGTCCCCGCGGTGCGAGAGGGCTCAATGGATCTGCGGGCGAGCGCTGCCTTTACCCGGACGTGGCGAGGCGGGGAGCTGGAGGAGTCGGTGGGGGAGGGGAGGGGGCTGGCCCGCGCGCTCGACGCCGCCGGGCCCGGTGCGCTCACTTCGCTCCTGGCCGAAGGCGTGGACCTCGTGGAGCTCGAAGACGCCGAGGTGAGCCTCACCGTGGAGCGGCGCGCGGGCGGCACCGTACGCGTGCGCACCCGTTGGCAGTCCGGCGAGTCGGCGGAGCAGGACATTCCCCTGGAAGTTCCTGTGCAGGACATCGTGGAGGCACTCCACGACGGCTCCCGCGCGGTGCACTACAAAGATGGCGCCTGGTATGAGGGGTTCCCGCTAGGTGGCGCGCAGTTCGTGCTCCCGCCGCTCGCCCCCGAGCAGCTCGGCAGCCCCGGCTATCGGGACGCGCATCAGGTGCGGTTCGCCTACGCGGCCGGCGCGATGGCCGGCGGCATCTCCAGCGCGGAGCTGGTGCTGGCGATGGGTCGGGCCGGGATGATCGGGTACTTCGGCGCCGGGGGGTTGCCGGTCGAGGCCGTCGAGGCCGCCCTGGTGCGGATCGGCGCGGGCTCCGGTGGGCGTCCGTTCGGGTTCAACCTGCTGCACAACCCGGCCGAGCCCGCGGTGGAGGCGCGTACGGTCGACCTGTACCTGCAGCACGGCGTTCGGGACGTGGACGCGAGCGCCTTCATGGGCCTCACTCCCTCCGTGGTGCGCTACCGTCTCCACGGGATCCATGAGGTAGACGGTCGGATTGTCGTGCCGAACCGGCTCTGTGCCAAGGTGTCGCGGCCGGAGGTGGCCGAGCCCTTCATGCGTCCGGCGCCGGAGAAGCTCCTGGCGGAGCTGGTGGCCAGCGGCGCCATCACCGCCACGCAGGCGGCGATGGCGAAGAACATCCCCATCGCCGAGGACATCACCGTGGAGGCCGACAGCGGCGGCCACACCGATCGTCGGCCGCTCCCGGTGATCATCCCCATCCTCCGCCGCCTGGCCGACCGGGTCTCGGCCGAGCAGGGGTACCGTCAGCGGGTGCGCGTCGGCGCGGCCGGCGGCATCGGCGACCCGTGGTCGATGGCCGCGGCGTTCCAGCTCGGCGGCGACTACGTGATGACCGGCTCGGTGAATCAGTGTACGCCCGAGGCTGCCACTTCCGCCGAGGTGAAGGAGATGCTGGCGCAAGCTGGCTTCGCGGACGTGACCGAGGGGCCCGCGCCCGACATGTTCGAGATCGGCGCGCAGGTGCAGGTGCTCGCCCGGGGCACGATGTACGCGCAGCGCGCCGCGAAGCTCTACGAGCTCTACAAGGCCTACGACGGCATCGAGGCCATCCCCGCGGCGGACCGCGCCAAGGTGGAGAAGCAGATCTTCCAGCGGCCGCTGGACGAGGTCTGGGCCGAGACCGAGGCGTACTGGCGTGCGCGCGACCCTCGGGAGGCCGAGAAGGCCGCGAAGGAGCCCCGGCACCGCATGGCGCTGACCTTCCGCTGGTACCTCGGGATGTCCTCCCGATGGGCGCGGCTGGGAGAGGCCAGCCGCAAGCGCGACTACCAGGTGTGGTGCGGCCCGGCGATGGGGCTGTTCAACGACTGGGTGAAGGGCTCCGACCTGGAGGCGGTGCCGGCGCGCGGGGTCGTCACGGTGGCGGAGGCGCTTTTGCGCGGAGCCTGCTCGGCGCTGCGGGTGCAAGCGGCGCGGACGGCCGGGGTGCCGCTCCCGCCCAACGTCGACCGGATCTTCGCCCAGGGGAGCACCGCCTCGTGACGCGCCGCTGGTGGGTCATCGCGGCGCTCGCGCTGCTCCTGGTGGTGTGGCACGCCTTCGGAGACGGTCCGTTCTGGCTCCGTTACCCGATGGTCGGCTCCAGCCCCGACGCCCACGGCACCTTCTGGATGTACGACTGGGTGCGCGAGGAGGTGCTCTCCGGGCACTTCCCCCGCGCGACGACGCGGATGTACTCGCCGGGCGGCATGGACTTCCTGGTGCTCAACGGCGCCAACGTGCTCGACGCCCTGCTCTCCGTGCCGTTCCAGGTGCTTTTGGGCACGGGTCGCGGTGAGCTGTGGACCTGCGTGCTCATCGTCATCGGCAACGCCGTCGCGTTCTTCCCGCTCGCGCGTCAGCTCGCGCCGCGTTCTCCCGGGGCGGCCGTGGTCGCCACCTTCTGGTGGGCCACCAACCCCTACGTGCTCTCCGAGATGGGGGGCGGGCGGCCCACCCAGGCGATGTTGTGGTTCGTCCCGCCGGCGATCCTGGTCTTGATGCGCTTCGCTTCCTGGAGGGACGCGGCGCTCCTCGGCCTCCTCGTCGGACTTCAGGGGCTCACCTACTGGTATCTCCCGATCTTCTTCGCGCTGGTCCTCGCGCCGTACGGGATCGGAAAGCTGGTGGAAAACCCCAAGCTGGCCGGAAAGTTCGCGGTGTCGGTCCTCGTGGCCGTGCTCGTGGTGGCCCCCTTGGCGTGGCCGATCCTCCAGGCGAGCCGGGCCGGGCAGATTCCGGGCATCGACCTCGACATCTCCAAGACCGGGATGTGGCTGGAGTCGGTGGAGCGCTCCAATCGACTCTACAGCCAGTTCGCGTTCGTCTCCACGGCGGTGGTGCTCCTCGGGGCGTTCGCTCGTTTCAAGCGCGCGCCTGCCCTGGCCATCGGCCTCGCCATCGCGTTGTGGTTCGCGCTCGGCGCCCGCTTCGTCGCCTTCGGGTCGGTGCTGGAGAATCGCCCCTACGGCTGGTTGTTCGCCCACTCCAGCTTCATCTCGCGGCTGAACTTCCCCGCGCGGGTGCTCTCGGTCGGCTACTGCGTGGCCGCGATGTCGCTCGCGCCGATCCTCGACGCGAGCCGGGTGAAGGTGCTCCCGTGGCTCCTCGTGGTGCTGGTCATCCTCGAGGGCCGCAGCAACCACCTCGGCCCGGGGCGCGTGCTCGCGGTACCCGAGATGCCGGCCTCCGTGATCGTACGGATGAACCCGGGTCCGGTGCTGTCCACTCCGATGGGCGCCCCGGACGTGTCGATGGTGGAGCAGTCGTTCCACCACCAGCCGATGGTCTCGGGCATGGGCGACCACGTCGAGACCGTGCGCGCGGCCAGCTACGACACGTGGCTGGAGAACCCGTGGTTCGCGGAGCTGGTGCAGGCGGACGACCTGATGAAGCCGTGGACCAAGGCCGACGAGGACGAGGTACGGGCCGCGGTCCGCTGGGTGTGGTTCGACCGGGCGTTGCTCGCGCGCGGCACCGACTCGTCGCTCACGCAGACCATCGAGTCGCGGCTGGAAGTGGCGCTGGGAACCCCGTACTACCAGGACAGCTACACCGCGATCTGGGACCTCTCGCGGCCCGGGTCGACGGCGACGGAAGAGGAGAAGGCGGCGGCGGCGGCGGCGGAGACGATCGTGGAGGAGGAGCGCGAGGTCTGCACGGTTGGGCAGCTCCGCGGCGTGCTCTGGCCCTGGGGTGAGGGGCGGAGCTCGATGGCGGCCACCGCGCGGGCGACGACGGAGGGTGCGTCGGCGCCGACGGCCGCGGAGGGCGGCCAGACGCAAGGGGAGGCGGCGAGCGGGGCGGCGCCGACGGGCGCGGGAGCCGTGGAGCCCACTGTGGCGCCGGCGCAGTAGCGGTCGGTCGGCTCAAGAGGGCCGTTGAACCAGGCGAAGAGGAGGGGGGGGTTCCCCTCCCGGCCCTCCTCCACCCTCGCGAGCCAGGACCGACGTCGGCGGCGCCGCGGCGGCGCGGCGTTCGCTCAGAAGACGAACCCGCCGACCTCGAAGAGGGTGACGTGGAGCTCCGGTGTGGGCGTTTGCCCGGCGAACCCCACCGTCCCGTCGAGGCCGGTACGCCAGCGGAGACGGGGGCCGAGCGCGCCGGAGTAGCCGAAGGCGGCGCCGACGAGGGGGCGCGGCGCCACGCCGTCGGCGAAGCCGGCCCCCGCGACCGGCCCGAGGAAGAAGCCCGTCATCCCGTCCGTCGCGGCGGCGCGCCCGAAGTAGTGCAGCCCCGACATCCGCACCGACCCACCGCGCCAGCTGTTCCCGCTGGTGGAGAGCAGGTAGTCCGCGTCGCCGTCGAGGCGGAGGCCCCAGGTGGGGGAGAGCCGCCACTCCAGGGCCACCGGCGCGAGGTCCAGGAGCAACAGGGTGTCGCCGGTGCTGCTGACGCCGCCGCCCGCGAGAGGGAGGGCAGCGCCCAGGTAGAGGTGCTGCGACGCGGCGGGCTCGGCGGCCAGTGCGTGGGAGAGGAGCAAGGGGAACACGGAACCTCTTGGACGAACGCGTCCTAATCCACAGCGTCCGCCGCGGATGTTACCGCAGGTAACGGCCGACGCCGCGGGAGCTGGACTGCGACGGCACAGATCAC
This sequence comes from uncultured Pseudomonadota bacterium, assembly GCA_903921785.1. Lineage (GTDB taxonomy): Bacteria > Myxococcota_A > UBA796 > UBA796 > SXON01 > SXON01. The sequence continues at coordinate 22,330 of CAIXRH010000053.1, forward strand.
GGTGTGGGGGCGCGCTTCGGTGCGGCCGGCCCGGTAGCCCCAGGGGGCCCGGGCGCCGCCGCCTCCGGCGGCGGCGCCTCCGGTCGACGCAGCACCGCCATGAAGTCGCGGGTGTCTTCCGTGAGGTACCGATCCGCCGGGTGGACCATGCGGGCGTCGAGCTTGCGAGCCTTGATCTTCCCCGAGGCGTCCGCGGCGTAGCTCGAGAAGGTGATCCACTCGCGGTTGATCTCCAGCTGCATCCCCCGGACCGCGCCCGCCCTCACCAGGGTTTCCGCGAGGGTGGTGATGCTCAGCGCGGGCCCCGCCACATACAAAAAGCTCCCGTCGACCCGCACGCCGGCGCCCGAGCGCCAGGTGGCGGTCTTGTTGTCGGGGCCGGTGTAGCCCCACTGGGCGTTGGGCTCCTTGACCAGCCTCGGGTCCACCGCGCCGTCGTCCACGATGAGATCGAGGTTCTGGCGGACGGACTCCAGGTCGGCGAGCGCGTAGTCCCGGGGGACGAGGCCCACCCCGGGCCGGCCGTGCAGGTCCACCACGAGGGACGCGGCCTCGGCTCGGAGCTTCCGCTTCTCCTTGCCGAGCAGGTAGAACCCGCCTTTGGAGCCGGAGAGCCGGAATCCATCCGAGAAGGCGGCGACGAGCGTCGACTGCTCTTCGGGGGCCACGAAGTTCGGGCGTGCCCAGGGCTTCTCCAGCTTGTCCCCGGGGTGTTGTTCGAAGCGGAACGCCTCGCGCTCCATCCATACGATGCGGACCAGGGCGGCGGTGTGCTTCGTGTCGGGGCGGATGGAGGTGGTCCATGCCATGTGGCGGCCGTCGACGAGCGGGCCGAAGGGGGTCCAGCGACCCTCACCGTCGAGCGCAGGGGTGACGGGGCTCGGCAGATCGGCGGGGGGCTGTTCTTCTGGGGCCACGGCGCCGGTCGTGGCGGGGTCCGCCACCAGGGCGGTGAGCTGATCCCCGGTGGTTGGGACGCCGCCTTCTTCGGGCTCCGTCGCGGCGTAGAAGCTGCGCTCCGCAGCGTCGATCACCGGGCCCAGCTCGTGGTCCCTCGCCCACTCCACCAGCCGCTGGGGCACGGTGTCGGTGCCGGGCGCCCGCAGCGCTTCCCCCAGGGACACCGCCAGCCACCCGGAGATCGCGAGCGCGGCAGACGAGAACCCGATCACGAAGGGGCGACGCATCGGCCCCTCACCATAACCCCAGCGCCAGCACCGACCGGCCGTCGAGGACGTTGCCCGCCTCGACGCAGCGGATGTGGTGGTCGAAGACCACGAAGTCGGGGAGGTAGCGGGGGAGGCAGCGGGCCAGGGTGAGGGCGGCGGGGGAGCCGGTCCAGACCAGGAGGGCGTGTCGGGGGCGGAGGGGGTTGGCCACCGCGAACGCCGCGCCGACATCGGCTCCGGGGTATTGCTGATCCTTGAACCACAGCACGTCGCCGTCGAAACGTACAGGGAGCCCAGCGGACGTGGCCGCGGCAGCGCGGAGCACCGCGTGGGTCGCGGGCGTGCCGACCGCCACGATGTCCCACGCGTCCAGCTCCGCTTCGCCGACCGCGGTGTCGGGCACCACGGGCAGGGTGGAGCCGCGGATGCCGCTCGGGTTGGCGAGCCGCTCGGCCAGCGCGCGCGAGGCCGCCTCCATCGCCGGGTCCCCCGTGGCGTAGGTGAACAGGCGCGGGGCGCTGCGGTTGATCCCGAGTGGACCTGGAGGATCCGCCGGGTCGGCGCGCGCGATCGGGGCGAAGCTGGCGCCACGGCGCGCGAAGGAGCGGACGGGCCCGGCGGATGCGCCCTTCGCCGGCGGCCCGATCCCCTCCACCCCGTCGATGGTGACCGGACCCGGCGCGGCTGCGGTGAGGAGGCTGAACGCGGCCACGTTCTCCGTGGTCACCCGGACCCTGTCGCCCTCGCGGACGGCGTCGATCAGTGAGAAACGCCCGGACGCCGCCGCGGCGTCGATGCGCACCCAGTACGCCCCGCGGACGTGAAGGTCTGCCGTGCGGAAGGTCACGTGATCCGGGGAGCGCGTCCGGCTGCGGAGCGCCTTCGTCCACAGCGAACCCCCGGCGTACGTGGTGTCCTGCACGTTGTGGCCCAGGTCGGGCCGGGTGAACGTCTTGTCCGGAGAGCCGAGCGCGGCCAGCCGCTCCATCATCCGCGCGGTGTGGTCGTCCGCCATCGCCGTGTCCTTGCGCCCATGGACGGCGTCCAACGGGAGGTTCCCCAGGTTCTCGGCGAGCTCGATCGCGGTCACGGAGGCGAGCACGGCGGCTTCGGGCTCGGTGATCGCCTTGCCGCGGAGGCTCGAGAACCGGCGGATGTCCGCCGCGCCGGCCAGGGGCTGCGCGTGCGAGAAGATGTCGGGGTGCCGGGTGGCGATCTCGAAGACGCCGATGCCGCCCATGCTCACGCCGGTGAGGTCCACCCGGTCGTGGTCGATGGGGTATCGGCTGAGCACCGTGTCGATCACGCTGAGCACGTCGTCCTCGCCGGGGCCGCGGAACGCGAGGTCGCCCCGACCGTAGGGCGCGACGACGAAGTCGGTGGGGTCGGGGAGCGAGACCCCGAGGGGGAACGCCCGCTCGGCGTGGACGTCGGACTCGCCGCGGTTCAGGGGCACGCCCAACATCTCCCGGATGAACCGCCCCGGGCCGCTGCCGAGCCCATGGAGGCCCACATGGAGGGTCCACGTTCGGCGCGGAGAGTACGTCTTGGGTACGACGAGGGCGAAGGGCTGCGCGGTGCTGTCGAGGCGCGAGCGGTAGGCCATCCACATCGGCCCGGTGCGGCCGGCGAACGGGTCCTCGCCGTGGCGGACGGAGGCGAGCACTGGGGTGAGCTGGTCGCTGAGGCGAACGATCCACGCTGGATCCGGGACCCCGTCCTCGATCGCTCCCCGAAGGGCCTCGGTCAGCCACTCCAGCGTCGCCACGGCCGTGCTGTCGAGCCCGGTGACTGGCGGCGATGGCGGGTGGAGCGTCTCGGCCCAGCTCCCGAGCTGTGGCGCTGGCCGGGGGGTGAACAGCGCCGGCGAGGTGCGCCGCAGCTCCGCCAGGGTGTCCGTGGCGTCGGCCACCAGCATCGCCTGGGCGGTCGGCGGGCTCCGCTCGAAGGTGCGGGTCGCTTGGGCGTCGCCAGGGCCGCGGAGGGTGACGGTGGCCACGAGCACGCCGCGGCCGTCGGGCGTCAGCGGCAGCGGGGACGGCGCGTCGAGCGGGAGCGGCGCGCCCGCGGTGGACGCGTGGACGCCGCTGTCGCCGTGGAGGATGTCGGGGAGGGTGGGCGCGACGGTGGCGGTGAGGCCGCTGCGGCCGAGGGTGAACCGCGGCTCCACGCGGGTGGCCGCGAGGAGCGCCTCCCCGAGCGCGGCGAGGTGCGCGGGCGCAGCGGCGCCCGGGAGCCGGAGGGTGATCCCCGGGATCGGCTCGCCGTCGGGGTCGCTGAGCCGGACCGAGAACCGCCAGGCGCCGCCGGCCTGCCGGACGCGAATCACCACGACGTTCTCCCCCGGGTGGAGCGTGATCGGGGCGGAGCGGGCGTCGGGAGCCCAGGCGTGCGGCCCAGGGTCGTCGAGCGCCGGCACCCGCGTCCCGTCGACCCACACCGCCGACCCGTCGTCTGCGCCCACGTGGAGGACCGCGGGCGTGGAGGCGGCCGCGACGACGGCGACCGCGGCGTAGACCGCCGTTTGCGACTCGGCGCTGACCGCGGAGAGGTCCACCCCCGGCTCGCCGAAAATGGCTCGCCATCCGGTCCAGGCGTCGGGGGCGGCCGCTGGGTCGGGATCGGGGGGCAGGTCCGTTGGGCGGGGCAGCGGGTCGGAGAGGGCCCAGGCGCGGAGGAAGCCGTCCGCGTCGGGGCGGAGGTCGAGGGCGGCGGGCGACCACGGGGCGGCGTTCGCGGTGGCGCTGGGCGCGGCGGGGAGGCCGGCCGGGGTGGAGGAGGATGCCGCTGGCGGCGCGCCGACCGCGGGGGCGCACGCCGAGGCCCCGAGCAGGATCGCGAGTCCGGAAGAGGCGAACCAGCGCCGCATCGGGGAGGGCTAACGCGGCGGCGGGCGCTTGACGGCGGGGGGGCACGACGGTAGATGCGCGGCGCCTCGGTCCCATCGTCTAGAGGCCTAGGACAGTGCCCTCTCACGGCACCAACAGGGGTTCGAATCCCCTTGGGACTACCATCGACCGGCCCTTCCAATCGTTAGTTTGGAAGGGCCTTTCTCGTTCAGGAGGGGGACTACCCCAACGGGATGCCGGAAACCAGCGGGCCGGCACGCTTGACGCTCGGACGAGGCAGCGCTACCCTGATATCAGGTGATAGCATGTCGCAACTGATCGTTCGCAACCTGGAGCCCGAGGTCGTTCAGGCCCTTCAACGCCGCGCCGCCGACCACGGTCGCTCGGCCGAGGCCGAGCATCGCGAGATCCTTCGGCAGGCGCTGCTCATCGACACGAAGGCCGACGCGTTCAAGGCCTGGGTGCTCTCGATGCCCAACGTGGGGGACGACGCCGACTTCGAGCGGGGTGCCGACCTCCCGCGCGAGGTTGACCTGTGAGGTACCTCCTCGACACCAACGTCATCTCGGAGACGCGGAAAGGAGCGCTGGCAAACCGCGGTGTCCTTGAATGGCTCGCCCGGACGCCGTCGACGTCGCTCTGGACCAGCGTGCTCGTGCTCGGCGAGCTCCGGCGCGGGGTTGAGGGACTGCGTCGACGAGATCCCCGGGCGGCGGACGCATTGGACCGCTGGCTCCGCGACCACCGCGCGGTCCAGGGGGAGCGGGTGCTGGGGGTTGACGAGGCCGTATCGGACCGGTGGGGACGTCTCGGCGTGCCCGACCCGCTGCCCACGGTGGATGGACTACTCGCGGCGACCGCGCTCGTACACGGCATGACGCTGGTCACCCGCAACACCAGGGACGTTACGCGAACCGGAGTGACAGTCCTCAATCCGTTTGCAGAGCCGAGTGAACGTCAATAATCCCATCAACGAACGTGATCCGCGGTTCATCGCGCATATCCCTCCCTCACCATCTCCCTGCACAGCTCCCCGTTCTCGCGCACCCAGCTCCGAAATCGTCCCGTAAGGGCTACCACCTCCACCAACCACAAGTCCGCCAGTCGTTCCGCTCCACCGCGATGAGCGCCCGTGCAGAGGGCGATTCTCGCCACGCGCGTTCCACGACGGCGAGCGCGGCGTCCCGAATGCGAATGGGTGGGGGACCCCGGCACCTTCCGGGCCGAGAAGCTGAAGGTAGATGCGAGCAAGGCCGGCCCGGGTGTACCGCCCTTCCCCGCAGCCAGCCTCGGCAGTCGAGGAGCGGCGGCCGGCGGGCCAGCCGGGGTGGGCGCGGGGGCTGCCGCAGCTCAGGGGAGGAGCAACGACGCGACGAAGGGGCTCACCTGACCGGGCAACGGGCTCTCCAGGAGGGTGCTCCCGACCTCCAGGGAGCCGATGAGCGAGCCGGCGAGGACGATCTGGCCCTCGGCCCCCGTCGAGAGTGACATCACATTCACCGAGCTGGCGCCGGTCGCGTCGGCACTCGCGGGCAAGAACCTCCCCGGGCGCTCCACGCCCTCGGGGGTGAGGGAGGCCACATAGGCGCCGCCGTAGTCGGAAGAGGTGGCCGTCCCGTCGGCCTGGTCAAACGTACGGCCATAGGCGGCAAACCATGGCGTCCCACCTCCGTCGACGGCCAGGACGCCCGCCAGGGCGTACGGGGACTCCCAGGACCAGCCGATCGTCCCGTCCGCTTCGTACCGGGTGATCACGGGGTTGCCATCCTCCGTCGACGCTCCAGGGGTCAAGACGTAGGCGGCGCCGGCGCCATCGACCGCGACGGCCTGGACGGCCTGGACCGACGTGGCGATGCGCTTCGCCCACTGCACGGTCCCGGTCTCGTCGAAGCGCACGACGAACGAGCCGCCGCCCGACAGCTGCTCGTCGCCCAGGGTGAGGGTGTCTTCGAACGCGCCGCCGGCGACGACGGCGCCCGACGGCTCGACGGCGACCGCGCGCAGATCCTGCCACTGGGCGCCGTCGCCGTAGGTGTGCTGCCACTCCACCGCCCCGTCCGCGTCGAGGGAGGCGATGTCGGCCAGGAAGGCGGTGCTCTCGGCGCTCGGGGCCTGCTCCCCCCCCAGCACGCGATGTTCTCCGGCGGAGGCGGCGGCGTAGGGGAGGTCCTGGCCGGGGCCGCCGTCGCTCCAGACCCAAGCTTGGCCGCCGTCGGCGGCGAAGTCGAGCGCGAGCAGATCGAGGCCGCCGGCGCTCTCCACCGCGGCGTTCGTGCTGCCTTCGGCCAGCCCGCCGGCCAGGAGCGTCCGCCCGTCGGCGTCGGTCGAGAGCCCGCCGATCGTCGTGTCGAGCGCCACGTTCACCGCCCACTCGGGCTCTCCGCTCGGGGTGTACCGCACGAGGTAGGAGAAGCCGTCCGCCGGGTCCAAGGTCCGGACGCCGAAGTCTACCGGAGCGAAGCCGATCTCTCCGGCCGCGTACACGTAGCCCGCAGCGTCCGCGCTCGCGCTCGAGGTGCTCCGGGCCCCCGTCATCCGCGCCAACTCCGTGGGCGGTTCCGGCGCCGGCGCCGGCGTGGCACAGGCCGCACCGCCCAACCCGAAGGCATACGAGAGCGCGAACGCGCTCCTTCCGGCCCCGTGTCGTCGTGACATCCCCCGCCGGTAACTGGCCAGACGCCGCGAGGCAGGTCTGGATGCGCCGACGCCCGTCCTGGCTCGCGACGGTTGAGCCGGGCCGGGAGGTGGGACCAACCTGAAGAACCCCCCGACTCACCGACGGCCCGCGACCTCCTGCAAGACCGCGAACGCCGGGCGTTTGCGGTTGGCGTCGGCCGCCATCTCCGCCGGGTGGAACGTGGCCACCGCGGCGATCGTCCCGAAGCTCCCCCACACGCCAATCGAGAGGCCCAGGGCCGCCGCCGCCGCCTCGCCGAGCACGAGGACGACCCGCGGCTTGATCGCCTCCACCTGCCGCTTCACGGCGTCCGCGCAGGTGGCGCACGCGCGCGGGGCGGCCGTCCACACGTCGTCGGGCTCCACGCCCACAACGCGCACCAGCATGTTCCCCAGCACCACCGCCTCCGCGGCCGTGCACGGCGTTCGCAGCAGCACGAGCCCGTTGCGCACCCCGCCGACCCCCGTGACCGTGACCTCGCCGCAAGCCGGGCACGTCGGCCCCAGCTCGGCCACCACCTTCGCGAGGCGATCCTCCGGCCCCGCCAGCTTCGCCCCCCAGGCGCCGAGGAGGCCGCCGCCGGTGGGCGCCGCGCCGAAGCCGCCGCCGAACATCGCACCTTCGCCGGGCGCGGGTGCCGGCGCGGGCGTCGGCGCCGTGGTGACCGTGCGCACCACCAGCTCCGGCGCGGAACCGAGGGGAGGGGAGGGGCGCGGCTCGGGAAGGGGTGCGGCGATCGTCGGGGCCGGGACGGGCCGGGGCTCGGCACGGGAGGGCGGGATCGGCGCCGCGCGCGGCTCGGGCCGGGGCGGCTCAAACCGCCGGGCGGGACCGGGATCCGCGCCGCCACGGCTGTATGCAGCGGGCGACGGGGGCTCGGGTTCTGGGGAACGGCTGGCTCCGATCCGGTCCCCGACGGGCAGCACGATGGTGCCTTGGAGGCGCATCGCTTCGAGGGTGGCGGTCACGTCGGCCACCAGGCCGGCGAGCTCGTCGCGGAGGTCGTGCATCTCGCTGTGGTATACCAGCGGGCGCACCCCTTCAATGCCCCACCCCGACGCCGGGCTCCGACTCATCCTCGCTTCGTCCTCCCCGTGGCGCCGCGCGGTGTGTGCCCAGGTCGGGCTGGAGGTGGAAGCGCTGGCCCCACCCGTGGATGAAGCCTCCATCCTGGCGGATACGCCGGAGGGCCTCGCCCTGGCGCGCGCCCGGGGCAAGGCGGAGTCCCTCGTCGGGCCCGACCGCGTGGTGATCGGGAGCGATCAGGTCGTGCACCTCGACGGCGTCACGTACGGCAAGCCGCGCAGCCCCGAGGAACATCGGGCGCAGCTCGCGGCGCTCCGCGGCCGCACGCACGCGCTCACGGACGGGGTGGTGATCGTCGCCCCGCACGCGCGGGTCGCGTTCCTGGTCACGGCGTACGTCACCCTCCGCGCTGACGTCTCCGACGCCGAGATCGCGGCCTACGTCGCCTCGGAAGACGCGAGCGGCTGCGCCGGCGGCTACCGCGTTGAGGGGCCCGGGGCCTGGCTCGTCGACCACGTGGACGGCGACTGGTTCACCGTCGTCGGTCTCCCCATCTACCGGGTGCTCGGGGAGCTCCGCGCCCTTGGATGGACTCCGGCCTACGCCCGGCTTACATCGGCCACGCTCCCGAACGGAACCTCCGCATGACCACCCGCGCCGTCGGAATCGACCTCGGCACGACGTTCTCCGCGATCGCCCACGTCAACAAATTCGGCGTGCCGGAGATCCTCCACAACGCCGAAGGGGAGCGCATCACCCCGTCGGTGGTGCTGTTCGAGAACGACGACATCATCATCGGGACCTACGCCAAGAACGCGGCGGTGGCCTACCCCGAGCAGGTGGTGGAGTTCATCAAGCGCCACATGGGCGACCCCGACTTCTCCTTCGAGTACCGGGGCGAAGCCTACAACGCTGAGCAGCTCTCTGGGTTCATCCTCGCGAAGCTCAAGCACGACGCCGAGCTCCGCCTCGGCCACCGGGTGGACCAGGCGGTCATCACGGTGCCCGCCTACTTCGGGGACAAGCAGCGGCGCGCGACGATCAAGGCCGGGGAGCTCGCCGGGTTCAAGGTGCTGGCGCTGCTCAACGAGCCCACCGCCGCCGCGTACGCCTACGGCCTCGCCAACCCGGGCGTCGACAAGAAGCTCCTGGTTTTCGACCTCGGCGGCGGCACGTTCGACGTGAGCATCGTCCGCGTGCACGGCAACGAGATCACCGTGCTCGCCACCAACGGCGACCACCAGCTCGGCGGCAAGGACTGGGACGACGCCCTCATTCGCTACGCGTCGGAGCAGTTCCGCGCCCGTCACGGCATCGACCCGCTCGACGATCTCGCCGGCTACCACGACCTCCGCCAGAAGTGTGTGAGCGTGAAGCTCGCGCTCTCGAAGCTCCCCAAGCGCCAGCTCTTCTACGACTACAAGGGCAAGATCCTCCGCCTGGAGATCACCCGGGAGTTCTACGAGGAGCTCACCGTCTCGCTTTTGCAGCGCTGCGAAGCCCTCACCCGAGACGTGATGGACGACGCGAAGCTCACCGCCGAGGGGATCGACACGATCGTCCTCGCCGGCGGCTCCACGCGCATGCCGATGGTGCGGGAGATGATCCGTCGGCGGCTCGGGAAGGAGCCCGCCACCGACATCAACCCCGACGAGTGTGTGGCCCTCGGCGCGGCGCTCACCGCCGCCATCGAGTCCAGCCGCCTCAGCGGCGAGGCCCCCCCGGTCGACATCCGCACCCACGACGTCACCAGCCACTCCCTCGGGATGGTGGTGTACCGGGAGGGGCACCTCTACAACTCCCGCATCATCGAGCGCAACTCGCGCATCCCCTGCGACCGCACGCGCGACGACTACGTCACCACCCACGACGGCCAGTCCACCATGGACCTCTGGCTCGTCCAGGGCGAGAACGCCGATCCGCTGGAGTGCAACGTCCTCGGGCACTTCGAGTTCTACGGGATTCCCATCCGTGCGGCGGGCAAGTCCCAGCTCGCGGTCACGTTCCGCTACAACGCCAACGGCATCGTGGAGGTCGAGGCGTTGGACCTCGACAGCGGCCAGACGCTCGCACACCGCCTCGCCGCGGGCGCGGTCACGCTGGAGGACCTCGCAAAAGACCGCGCGCCCATGGCCATCGCGCTGCTGATGGACTGTTCCGGGTCGATGTACGGCAAAAACATCGAAGAAGCCCGGAAAGCCGCGACGTCCTTCGCGGAGCGTACGCTCGGCCCCAACCGTCAGGTCGGCCTGGTCGCGTTCCCCGGGGGGCTCCAGTGCGCCCTCACCAACGACCTGCGCCGGGTTCGCGAGGCGATGGCGGGGCTCACCCCGATCGGCAGCACCCCGATGGCCGAGGGCCTCGCCGCCGCGCGGGACCTGATGAAGTCGCGCGCGGGCGTGCAGCGGGTCTTCGTGCTGCTCACCGACGGCCACCCCGACGATCCCGAGGCCGCCCAGTCCGAGGCGCACCGCATCCGCTCGCAGGGCGGCCGCATCGTCACCATCGGCGTGGGCCAGCAGGTCCGCCCCGAGTTCCTCCGCGGGCTCGCTTCGCGCCCGGAGGACTTCCACTTCTGCACCGAGTCTGTCGAGCTGCAGGGTACGTTCATCAATCTCGCCACCGAGCTCGAGCAGGGAGCCTGAAGTATGCCCACGATCGAACAGCGCATCGACGAGATCGCGGCCCTGCTCAAGGAGCGAGCCCGCCAGGAGGACACCCAGTCCCGGGCGTTCGACACCCTCTACGAAGAGCTCCGACAGTACAAGGAAGACTTCATCTTCCAGGCCGAGAAGCCCTTCCTCCTCGACCTGCTGCTCTTCTACGACTCGCTCAACTGGTTCCACGAGTCCTTGCAGCGCAAAGAGATGAGCCCGGACGTGGTGAGCGACAGCTTCCAGTACCTCATGGACGAGTTCCTGGAGCTGCTCTACCGTCGCGATGTGGTGCCCACGGAGAGCGTCGAGCGCTTCGACCGGAAGCTCCACAAGGCCGTGCGCGTGGCGCCCGCGCCCGCGCCGAGCGACGACTGGAAGGTCGAGGCGGTGCTCAAGCGCGGGTTCCTGCGTAACGAGAAGGTGCTGCGCGCCGAGGAGGTCTCCGTGTATCGCTTCGGACCGGACACCACCGGAAGCAAGGAGTAACGTTGGCGGACGACGACGGAATCATCCTCGGCATCGACCTCGGGACCACGTTCTCGGCGATGGCCTTCGTGGACCGTCACGGCAAGTGCAACATCCTGCCGAACGCCGAAGGTCACCCCACGACGGCCTCGGTGATCCACTTCTACGATCGCGACGCGTGCGTGGTCGGGGAGGAGGCGGTGAAGATGGTGGTGGTCGACGCGAACAACGTCGTCCGCTTCATCAAGCGGTACATGGGCGAGCCGGACTACACCATGGAGTTCTTCGGCAAGACCTACACCCCGCAGGAGCTCTCCGCGATCATCCTTCGTAAGCTCAAGGACGACGCCGAGGAGGCCCTAGGCCGCCCGGTCAACGACGCAGTGATCACCGTCCCTGCGTACTTCAACGCCGCGCAGCGCTCCGCCACGGCGGACGCGGGGTCGCTCGCCGGCTTCAACGTGCTCTCGATCATCAACGAGCCCACGGCGGCGGCGATCTCCTACGGCGTGGAGCGCATCGGCACCGACCGCAACATCCTGGTCTTCGACCTGGGCGGCGGCACGTTCGACGTCACGGTGATGGAGATCCGCGGCGCTTCGCTGCGCACCGTCGCCAGCGACGGCAACGCCGAGCTCGGCGGAAAAGACTGGGACGATCGCCTTTTGAACCACGTGGCAGACAGCTTCCAGCGCCAGTTCGGGCTCGACCCTCGGGACGATCCGCAGCCCTACCAGGAGCTGTACGAACGCTGCTTGCACGCGAAGATATCGCTGTCGACCAAGCCGCGCGCGGTGATCCCCGTCAACTACCGCGGCCACCGCGCCGTGGTGCCGGTCACCCGCGACGAGTTCGAGTCGATCACCGCCGACCTGCTCGCGCAGTGTGAGGACACCTGCAACATCGTCCTCGAAAAAGCGAGGATGAAGTGGTCGGACATCGACGAGTTCATCTTCGCCGGCGGCTCCACCCGCATGCCGATGGTGCACGAGATGCTCCGGCGGCTCTCCGGAAAAGAAGCGGCGAAGGGCGTGAACCCCGACGAGTGTGTGGCGGTCGGCGCGGGTCTGGCGGCGGTCTTCCGGCACCGGCCCAACCATCCGGCGCTGCAGGCCTACCGCGGGAGCGGCGCCACGCCCGAGCTGGAGCTCGGCGAGCTGTCGTCCGCGAGCGGCGGCGGGCAGCCGCAGCGGGTCGGTCTCCCGGGCGTGCGGATCACCGACGTGGCCACGCACCCGCTTGGCATCGTGGTGCTCGATGCGAACCTCAAGGAGCGCATCGTGAACCTCATCCCCGAGTTCACCCCGCTCCCCTGCGACAAACGCGGCCGCTTCGCCTACGCCTATGACAACATGACCGCGGTCCGGGTGGAGATCACCGAGGGCCACGGCGACAGTCGGGATGAGGTCACGGTCATCGGGGATGTGGTGCTCGACAAGCTCCCGCCCCGACCGCGAGGCACCCCGATCGAGGTGGTTTATCGGTACACCGTGAACCAGATCCTCGAGGTGGACGTGACCGACGTGGAGACCCGTCACACCCGCCGCGCCCGCATCAACCTCCGGGGCAGCATCGACGAAGCGCAGAAGGCCGAGGCCCGGGAACGTATCCGGCAGGCGAGCATCACCTAGCGCGCCGGGATAGAGGCCAGCCCGGCGGACACCACTCCGATGGAACGGCGAGAGCTGGAAGAGATCGAACGATTCTTCGCCGGTGCGGGGCACCGTACGCCACTCGCTTATTACGGCCTCCCCGAAGATGCTCCGGCGGAAGCGGTGGATGCTGCGATCAAGAAGCGGCGCACCTGGGCGCAGGGCCAGCAGGCCAACCCCAAGTACCGCGCCGAGGCGCTGTTCATCATCAAGTCCAACGCGATGTTGCGGCGCTTGCTCCTCGACGAGCGTGAGCTGTACACCGAGCACTTCGGCGCGGGCGGCAACCCGAAGCTCCAGGAGCTCAACGAGCTCATCCGCCGCCTCTATGCCGACGGCGGCTGGACCGGCTCCACGGACGCCGCGGTGCGCTTGCACGGGCGAAAGCTGGAGATCGAGGAGGGTCTCGTGGAGGCGCGGCTGCAGGCCATCGCCCGGGAGCTCGGCCTCACCCGGCAGGGCGATGAGGACCTCGGCGCCCTCGCCAACGTCGATGTGTACGAGCTCCTCCAGGTCGAACAGGGCGCGGACGCCGCCACGATCGAGGCCGCCTACCGCGCGCGGTATCGGTGGGCCCGGCAGCTCCGAGACCTCGAGAAGTCCAGCCGCATCGTGGCCATGCTGGACGCCGCGTGGCGCATCGTCCGGGACCCGGATCGGCGCGCCCGGTACGACGCGACGCGCGGCGAGGTGCACGAGGCCACCGAGGAGGTCGGTCGGGAGAACGTGTCCCTGCACGAGCTCCTCCGCACGCCCGCGAGCCCCGAGCCGGAGCGCAGCTCCCAGTCGATGCTCGACGCCGTGCGCAGCTCCGCGCGGCTCGGCGGGAGCGACCCTGCCCCGTCCGCGGCGCCGTCCCCGCCCCCGCTGCGGATGGCCCACGCCGAGCCCCCCCCGTTCAAGCCGCCTTCGCCGTCGCCGAACCTCACCGGCCGTCCCGTCGCCGCCCCGCCGCGCCCGGTCGCGCCGCCGGTTTCCCCGCCGCCCGTGGCGCGACCCTCCGGATCGGGGGAGGGAGAAGCGCCGGTACCGAACATCTCCGGGCGCACCATCGGCCTCGCCGAGGGCCCGCAGATGGTGCGCGATCGGGCGCCGAAGCTGGTGGTCCCCGCCAAGTCGCCGGTGCGCCTCCAGCTCCCCCGCAGCCGGCCTTTCGCCTGGATGCTCCGCGTGCAGAACACCGGGCAGGGGCGGATGCCGGGGCGAATCGTCTCGGACCAACCGTGGATGGTCCCGGTGCGGGATTGGCTCGATCCGCAGTCGCGGGAGCAGGAGATCCCCATCGAGCTCAAGCCGACGCTGCTGAGCGGGAACGCGGGGGAGGGGACGCTCACCATCGTCACGGACCACGGCGAGCGGCGTACGGTGCAGTTCGAGGTCACCCGCACCAACTACGTCGGTCCGCTCCTCGGGCTCCTGGTGGTGGTGGGGCTCGGCGGGCTCGGCTGGTTCGGCTGGGCGCAGTGGCAGGCGGCGCATCCGCCTCCGGTGGCCGCGGTGGCGCACGTTCACTTCGTGCCGCCCGCCGAGGTGGTGACGGTCGACGGGAAGGCGGCCGCCCACGGCGCCGCGGCGGACCTCGCGCCCCCCGTTCGCGGTACGCCCTTCGCCCTCCACGCCAGCGCGGCGGGGGTCGGCGCGGTGGATCAGCAGGTCACGGTGGGCGATGTGGCGTTCGAGCTCACGGTCACCCTGCCGGCGGAGGACACGATGGCCTGGGCGCCGGCTGGCCTCCCGGTCACGCCGCTCGCGCCCGCCGCCGCCGACGTGCTCGCGGAAAAAACAGTGGAGCTCGGCGGCTGTTTCGCCGACGGAGCGGCGCGAGACGCGACGGTCAGCTTCACGCTGCACGTGGCCGCGGACGGCAAGGCTCGCGGGCTGGAGTTGGCCAGCCCTGAGGCGGACGTGGGGGCGGCTCGGCCCTGCATCGTGCCCATCGTGAAGGAGCTCAGCTTCCCTGGGGTCACCGGCCCGCGCGCGGACGGCACGTTCCCGATGGTGCTGCGGGTGGGGCGGTGAAGCGGAAGTCCTTGGAGGAGCTGCGGCAGGCGGTGGAGCACGCGCTCGACGAGGGCGAGGCCGAGAAGGCCGTGCGTTATGCGCGGGAGTCGCTGCGTCGGGAGCCCGACGCCGAGGGCTGGTACCTCCTCGGGGTGAGCCTGCTCGCGGCCGACGAGGCCGAGGAGGGGCTCGACGCGCTCCGCAGCGCCGTCCGCGAGGACTCCGATCACGTGGATGCCTGGATCGCCCTGGCGGAAGACTCTCTCGTCAACCTCGAGTTCGACGATGCTCGGGAGCAGCTGGCCTGGGCGCTTCGGGCCGAGCCGCTGGACCCCACGGCGCGGCGGATGCGGGCCGGGCTCAGGGAGCGTGCGGGGGACTATTCTGGCGCCGCTCGCGACTACCTCACGGCGTTCCTCGGGGACGCGGAGCAGTTCCCGCTGCCCGTCCCGCTGGACGACGAGACCGTCGAGGCGGTCACCGAGGCGGTGCTGGAGACCCTCCACCCCACCCTGCGCAGCTACCTCGCCAACGTGCCGATCCTGGTGGAGGAGGTCCCCAGCGAGGACGTGCTCGAAGAGGTCCCCGACGCCCACCCCTTCGAGCTCCTTGGGTGTTTCTCCGGACGTCCGCTCACCGAGCGCGGCGGCGGGGACACCTGGAGCGTGCTCCCGCCGACCATCACCCTCTTCCGGTTGAACCTGGCTCGTCTGGCGGGCGACCGCGAGGAGCTGGAGCGGGAGCTGCGCATCACGCTCCTGCACGAGATCGGCCACTACCTCGGGCTTGATGAAGACGACCTCGCGGAACGCGGGCTGGACTGAGCGCAGGGCGCTTGACGCTTCGGGGTCGGGTGGGTAAGAGGTGGGCGCGCTGGGGGAGTAGCTCAGCTGGGAGAGCGCCGCGTTCGCAATGCGGAGGTCGTGGGTTCGATCCCCATCTTCTCCACCACCCCACGAAGGCCCGATTGTCCGCGAGGATGGTCGGGCCTTCCGCTTTTTCCGACGCAGGGTCCGCGACCCGGTCGTTCTCGGTTTTTTGCACGCGGTCCGGCCTCACGCGGGCGCCGCCGGGTGCTCCCGCACCCCCGAGAGCGGCCGCCCCAAGCGGACAAGCGCCGCCGACGCGGCGCCTACTCCACGAGCAGCGGCGCCTGCGCGGCGGCGGCGAGGAGCCCCTGGAGCAGGTCGGCGGCGCGCGGGTCGAGCATGGCGAATTTCACGCCGCACCCGCAGAGGAAGCCCTCGGCGTCGAAGCGGTGCCAGCGCACCTCGCCGATGGCGGTCACCTGGGGCTCGGCGCCCACGCGGATGCTCAGGTGCACGATGGCGCCCACGGGCGGAGCGCTCGGCGTGGCGACAAAAACGCCGCCTTCGCTGATATTATCCGAGAATCCGCACCAGAAGTTGCTCTGGGACGTGGCGGTGATCACCGCCTCGATCGGATGGCGGTCGGTCCGGCGGCGCTCGTGGCGGGCGGCCTGGACAGCGGCAGGGGTGATCGTCATGGAGGCTCCTGGGGCGGGGATCGGAATCGCCGCGCGGGGAGGTGAGGGCGCGGCGAAACGAGCTGGTTAGTCTCCGGGGTATGCGTCGCGACCTGCTCCTTGCGTTGTCTTGGGTTTCGTTTACCGGCGGCTGCGCTGCGGGGCCTGGCGGCACCGGTGAGGATTCGGCGTCGGCCGAGCCGGAGGGCGGCGTGAACACGCTGCTCGGGTGCACGTGCACCGAAGTGGAGACCCAGGCCGACGGCGATCCGGTGCAGACGCAGGTGGTCACCTACGACGCGTTCGGCAACCCCGTGCATCGGAGCGTCGATTACGGCTCGGACGGCACCGGGGACGTCGAGATGGTCGAAGAGGTCGACGCGGCGGGCCAGGTGGTCCGGGAGACCTACACCTACCCGGACGACCCCGAGGCGACCGTGGAGTACGTCGTCACCTGGAAGAACGCGGTCTGGTACGAGTCCATCACCTGGACCGAGCCCGGGGACGAAGCGCCCTCCTCCATCGTGCGCTCCTTCGAGGGTGAGCTGCCGGTCGCCACCACGAAGGTTGAGGGGGACGGCGAGACGGTCACCTGCGTGGACGTCGTGAGCCCCGGCGAGGCGCTCGCCTACGAGTTCGCCGAAGAGTGCCGCACTGACCAGGGCTACGTCGATTCCCAGTGGTTCGAGTCCACCAATCCGCACGGGCTGGTGGTGTACCAGATGAACGACGCCGTGGCCCTCCAGGTCACCTACGGGCGCACGGTGCTGCCGCTCACGGAGGTCTCCACCGGCCATGCGGGCAGCTCCATCCTCACCCGGGAGTTCGACGCCGCGGACCGTCCGGTGCACGTCGAGCGGCGCTCGTTGGGGGGGACGTTGTACGGCCAGATCGACGAGCAGTGCGACTGCCCGGGGGGCTGAGCGCGGCTCAGGGGCCGTTGTCGGAGACGTCGGTCTTGAACCCAACGTCGAGCCCGGCGGCGAACGCCTCGGCCTCGGCCTCGGGGAGCGCGGTGTTCCCGGTGATGGTGAGGATGCTGCCGACGCTCCGCAGGGATGCGAGCCCTGTGAGCGAAGTGAGCCCTGGATTGTCCCGGATTTCCAGGTCATTGTCGACCGCCAGGAGGCCGGGGAAGCCGCCCGGCGTGGACAGCCCGGTTCCCGTCACGTTCAGGGCGGGAATCGTCTCCTGGTCCGACAGCGCCTCCACCTCGGTGAGGGCGGGGAGGTCGACGAGCTGCACCGTGCGAAGGAGGGTGGCCGCGGGCGGCGCCGTGATCTCGACGAGGGCCGGGTTTCCTTCGACCGTCAGGTGATACCCATCGTCAGCCCCCGAGGGTAGCGCGAGTGACGCCAGGCGCTCGGAGTACTCCACAGTCAAGTGGTCAGTGACCGTGACCTCGGCGAGGGTGGCCTCCTCCAGGTAAGGGAGCCCAGTCAGCCTCAGCGTTCCCACCGTCATGCCCGCGAGCGTGTCCAGCGAGGTGACGGAGAGCAGCTCCGCGGAGAGGCTCGGCAGCGCGGACTGCATCGGGACTCCGGCGAAGCTGTGGATGGCGGGGAGGAGCGCGAAGCCGAAGTCCACGGCCTCGGTGCACCGGAGCCCGGTGAAGTCGGGGAGCCGGGGGAGTTGGGTGATGGAGACCGCCTCGGTACCGGTGCGCATGACACCCGCGAGCGGCTCAAGGGAGTCGATCTGCGGGAGTGTGTCCAGGCGGAGGCTCCCGATCGAGCCCAAGTGGTCTGCGCCGGCGAGCGACTCCAAGAAGAACATCTTGTAGAGGTACAGCGCTCCCGAGATGGACTCGACGCAGGCGAGCGGGGAGAGGTCCTTCCAGTCGGCCTCCATGACCCGGAGATCGCCGGTGAGCGCGAGCGGCGCGCCCTCGTCGCACAAGTGGGAGGGGTCGGTGAGGTTGTCCACCGCCAGCGCGGTCGCGGTGCCGGAGGGCTGGGGCGCTGCGGCGGCGAGCTCGTCGCAGGTGGGCAGGACCTCGGCGCCCGCGCCGGTCTCTTCCTCCCCGGCGGGAGTGCAGGCCCAGAGCCCGGCGAGGAGGAGCATGAGGTTCCCGGTGCGGCACATCGCGACAGAATAGCGCTGGACCCGTGTCGTGTGCCACGCGCTCGGCGGCGCCCGCCGACCTCCCCCCGGGCCGCGACCGCTCACGGCGGGCTCCGCCCGCCGGCGCCTGACCCGGGTCCTCGGCTCGCCGACGCCGGTCTGGCGCCCCCTGTGTCGGCGTCGACGGACCGTCAGTCGTCGTCGCCGCCTTCGCCCCCTTCGCCCCCGCCACCGCCGCCGGAGGAGCCGCCCCCGCTGAGGCCGCCGAGCCAGTCGAGGATGTCGGCGATGTCGGCGTCGCTGAGGGTTCCCGCGAAGCCAGGCATGCCAGAGGTGCCGCCGAGGATGATGTCGATCACCCCGGTACTGCTGGAGATTCCGGCGAGCGACGGGCCGCTCCCGCCCTGGGCGCTGCTCCCGTGGCACCCGGCGCAGTTCGCGCCGTAGAGGTCCTGGCCCGCGCTGTTGCCGGAGCTGCCGGACGAGCCGCCGCCGCCCGAGGAGCCGTTGGTGCCGGACGAGCCGCCGCCGAGGAACGCGAGGATGTCGGAGACATCCTGGTCGCTGAGGCTGCCGGAGAAGCCCGGCATCCCGCCGTTGCCGTTGAGGATGATGGCCACGACGCCGGACGAGTCGGCGATGCCCGCGATGTTCGGGGCGCTCCCGCCGCTGCCGTTCGCGCCGTGGCAGCCCTGGCAGTTCGCGGCGTACAGCGCCGCGCCCGAGGTGGCGTCGCCCGCGCTGGCGCTCACGCCGCCGGTGCCGCCGGTGCCGCCGGTGCCGCCGCCGGCGAAGGAGGGGTCGCCGGAGGTCCCCGCGAGGCAGCCGGAGAGCAGGGTCAGGAGGGTGGCGAGGGCGGCGTGGCGCATGGGAGGCTCCGTGGGTGGGTGACCGCTGGGAGTGCACGGCGCGTGCCGGGAGGGATGAACGGTAGAAAGCTGATTTTGCGTGCAGATGGGGGGAGAACCGGCAGGAATCTGCCGCGGGCGCGACAGGGGTGTGCCGCTCGCCCTCCAGCGCCCGCCTCTACGGGATAGCCGGCGCGCCCGAGGACCCCCCATGAAGACCCGTGCCGCGCTTGCGCTCGCCCCCAAGACCCCGCTCGAGATCGTCGAGCTCGACCTCGACGGGCCCCGCGCCGGCGAGGTGCTCGTGCGCCTGAAGGCCACGGGCATCTGCCACACCGACGCCTACACCCTCTCCGGCGCCGACCCCGAGGGCCTGTTCCCGACCGTCCTCGGCCACGAAGGCGCGGGCGTGGTCGTAGAGGTCGGCCCCGGCGTGAAGTCGGTGGCCGTGGGCGACCACGTGATCCCGCTCTACACCCCCGAGTGCCGGGAGTGCGACTACTGCCTCAGCGGCAAGACCAACCTCTGCCAGCGCATCCGCGCCACGCAGGGCCGCGGCCTGATGCCCGACGGCACCAGCCGCTTCTCCTACAAGGGCCAGATGGTGCACCACTACATGGGCACCTCCACCTTCTCCGAGTACACCGTGCTCCCCGAGATCTCCGTGGCGAAGATCCGGACGGACGCCCCGTTCGAGAAGGTCTGCTACGTGGGCTGCGGCGTCACCACCGGCATCGGCGCCGCGATCTGGACGGCGAAGGTCACCCCCGGGTCCAACTGCGTGGTCTTCGGGCTCGGGGGCATCGGCCTCAACGTGATCCAGGGCCTCCGGATGGCCGGCGCCGCGATGATCGTGGGCGTAGACCTCAACCCCCGCAAGGAGGCCTGGGGCCGCAAGTTCGGGATGACGCACTTCGTGAACCCCGCCGACGTCAAGGGCGACCTCGTGGCGCACCTCGTGGAATTGACCAAGGGCGGCGCCGACTACACCTTCGAGTGTGTCGGAAACACCAACCTGATGCGGCAGGCGCTGGAGTGTTGCCACAAGGGCTGGGGCGAGTCGATCATCATCGGCGTGGCCGGCGCGGGGCAGGAGATCTCCACCCGCCCGTTCCAGCTCGTCACCGGGCGGGTCTGGCGCGGCTCGGCGTTCGGCGGGGCCCGCGGGCGCACCGACACCCCGAAGATCGTCGACTGGTACATGGACGGGCGCATCGAGATCGACTCGATGATCACCCACCAGCTCCCGCTCGAGCGCATCAACGAGGCGTTCGACCTCATGCATCACGGGGACTCCATCCGCGCGGTGGTGGTCTACTGATGCAGAAGGTCTCCGCGTACCGCTCGTTCGGGGGCGAGCAGCTCCAGTTCACCCACGCGTCTTCGGCCTGCGCCTGCCCGATGACGTTCTCGGTGTACCTGCCGCCCCAGGCGGCGACGCGGCAGGTTCCGGTTTGGTGGTGGCTCTCCGGGCTCACCTGCACCGACCAGAACTTCGTGACGAAGGCCGGCGCGCAACGGGTGGCGGCCGAGCTCGGCGTGGCGATCTTGGCGCCGGACACTTCGCCGCGCGGCTCCGACGTGCCGGGGGACCCGGAGGGCGCCTGGGACTTCGGTCTCGGCGCCAGCTACTACGTGGACGCCACGGAGCCTCCGTACGTGGCGAACTACCAGATGTCGACGTACCTCCTAACGGAGTTGCCGGAGCTCCTGCGGGCGTTGCCGCTCGACCTCTCCAGGCAAGGCATCAGCGGGCACTCCATGGGCGGCCACGGCGCGCTCGTGCTCGCGCTCCGCAACCCGGGCCGGTTCCGCTCGGTCAGCGCGTTCTCGCCGATCTGCGCCCCGAGCGAGGTGCCCTGGGGCCAGAAGGCGTTCCCGCGCCTCCTCGGCCCCGATCCGGCAGCCTGGCGCGCCTGGGACGCCACCGCGCTGGTCGCAGGCGCCGCCGAGCGCTTGCCGATCCTCGTGGACCAGGGCCTCTCGGACAGCTTCCTGGAGAAGCAACTGCGGCCGGAACGGCTCGAGCAGGCGTGTGCCGCTGCCGGCCACCCGCTCACCCTCCGCCGCCATGCCGGCTACGACCACAGCTACTACTTCGTGGCCAGCTTCGTGGACGATCACCTGCGCTGGTTCGCCGAGCGGGTCTGATCCTTCGGGCCCCTTCGTCCGGCGACGAGGTCGATGGACTGGCGGGGCTCCACCGGCCTTCCCGGCTGAACCGTCGGCGGTCGAGGAGCGGTCGGCGGCGAGAATGGCGGGGTGGGCGCGGCACGCAAATGCTGTACGTCTGTTTCTTGATGTGAACGGATGAGCAGGTAAAGATCGCCGCTCACTCCCGAGGCCCCATGTCCGTGTTCACCAACCGTTGGAGCTGGTACGAGCTTCTCTCCTCCGATCCCGAAGGCGCCAAGGCCTTCTACCGCGCCGTCGTCGGCTACCAGTTCCAGCCGTGGCCCGACCCGGCCATGGCCTACACCCTGGTGCAGACGCCCGGCGGGCGCGCCATCGGCGGGATGATGCAGCTCCCGGCCGAGGTCACCGCCGCCGGGGTGCCCTCCCACTGGATCGGCACGATCGAGGTCGAGGATGTCGACGCGGTGGCCGCCCGCGTGGTCGCGCTCGGGGGCAAGGTGATGTACCCGCCGTCCGACATCCCGAACGTGGGGCGTTTCGCCAATTTCGCGGACCCGCAGGGGGCCGCCTTCGCGGTGATGTCGCCGAAGCAGGCCTCCACCGAGCCGCTGCCCGGCCCCGAGGTCGGTGGCATCTGCTGGGCCGAGCTGTGGGCGCCCGCGCCGGAGGCGGCGCTCGGCTTCTACGGCGAGCTCTTCGGCTGGGTGCAGCAGTCCGAGATGCCGTTGGGCGAGCACGGCACCTACCATATTTACGGCGTGCCCAACGATCCCAACGGCCTCGGCGGCATCGCGAAGCTGATGCCGGGCCAGCCCGCGCCCGCCTGGTTGTTCTACTTCATCGTGGAGGGCATCGAGGCTGCGATGGAGCGCATCCGCGCGGCCGGCGGGCAGGTGATCGTGGGGCCGCAGGAGGTCCCGGGCGGCGGCCGCTTCGTGATCGGGGTCGATCCGCAGGGCGCGGCGTTCGCGGTGCTCAGCGTGAGCTGAGGCGGGGATGGGCCCGGCAGGTGGCGGCTCCTCCGACACCTGCCGGCCGCGGGCCCGTCTACCGGCTGGCGTTGACACGGGATCGATAGGGGATTGTCGGGGGGTGCGCAGACGACGCACAGGGCGTAAGGGTGCGGCTCCCCGGAACCCCGATGTCTCGACTGCGCCTGCTGGCCCTCGCCCTCCTCCTCGCCGGCTGCGACTCGCCCCAGGATCCCGGCTCGGATGGCTCCGCCTCCGACGCAGACCATGACGGATTCGCCAGCCCCGAAGACTGCGCCGACGCCGACGCGGCCGTGAACCCCGGCGCCGCCGAGCGCTGCAACGGCATGGACGACGACTGCGACGGCACCATCGACGTGGGCGCCACCGACGCCCTCACCGTCTACACCGACGGCGACGGCGACCGCTACGGCGACCCCGCCACCGCCGCATCGGCCTGTGCCGTGGGCGCCGGGCAGGTCGACAACGGCGACGACTGCGATGATGCTGCAGCGGCCGTGTCCCCGACGGCCCTCGAGCTGTGCAACGACGTCGACGACGACTGCGACGGCGCGGTCGACGAGGGCGCCTTCGACGCGACCACCTGGTACCCCGACGTGGACGGCGACGGGTATGGCGCTGAGTTCGAGGGGAAGCTCCAGTGCCCCCCCAGCGGCGGGGGCTCCTCGGCCACCGGCGGCGACTGCGATGACGCCAACCCCGCCGTGGCCCCGGGCGCCACGGAGCGTTGTGACGGACTCGACAACGATTGCGATCCGGTCACGATGGAGGGCGGCGTGTGGGCTGAGCAGTCCACCGGCTGGACGGACTGGACACCCGCGCTCGCAGGCGCCAGCCCCGACTCCCCGGCGCTCGGCACCCTGGCGGGGGGCACCCTCCACGTATGCGACGGCACCTGGTACCTCCAGCTCACGGTGACGGCGTCCGGGGAGGTGGTGGGGCACACCCGGTACACGCCGGCGACGATCGCTGCCGGCAAAACGGGGAGCGCGGTGCGGTCCAGGGGCGTCGGCGCCGCCGTGGACCTCACCCTCCGCGACCTCGTGATCGAAGGGGGCACGGGCGCCTACTCGGAGGCGGCGAACTTCTACGGCGGAGGCGGCGTGCAGTGCGACGGCACGGGCAGCGACACGCTCTGGCTCCATGGGGTCACCGTCACGGGCGGAGACGCCATGGCCGGCGGCGCCGTGCTCGCGGTGGACTGCAACGTGACGGTGGTCGGCTCGACCTTGTCGGACAACTACGCCCAGAACGGCGGCGCCGTGCTGATCTACAGCCACGCGTACTCGGTGGCCCTCACCCTCGAGGACAGCTTGATCGCGAACAACACCGCCGCCAAGGGCGGCGGCATCTACATCGAGACGTCCTCGGCGAGCACGGTGGACCTCGTGGACACCCTGGTGAGCGGCAACTCCGCCACCTCCTCCGGCGGGGGAATGATGAGCGCGCTCGCGGTGACGACCACCTGCCGCGGCGACGCCTCCACGGAGGCCGGGTTCCATGGCAACTCTGCGACCGTCGGCGGGGCGGTCACGTACGTCGGCGACGAGTATGCCAACGCGTTCAGCGGCACCTCCTGCGACCTCGGCGAGCCCGGCACCAGCGCCGACAATGGCCCGTTGGAGGTGTACGGCGCGGACTTCGGGACGTCCGCCGTCTACGGCGAGGACGCCACCTTCGCCTGTGACGCCACCGGCTGCCGCTGACGGGCGCGTTACGCCCGAGGATGTCCCTCCGCCACGTGCCGCTCTCCGCCTTGACCATCCGCGGAGAGCGGAGCTACCGCGCCGTGGGCCACTACCCCGCGCTCAAGCGGATGCTCCTGGCGGACGGGTTCCGCTTTCGCGTGCCCGACGCCGGCTCGGCGCACGCGCACCACGATCGGGTGCTGTTCCTGAACCTCACCTGGTGGAACGCCGGGGATCCGAGCGACGTGCTGGTGGACGACACCATCGACGCCGACGTGGTCGCCCACGCTGCCTGGCACCACGCCGCGCGGAAGGCGCTCGCCACCGCCGGAGCGCCCACGGCCATCGCGCTCCTGCTCGGAGAGTCGATCGCCAGCGCGTTCGATCTCTACGCCGCCGGCCGGCTCCTCCGCGCCGCCAAGCGCACCGACTACCTTGACGCCCAGGTGACCGCGCTCTCCGCCGCTGCGCTCGACGCCGGACTTGACGCCGACGCCCTCGGCACGCTCCTCGCCGACGTGGCGTCCGACCCGGAGCGGGCCTTCGTGGACCTCCAGGGCCTGCTCTTCGACGTGTCGCTGGCGCTCTACGCCTGCCCAAACGTGGACGCCGCCACCACCGCCCTCGACGCCTTCGCCGGCCACCGCTTCGCCTGCTTCCTCCACCACTTCGAGCTCGCGACCTGGGTGCTCTTCGCGCGCGCCTACGCCGGCCCGGCGGTCGCGGAAGATCCCGCGTTGGCCGTCGATCGCGCGCTGCGTACCGAGCCCGACGGCCTGGAGTGGCTTGCGGCACGGTGGTTGGGGCCCGCGGAAGCGTGAACCCTTTTCTCGCGCCGTGCATCTTGTGCCGGTAGGAGAACGTCGATGCCCACGGTCGCGCTGAACGAGCAGAACTTCGAAGAGACGGTGACGAAGAACCCCTTGGTCTTCGTGGACTTCTGGGCCGCCTGGTGCGGGCCATGCCGGTCGTTCGCGCCGGTCTTCGAGCGCGCATCCGACGCGCACCCCGACGTCGTCTTCGGCAAGGTCGACACCGAAGCCGCCCAGGGCCTCGCGGCGGCGTTCGGGATCCGCTCGATCCCGACGCTGATGATCCTCAAGGAAGGCGTGGTGGTTTTCTCGCAGCCCGGGGCGTTGCCCGCGCCCGCGCTGGAGGACCTCGTCTCCCAGGCCGTCGCGCTGGACATGAAGGAGGTCCACGCGAAGATCGCGGAGGAGAAGAAGAAGCGCGAGGCGACGCCGACCGAGGGGTGAGCCGCTGACCAGCGGCTCAGCGGCTTCAGCCGTAGCTTCCGCACTTCGCGGCCACGCCGGGGTTGAAGACCTCGGCGAGGAACGCTTCGTCGAGCGACGTCGCCGCGATCTCCGGCTCTTCCTGGAGGAACCGTCGCAGCCAGAACTGGGCGACGGGCGCCTCGCGGTGCGCCTGCGCGAAGTCGCGGGCGACAACCACCGCCACCTCACGATGGTAGCCGTCCCAGAGGCGACGGATCACCTGGTGATACTCGGTGACCTTGTCGGGGGTGCGGGAGCCGTGGAGCGCGGCGAGCAGCGGAGCTGGGTCGCCGGAGCGCGCGGCGGTGTCGCAGCGCGCGAGCACGCTGACGTGCGTACGTGACCAGACCACCGCGAGGGCGACGATCACGGCGGCCACGATCCAAGGCGTCATCTGCCCAGCGTAGCCCACGGCCGCCGTGGACGGCGTCACCAGCGGGTTACCGAGGTCGGCCATGCTCGCCCGACCGGTCCTTGTCCCCCTGCCGCAGATCGACTTCGATCCCACCGAAGTCGCCGTGCCCTGGCAGGCCCTCCGGGCGGCCGGCTTCGAGGTGCGCTTCGCGACGCCGAGCGGGACCGTCGGCGAAGCGGACCCGCGGATGGTCACCGGCGAGGGCCTCGGGCTCCTCCGTGGCCTCCTCCAGGCCGACGCCGCCGGTCGAGACGCCTACGCCGCCCTCCGCCTCGACCCCGCCTTCCAGGCGCCGCTCGCTTACTCGGCGGTGAAATCCGAGGAATACGGGGCGCTCCTGCTCCCGGGCGGGCACGCGAAGGGGATGCGGGTGTACCTCGAGTCGCGCGAGGTACAGAGGATGGTGGCGTGGTTCTTCGACCAGGACCTCCCGGTCGGCGCGATCTGCCACGGCACCTTGATGGCGGGGCGAAGTGTGTCCTCGCGAACCGGCCGCTCGGTGCTCCATGGCCGGCGAACGACCGGGCTCACCCGGATGCAGGAGCTCACGGCGTGGTGGCTCACCCGTGGCTGGCTTGGCGACTACTACCGCACCTACCCCACGCCGATGGAGACGGAGCTACGCTCCTTCTTGGCCTCCCCCGCGGACTACGACGGGGGGCCGCTGCCGCTCTTCCGCGACGCTCCGGGCAAGCTCTCCGCCGGCTTCACCGTGCGTGACGGCCGCTATCTCTCGGCCCGCTGGCCGGGAGACGCCCACCGGTTCGCGGCGGAGCTCGTGGAGTTGTTCCGGGCCGGGTGAGGGCGTCAGCCGTCGGTCGGCGCCGCCGCCGCGCGGCGCTTCATCTCGCGGAGGTGCCAGAGGTAGTAGCTCTCGACCTTCTCGCGCGCCCAGGGCGTCCGGCGCAGGAACTTCAGGCTCGACGGCACGCTCGGGTCGTTGATGAAACACTGCACGCGCACCTGGCGCCCCAGCTCTTCCCAGCCGTACGCCGCCACGAGCTGCTCGAGGATCTGCTGCAGCGTGAGGCCGTGGAGTGGGTTCTTGGGCTGGTCGGTGGACACGGAGGGTTCCTCGCGGCGCGGTTATCCTGGTGGGCCCCGATGGACCGGCTTGCGCCTCGACGGTTGGGTGCTATCCTGCCTCGATGCTCACCACTTTCGCGCCCACAGCGCCCGCGGCCTCCGACGTCGCGGCGCTGCTCCCGCTCGGTGAGGCACCCCGTTCCATCGACGGATGGTTGCGAGCGGGGTTCTCGCGCCTGTTCCGGTTCGGATGGCCGCTGATTGTGGTGAACCTGGTTGGCGGGGCGGCGTGCATCTTCGTGATGGGGCTGGTCTCCGCGCCGCAGCTCGCGTGGTTGACGGTGACGGGGCGCATTGCGACCGAAGCGGAGGACTGGACCGCCTTTGTCGCCGGGGTCGCCCGGCTCCCCGTCATGGCGCTGTGGTTCGCGGTGGCGTGTCGGATGAGCCTGGAGGCGGCCTCGGGGCGACGGATCCCCGCGAAGCTCGGTCCGCTGCCCGACCTCCGCAGCCTGCTCGCGCTCACGGCCGTGATCGCGAGCCTGGAGGCCCCGTGGGCCGCCCTCGAACTGTTCCATGCCGTGTTCGGGAAGACCCTGGAGCAGCGGTTCTTCGATGGAGGGCCGGAACTCCTGGTGCTCGGCGTGCGCGTGGTCGGGTGGTCGCTGCTCGGCAGCGGGCTGGCGCTGGCGCCGTGGTTCGTGGTGGAGCGAGGGCTCGGCCCGATCGCCGCTTTCGCCGCGGGGTGGCGCGCGTTCTCCGGGCGCCGGTGGACCCTGCTCGTCGTGGTGGTGGCGCTCTGCGCCGTGGCCGCGGGCGCCGGGCGGCTCTCCGGCCCGCTGCTCGCGCCGGTCGTCGCGGCCTGCTCCGACACGGTGCTCGCGCTGGTCTACCTGCACACCGCCCGGGCCGAGGGCAGAGAGGCGCAAGCGCCCTCGATGGCGTCGTGACGACGCGCACTGCCGCTCGGCGGCAGTGACGCCTACGGCCTTGCTCTTCCCGAGCCCGGCTCCGGATGGCCTCGCTGTTTGCGGCGGCCTTGGCCTGGGGGCCCCCAGCACGCGGCGACGAGCGGCCCCCCGAAGGGCCCGACCCCGCCCAATGTGCCGACCAGGCCGACAACGACCAGGACGGGAAGGTCGACTGCGCCGATGAAGGCTGCTCCAGCTCTACGGCGTGCGGAACCGCGCTCAACGCAGAAATCCAGGCCGGGATTGGCGGCCTGATCGGCGCCAAGGGGACCGATCTCGGCGCCTCTCGGCAGCGCGCGGGCGACCCGATCATCCTCGGCGATCTGGACAAGTCGCTCATTGGCGCGATGATCAAGCGGAACCTGAGCCAGGCGGCGATGGCGACCAGCGCGCGCTCAGCGAGTCCCCGGCGCTGCACGGCACCGTTTTGGTGAAGTTCGTGATCGCGAAGGACGGTTCGGTCGCTTCGTCCACCACGGAGTCCTCGACCCTGGGGAACGCCGCGGTGGAGGGGTGCATCAACGGGCGCGTGACGCGTTTGCGGTTCCCCAGGCCCAAGGGCGGCGGGATCGTCATCGTCAGCTACCCGTTCGCGTTCCTGCCAAGCTAGGCGATTTCGCGCGCGACCGCGGTCCGGAGCCCCGCCTCGCCATTCTCGCCGACGGCGGCACCTCGACCGCCGACGTCGACCGGGGAGCAGGACGTGGGAGCGATGTCGTCACCGATCCGCTACAATCAGGGGATGCTCCGTCGTGCCCTGCCCCTGCTGTTCGCCGCCTGCGCCACGGCCCCGGTCGACAGCGCGCCGCCGCTGGAGGATGGCGTCGGGGCGGACAGCGATTGTGCGCGAGTCCCCTGGTACGCCGATGCCGACGCGGACGGCTTCGGGGACGGGTCGCGCACGGTGGAGGCGTGCACCCCGCCGTTCGGGATGATCGCCGACGGCCTCGACTGCGACGACGGCAACGCCGCGATCTCCCCGGCCGCCGCCGAGTCTTGCAACGAGCTCGACGACGACTGCGACGGCGACGTGGACGAAGATGTGGCCGACGCGCCGGTCTGGTTCCTCGACGCCGACGAAGACGGCTACGGCGACCTCGAGAACGTGGTGTACACCTGCGAAGTCCCGTTCGGCTTCGTGGCCGACGCCACCGACTGCGACGACCTCGATCCCCGGGTCCATCCGGACGCAGACGAGTCCGATTGCGCCGATCCCACCGACTACAACTGCGACGGCTCGGTCGCTTTTGAAGACCGCGACGGCGACGGGTGGAGCGCGTGCGAGGAGTGCGACGACGGTGATTCCAGTCGGAACCCCGCCGAGGCCGAGGTGTGCAGCGGCCACGACGAAGACTGCGACGGGCTCATCGATGACGAGGACCCCGACCTGAAGGACGTGCCGGGCTGGTACCGCGACGCCGACGGGGACGGCTTCGGCAACGACGCGCTGATCCGCGAAGCCTGCGTACAACCCCCGGGGTTCGCGCCGGATGGGGGAGACTGCGACGACTCCGACTCGTGGCGCAGCCCGGGCAAGCCCGAGGTCTGCGACGACGAGGACCTCGACGAAGACTGCTCCGGCCTCGCCGACGACGACGACGTGGGCACCGACCCTGCCACGTTCTCCACCTTCGGCCGCGACAGCGACGGCGACGGCTACGGCAACGCCTCCCGCACCGTTTTCCAGTGCGATCCGCCCGCCTTCTACGTGGACGATCTCACCGACTGCGACGACAGCGACGCCGCCGCGAACCCCGGCGAGGCCGAGGTGTGCGACGCCGTCGACAACGACTGCGACACCCTCGTCGACGACGACGACTCGCCGGTGTCCGGCGCGCCGACCTGGTACGCCGACCGCGACGGCGACGGCCTCGGCGATCCGACGGTGGTGTCGGACGCCTGCGCCGCGCCCTCCGGGTACGTCGCGAACGCCGACGACTGCGACGACGCCGACGCCACCGTCGGCGCGACCCCGGGGGGATGCGCGACGCTCCCGTCGCCCTCCTCCGCTCCGGTGCGGTTCATCGCCGTGGGCGACACGGGCGACGGCGGGCCCGGTCAGTACGCGGTGGCGGCCGGCATGGAGGCAGTGTGCGCGGCCTCGGGCTGCGACTTTGTCCTGCTCCTCGGGGACAACTTCTACCCGGGCGGGGTCACCAGCACCTCGGACTCCCTGTGGACCGACGCCTTCGAGGCCCCGTACGCCGGCCTCGACCTCCAGTTCTGGGCGGTGATGGGCAACCACGACTGGAACGGCGGCACGGACACCCGGTACCTGAACGCGCAGGTGGACTACACCGCGATCTCGCCAAAGTGGTACATGCCGGCGGATTATTACGCCCGCACGGAGGGCGATGTCACCTTCTACGGCATCGACACCCAGGTGATCGACACCGGCGGCGGCGCGGCGCAGGAGGCCTGGCTCCCGGCCGAGCGGGCCGCGTCCACCAGCACCTGGAACATCCTCTTCGGGCACCACCCGTACGTGTCCAATGGCCCGCACGGCAACGCCGCCGGCGCCGTCGAGACCTTCTTCGACGACCACGTCTGCGGGGAGTTCGACGTCTACTTCGCCGGCCACGACCACAACCTGCAGTGGCTGCAGGACCCCTGTGGAATCGAGCCCATCGTCTCGGGCGGGGGGCACTCCAGCTACGCGCTCATGGGCACGAACGCGACCTGGTTCGAGGCCGCCTCCACCGGTTTTGTGTGGGTGGAGATCGACGGGCGCGACCTCACCGGGGTGTTCTACGACAAAGACGGCGTGGAGCTCTTCCGGAGGACGATCACCAAGTGAGGGGCTCCGGCGTGATCGTCGTGCTCGTGCTCGCCGGGGCCTGCACGCCCCCGGAGGAGCCGGCGGCAGACGTGCCCGGCGTCTCCTTGGGCGTAGAGGGACCCGACTCCGCGGAGCCCGTGCCGGTGGACACGATCGCCGGCCCCCACGCGTGCCCGGAGCCGATCCGGGTCGCCCAGGAGCCCTCCGATGCGCTCGCCCCGCTCGCCGACGCGGACGCCGACCTCGTGGGCGCCGACGCGACCGTGCGCCAGCTCCACCTCGCCTGGACCGGCGACCCGGCCACCACCGCGACGTTCCTCTGGCGTACGGACGCCGAGACGATGGCCTCTCACCTGGAGATCGGCGAGACCGCCGCCCTCGGCACGCGGGTGGTGGGCGCGAGCTTCCTGGTCGAGGGTGCGGACACCTGGCCGCGCGTCCACGAGGTGCACGTGTGCGGTCTCACGCCGGGCACCCCGTACCGCTACCTCGCCGGCGTCGCCCCCGACGCCGCGTTCGACGGCACCTTCACCACGGCGCCTGCGCCTGGGGAGGAGGGGTTGGTCACCTTCGCCGTGGCCGGCGACTCCCGCGGCTCCCCGGCCACCTGGGGCGCGATCGTCGAGGCCACGGCGGAGGCGGGCGCCGAGTTCCGGCTCTTCAGCGGGGACGCGGTGAGCTGGGGCGGCGACGTGGAGGAGTGGGACGAGTGGTTCGCCGCGGGCGCGGGCCACATCGAGTCGGTGGCCACGGTGTCGGTCCACGGCAACCACGAGTCGGAGGCGCAAGCGTACTACGCGCTCAACGGGATGCCGGGGAACGAGCGGTGGTACAGCCTCGACTACGGCCAGGTGCACCTCGCGGTGATCGACGACGAGGTCTACGGGGACGACGCCTGGCGGGAGCAGGCTGAGTGGCTCCAGGCGGACCTCCAGGCGTCCACCGCGCGGTGGAAGTTCGTGGCCCACCACGAGCCGGCGTTCAGCTCCTCGCTGACCCACGCCACCAACGAGGACGAGGTCCGCTGGATCGCCCCGGTGGAGCAGGCGGCGGGGGTGGCCATCGACTTCGCGGGGCACAACCACCACTACGAGCGAACCCTCCCGCTTCGCGGCGGAACGTCGGACGAGACGCGCGGGGTCACCTACGTGATCACCGGCGGCGCGGGCGCGCCGCTCTACGACAACGACGGTGCCGAGTGGTACACGAAGGTCGTGGCGGTGATGCCGCACTACGTGATCGTACGCGCGGACGGGCACGTCCTGACGCTGCTGGTGTACGACCTCGCGGGGAACCTGATCGACACGTACGTCCGGCAGAAGTGAGCGGCGGCGGCTCGCGCCGCCCCTCGCCATTGTCGCCCCGGTCGTTCCTCGACCGCCGACGCCGGCCGGGGGGCAGGGCGGTGAAGCCCTGCCAGCCCCTCGACCTAGAGGTGCGCTCCCTTCCCCACCGCCTCGGCCACGGCCTCGTACATCGCCTCGCCGATCGTCGGGTGGGCTTGCACCGTGTGGAGAAAGTGCTCCGCCGTGACCTCGGCGCCCCGCGCCATCACGAAGTTCGCCAGGAGCTCCGCCACGTCGTGGCCGACGAGGTGGGCGCCGAGGATCTCCCCGTGTTTCTTGCCGATGATCACCTTCACGAAGCCCTCGGGCGCACCGATGGCGCGGGCCTTTCCGTTGGCTGAAAGCGGGAACTTTCCGACCGTGAACTCCAGCCCCTTCGCCTTGGCCGCAGCCTCGGTGAGCCCGACGCTGCCGATCTGCGGCTGGCAGTAGGTGGCGCCGGGCATGTTGCCGTAGTCCACGTCCGGTACGTGTTCACCCGCGATGCGCCCGATGCAGACGTGGGCCTCGGCGTACGCGGTGTGCGCGAGGGCGGGGGGGCCGCACAGGTCGCCGATCGCGTACACGCCCGGAACGTTGGTTCGGTAACTGGAATCGACCTTCACAAATCCGCGCTCCACCGCGACCCCCGCCGCTTCCAGGCCGATGTTCTCGGTGTTGGCGGCGATGCCGAGGGCGAGGAGCGCGTGGCTGGCGCGGAGCTCACGGCCATCCTGGAGCTTCGCCACGACGCCGTCGCCGTCGCGCTTCACGCTGGCGCAGAGCGCGTTGGTCAGCACCTCCACCCCCGACTTCTTGAACGCCTTCTGCACCTCGGCGCTCACCTCTTCGTCCTCGATCGGGCAGAGGCGCGGCGCGCCTTCCACGAGGGTGACCTGGGTGCCGAAGCTGTTGTAGAAGTACGCGAACTCCAGACCGATGGCGCCGGATCCGAGCACGATCACGGACTCGGGCTGCACCGTCGACGCGATGGCCTCGCGGTAGGTGAGCACCCGCTCGCCATCGACCTCCATCCCCGGGAAGACCTTGGCGCGCGCGCCCGTGGCGAGGACGATGTGCTTCGCGGAGATCGTGGTCTCCCCGGCGGTGCTGGCGACGACGACCGTGCCGTTGCCGCCGAGGCGGGCGGTGCCGGCGATCGTCTCCACCCCGTACTTCTTGAAGAGGAACTTCACGCCGCGCTCGCTCTGGTCGGCGATCTTGCGGCTGCGGCCGATGACCTTGGCCCAGTCGTGCCGGGGGTTGTCGAGGCCGAGGCCGAAGGCGCCGGCCTCCTCCTTGATGAAGACGTACTGCTCGGCGGCGCGCAGCAGCGCCTTGCTGGGGATGCAGCCCCAGTTGAGGCAGACGCCGCCGAGGCGCTCCTTCTCCACGCACGCAACCTTCAGTTTGCGCTGCGCTGCGAGGATGGCGGCGAGGTATCCGCCGGGTCCGCTGCCGATCACGACGACGTCGTAGCTCTCTGCCATGGGGCCTCCGCTCAAGGTGCCGACGGTTATCCGGGCGACGGCTCGCCGGCGCGTCGGGACGGTGCTGGGTGGGGGTGTCCGTCTGGTGGACCACCACCCGCGGGTCCGCGTTGGGGTCGGGGTGGCTCGACGGGCGTCGTCATGCAGACAGTCGGGGATCGGAATGTCGGGGTCGCGATGGTCTCGCGGAGCGGGGGATCGCGACGGCCTCGGCTTTCACGCATGGCATGGAGGTTGCTACGTGCATGGGCATGCGCTCCCTCGTGCTCCTCTCCCTCGTCGCCGCGGTCGGCTGCCAGTCGGCGGCGCTCTCCGACAACACCGATCTGAAGCTCTTCGCCTCTGCGGCGGAGAACTCGCTGTCGTCGCCCTACGTGCTCGGCGCGGAGTTCGAGCTGGAGGTGGTCTCCGCCGGCCAACGTCCAGACGGCTGGACCCTCGAGAGCTCCAACCCGGACGTCCTGACCGTGGACGCGATGGAGCCGCTCGACGACGCCTCCACGGACGGGGACACGACCATCGGGTTCTTCCCGGCCCACGCCCGTTCGGCGGGTACGACCGTGCTCACCCTCCGCGACGCCGACGGCAAGGAGCGGGGAGGGGACGAGGTGGAGGTCAAGCGGCCCGACCGGTTCGAGGTGCGCGCCGCGATCGACGTGGAGGTGGACGAGGACAACGCCCCGCTTTTGACCGACCCCTCGGTGGTGATCGACGGGGAGGCGGCCTTCGAGGTGACGTTCTTCGCGGGGGACGCGGAGCTGGCCGGGGCCGGCGGGATGACCGCGGTCGCGGCGGGCGACGCCGAAGCGGTCGGCGACAACAGCACCTTCCCGGACGACACGGACTACCTGGTGTTGGCCCCGCACACCGCCGGTCCGGACAGCGTGGCGCTCGGCTCCGGCGGCGTGGAGGTGGGGGTGTTCAACTTCGAGGCGGTGGAGTCGGGGGTGGTGACCACGATCGAGCTCGACGCGGAGTCGGAGGTTGGCGCCGAGAATGGCGACGGGCTCAACGTCCACGCCCTCGCGCGCGACGCCGCGGGGGAGTCGGTCTACGGCGCCTCGTTCTCCTGGTCGGCGGACGGTCAGCGGATCGAGGAGGTCGGCGACCGCGTGAGCTACGACTTCGCGGCCGACACGTCGACGAAGCTGGAGGCCGCGTACGGCGGCGGCTCCGCGGCGGTCACGATCCATGGCACCGTCACCGACGTCGGTTCGTCCAATGACGTGTCGTGCGCGGTGGCCAACGTGGGCCCGATCGCCAGCGCGATCGCCCTCGCGATGGCCGGTGCGGCGGGGCGGCGCCGACGCGGCCCCCGCTGAAGGAAAGAGGGGCGGTCAGGGGCCGGCCCCAACGCAGCAACGCCCGCCCCGGATTGCTCCGAAGCGGGCGTTACTGCTGGGTTTCAGAGTGGTCGGGGTAACACGATTCGAACGTGCGACCTCTTGAACCCCATTCAAGCGCTCTACCAGACTGAGCTATACCCCGAACGCCGCCCAACTATCCCCCGGGGGGGCGTTGGTCAAGCTCGGAAACGCTCAGCCGCGCATCTCGCCGGCCATCGCCACGATCTCCGCGCGCAGGTGGCGCAGGCGCCGCAGGGCGTCCTTCAGGGCGTCCATCTCCACGCCCATCTCCGGGCGGGGCGGCGCTTCGCCCGCGCTCTCCGCGAGCGCCTTCCGCGCGCCGGCGATGGTGTAGCCTTCCTGGTGGAGGAGCTGCCGCACGCGGAGGAGCTTCACCACCTCCTGCCGCCGGTAGAGCCGCTGACCGGCCGACGAACGCTGCGGCCGCAGCTTGAACTCGGTCTCCCAATAGCGGAGCACATGCGGCTCCACGCCGACCAGCTCCGCGACCTCACCGATGCGGAAGAAGAGCTTGTCGGGGAGCTCGCTCACCCGCGCTCCGGCTCCTGCAACGAGTCGCGCAGCACGCGGGATGGCTTGAAGGTGAGCACGCGCCGCCCCGGGAGGGTGATCGGCTCGCCAGACTGGGGGTTGCGCCCCCGCCGGGCGTGCTTGGTGCGCACCATGAAGTTGCCGAAGCCGCTGACCTTCACGGTCTCACCCGCTTCGAGCGCCTCCTTCATCGAGTCGAGGAGCCCCTCGACCAGCGTGGCGGCGTCCGCCCGGGGGAGGCCGGTGGCCTCCCGCAGGTCGTCGACGATCCGGGCCTTGGTCAGCGTGGGGACGCGGCCCCGACGCGGCTCAGTCGCCACTGTCGGCCTCGGCCTTCCAGAGGCGGAACGTCACGGTGTCCTCGCGCGTCTCCCCTTCGTCGCCGACGGTCTGGAGCTCACGCTTGAAGATGCCGGTGCCGGTGGAGTCGGCGTCGAGGTCGAACTCGTCCGCCCCGCGATCGCCGCTGTCCAGCCGCACGGAGACCCGCTCGACGTCCGCCGAGTAGGCCTCGGCCACGGTGACGAGCACGGTGTGGGTGGTGCCAATCGGACCGCCGCCCGGATCGACCTGGGCGGTGCCGATCTCCACCTCTCCCGTGGAGCTGTGGAGGGTCGTGGAGACCGCGGGCAAAAGCTCAGCAACGCCGACCGAGACAGTCACGCTGTCCCCGTCGGCGTTGTACTGAACCCAGCTCGTGGAGGCGGTGCTGTCGCAAGCGACGAGCCCCAACACGAGCCAGAACAACCTCACCCCGCCGCCTGCACCCGCGCCACGACCGCGTCGAACCCGGCGGGATCGTTGAGCGCGAGGTCGGCGAGGATCTTGCGATCGAGCTGGACGTTCGCCTTGTGCAGCGACGCGATGAAGCGGCTGTAGGAGATGCCCTTCGGGGCGAGCGCCGCGTTGATGCGGGAGATCCACAGGCCGCGGAAGTGCCGCTTCTTCTGCTTGCGGCCGGCGAACGCGAACCGCTTCGCGCGGTCGCTGTGCTCCATCGCCTGACGGAGGCGCTGGCGGCCGATGAAGAAGCCCTTCACCCGCTTGTAGAGACGATTCTTGCGGACGCGCGAGATTGCTGCGCGCTTTACACGTGCCATGGTGACTCCTCTTGTTCAGGGGCCGCTTCCCAGCATGATTGCGGTGGCGGCGGGGTCGGTCGCTTGACGACTACTTGTACGGGATGAGCGCCGCGACCTGCTTGTGGTTGGTCGAGTCGATGTACCCGGTGTTGCCGAGGTTGCGCTTGGTGTCCTTCGACTTGTGCTCGAGACAGTGGCGCAGGCCCCGCTTCTTGTACTTGATCTTGCCGGTGGCGGTCTTCGAGAAGCGCTTGGCCGCCGCCCGGTTGGTCTTCTGCTTGGGCATGGGAAACTCCTATTTCTTCTTGCCGGGGGCCAGCAGCATGAACATCTGCTTGCCATCCATCCGGGGGGGCTGCTCAACGATCGCGATCGGGCCGAGGCGCTCGGCGAGGCGCCGGCACTGCTCTTCGCCAATGTCCCGGTGGGCGATCTCGCGGCCGCGGAAGCGGACGGTGACCTTCACCTTGTCGCCATCGGCGAGGAAGCGCTCTACGGCGCGGAACTTCACGTCGAAGTCGTGATCATCGGTCTTGGGGCGGAGCTTGATCTCCTTGATCTCGACGATGATCTGGTTCTTGCGGGCTTCAGCTTCACGCTTCTTCCGCTCGTACTTCAGCTTCCCGTAGTCGGCGATGCGGCAGACGGGGGGGCGGCCCATCGGGGCGACTTCAACGAGGTCCATCCCGCGCTCACGCGCGAGCGCCATCGCCTCCATCGTGTCCATCTCGCCGAGCTTCTCTCCCGCGTCGTCGATGACGAGAACGCGAGGAACGCGAATACGCTCATTGACCCGAGGCTCGTTACGCTCGGGCGGCGACTGCATGGAATCACGACGAGGGGGACCGCGCAAAAAATCTCCGAGACTGGGGGAAAGGGAAAGGTGGTTGGCACGGAGGGATTTGAACCCACGACCCCCGCCGTGTCAGGGCGGTGCTCTGCCGCTGAGCTACGTGCCAGCGAGTGGGCGCCATCTACATCCGAGGGCCGACGCTGTCAAGGGCCTGCGTGTGCTCGGGCGCGCACACCCGGCGCGCGACGGCCTCTCCCACCGCTGTCCAGGCCACTTCGGGGCTCGGCGCCGCGCCGAGGAGTCGGGCGACGGAGGTGACGCCGCCATCGGTGATCCCACAGGGGGTGATCAGCGAGAAGCCGCGTAGGTCGTTGACCAGGTTGAGGGCGAACCCGTGCATGGTGATGCTCCGGGAGACATGCAGCCCGATCGCGGCCACCTTCTCCCGGCCGACCCACACCCCGGGGTAGCCTTCGCGAGGCCCCGCCGGGAGTCCTTGGGTGCCGAGCCAGTCCGCCAGCCCCGCCTCGATCGCGGCGACCAGTCGGCGGACCCCGAGCGTGGACGCGTCCACGAAGAGGTAGCCCACGAGCTGTCCCGGCTCGTGGCAGGTGGCGAGGCCGCCCCGCTCGGTGCGAACGAGGTCGTACCCGGCGGCGGCCACCCTCGCGTCGTCGACCAGGGCGTCCCGGCGGCCGGTGGTGATCACGGGGAGGTGCTCAAGGCCCCACATCGCCTGCGGAGCGTCGCCCCGGGCCACGTCATCCCGGTATCGCCGCTGTTCTTCCAAGGTCTCCGCGTAGCGGAGCGTGCCACGCCAGGTCAAACGCACGCGCACCCCTAACGTCGTGGCGATAGGCTCGCCCCGATGGACGGACCCGCCACCAGCACCACCGCCGCGCTCCGCGACGCTTTCTCCCTGCTCGGGCGCTCGATCACGGGCTGGCTCCTGCCCGTCGTCCTCATGGCCTGGTTCAGTGCGCTCCCGGAGGCCCTGGCCGCCCGTCACCTCGACGACATCGTCGCCGCGGTCGCGGGACCCGGCGGCTTCGATCTCGATCTCATGGGGGGCATCGCGTATGCCGGCCTCGTGGCGATGCTCTTCAAGCTGATCCTCGACCTCGTGGCGCTCCAGTGGGCCTTCACCGTGCTGGCCGACGTGGCCGCGGGCCGTCCGGTCAGCCTCACCGGGGGCTTGCGCCGGATGGCCTCGTGGAAGCTCCAGTTCAGCTGGCTCGTCTCGGGCACCCTGGTGAGCATGGGTACCGGCATCTGGTACTTCGGCGGGTGCTTCCTCCTGCTCCCGCTGGGTTTTGCGGTGGCGGAGGCGTACGAGCAGCAGAACGGCATGGCCGCGCTCGGGGAGTCGGCGCGGCTGGGCCTGCAACGCGGACCCAACGGCGCGCGGCTCGGCATGTCGATGGTCATCGCCTCCACCGGCTTGCTCTTCGCCGCGCTGGTGCTCTCCTGCGGGGTGGATGTCGGCGGGTCCTTCTTCTCCAGCGGCCCCGACCTCGAGGCGCTGCTTGCCGTGCTCGGAAAGGTGGACCCGGCGCGGCCCGA
Source organism: uncultured Pseudomonadota bacterium (assembly GCA_903921785.1). GTDB lineage: Bacteria > Myxococcota_A > UBA796 > UBA796 > SXON01 > SXON01. The sequence continues at coordinate 60,659 of CAIXRH010000053.1, forward strand.
GCTGCTCGTCGGCGCGCTCATCCACGCGCTGTTCCCCACGCCTTCCTGGCCGGAGACCATCACGACGATCCTGGTCTCGCCGGCTCGTCAGCTCGTGGAGGTGGCGCTGTTGGGCGTCCAGCTCGTTGCCTACCACCACGCGCGGAGGCTGGTGCCGCCGCCCGTCCCTGCCCCGGGCGACGTCGCCCTCGCCTGAGCGGCCCGCCGCGTCCGGCGGACCGTTGCCGGCTCAGATCGACTGGAGGAAGGCGACCAGATCGTCCTTCTCGGCGGCGCTGAGCCCGCCGGTGGAGCCCATCTCGCCGTGCGCGGCCGACTCCACGACGTCGAGGAGGGTGCTCGCCGAGCCGTTGTGCAGGTACGGCGCGCTGGACGCGATGCCCACCAGCGAGGGCGTGTTCACGCCGCCGAGCCCGTACAGGTCGTGGTGGTCGTTGTCGGTGAAGTAGGGCGCGGGGTGGCACGAGGCGCAGGCCACGTCGGCCCGCTCGAACACCGTCTGGCCGCGCGCGACGGCGTCATCCGACACGCCCTTCCCCGGCACGTCCACCTCGGTGATCTGCTCGATGAACGCCTGGATCGCCTTGGCGTCGCCGGAGGTGATGTCCACACCGCCCATGCGGCCCTGGCTGGTGAGGGTGGCCTCGGCGGCGATCGTGTCGACCCCGCTGGTCCAGGTGTAGGGGGCGGTGTCGGCGACCGCCGCGGCCAGCGTGGGCGTCTGGCGGACGGAGTCCGCGAACGTCCAGGTGACGCCGTCGTTGCGGCCCTCGAAGTGGCAGGTGGAGCAGGAGATGCCCGCGCCGTCGGCCGCCATACGGGAGTCCGTCGCGCTGAAGAACAGCTTCCGCCCCAGCTCCACCTCGGGATCGAGCTCGGCGCTGATGCCGGTGTGGGACTTGCCGCCCGCCATCACATCGGCCCGGGTGGTGGCGACCTCGCTGAGCAGCACGTTGACCTTGGTGCGGCCTTCGCTCACGTCGAGCTCGCGGAGCGAGTGGTCGAGGAACGAGTCGACCAGGGCGGTGTCGTCGTCGAGGAAGGCGGCGCCGCGGGGGCCGGCGTCCATCGAAGCGAAGACCCCCACCGCGCCCGCGAAGCCGTGATCGCCCGGGGTCGCGGTGGAGAAGCCGCCGGTGTCGCCGGCGAAGGCATCGCCTTCGGCGGCCAGGGTGGTCAGCGAGACGACCACGGCGACGGACGAAGACTCCATCGTGACCACCATCACGTCGCCCCGCGGGGGCATCGACACGCTGGTGGGGTAGCTGCGGACGATCTCGGAGTGATCGTTGAAGTCGGCGGTGCCGGCGAGGAACACTGCGCGCGGCGTGTCCGTGACGTTGCCCGACGCGTCGAGCTCGGCGACCATCACCCCGGGGTTGATGCGGCTGGTGACCACCGCGTTCGACGACGCGTAGCCGCCGCCGACCGACGCAACGCCGGAGGAGGTCGGGTCGTCGACGGGGGTGAGGTTGTCCACGAAGAGGCCGGGGACGGCGAGGCGGCTGCCGTCGGACGAGATCCACATGTCGCCGGTGAGGCGGCGGGTGAGGCGATCTTCGCCGGTGGTGCCGGCGCCGGTGGGGGAGGGGAGCTCCACCTCGGCGACGGTGCCCGCCGCGAGGTCCACCCGAGAGAGCGTGCCGCCCATCGCGCTGGCGACGAACAACGCATCCCCCGACGGGTGCAACGCCAGGAAGCTCGGGTGCCCGGCGACCGGGAAGCGGCGAACCTCGGCGAACGAGCTACCGTCGAGCTCGACGACCGCCTCCTCCTGGGAGAGCGCGACATAGATCCGGGTGCCATCTTCCCGGGCGACGACGCCGAGGGGCTCGGCGCCGACGTCGATCTTCTGGTCGACCGACAGCTTGCCGCCGGCATCGGTGAGCACGGCCAGGGCCCGCTCGCCGCGGAGCGTCACGAAGACCTTGTCGCCCGCACGGGCCACGCGCTGGGGCAGCGAGCCCACCTCGACCGAGGAGATCTCCCCGGAAGACGCCTCGTATCGGGCGAGCTGGCCGCCCGCCTCATCCACCACCAGGACCGACCCGAGATCGGCGCTGGAGATGACGGTCTGGGAACCGGTCGGGAACGTCGACTCGGTGAGCCCCGCGGAGCACGCCGCGAGGACAACCGGGAAAAGCAATGGCAGACGACGCATGTGCGCTCCTTTCCGTGGCCCACCGCCATCATGCCACGGGCGACCCCGACCGTCATGGGGTAACGTGAGAAAATGCCGATGACGGTGCTCCTCCTGGCTGTGACGACCGCCTGGGGGGCCGACCCCGCTGCCGACGCCGCTCCCGCTCCGACGTCCACCGAGCCCGTCCCCGGCGAGCCCGACTCCACCGCTCCCGTGGCGGCGCCCGCGCCCTCCGTGGACGCCGACGCGCTCTACCTCCAGGCCCTCGACGCCTGGAACACCGGCGACACCGAGGGCGCGCTCACGCTCGCCACTCGCGCCAGCGCAGCCTCCGAAGGCGCCCACGAGCCCGCCGCCCTCCTCCGCGCCTACGCCCTCCTCCGCGTGAAGCGCGGCGACGAAGCGCTCGCCGTCCTGCACGAGCTTGCGGATACCGCGCAGACCCCCGAGGTCAAACGCGCCGCTTCGCGGATGTGGCACCGCTACGCCGACCGCAACTCCCGGGACGAGCCTTCGATCACCGGTGGGCTACAGGTGGCCGGGCGGTTCACTGGCGAGTCCCTGGCGATCGGGGCCGGCTACACCCTCGGTTATGACCAGCCACTCCGAGGACCGGTCGGCTTCGCGGTGGAGCTGTCGGGCTACGACACCTCGTCGGGGGCGCCCATCCTCGCCGGCCCGGTGCTCGACGTGCTTGGAAGCGCCCACGTGCCCTTCGGCGGCAGCACCTGGGCGCTCCGGGTGAAGGCGGGCCCGAGCGTCTGGTTCTCCCACGGCGTCATCTACGGCGATGAGCTGGTGCCCCAGGTCGGCACCCGCGCCATCCTCGGCATCGACACCCGACCTTGGCGCGCGGTCGGCTTCTCCTTCGACGCTGGCGCCTGGGCCTGGCCCGGCCTCGCGGAGTCGCTCCCTGCGTGGCAATACGAGTGGGACCTGCGCGCCGGCATGGTCATCTGGTTCTCCAAGTCGCGCTGAGACCGGGTGTCGAAGGAGCGGCGGTCGAGCCTCGGCGTGCCGCCCGGGAGCGCCGCAGTCGAGGAGCCATCGCCGTGAGAATGGCGAGGCGGGCGGGGGTGCCTCCGAGGCGCCGTGCCGCTCACCGGCGGGGACCCGGGGCCGCGGGAGCGGCCGGCGGCCAGCGCCTGTGGAGGGCTTGCCCGCCTACCAAAAACAACGGACTCAGGCCGGCTTGACCCACGCCACCACGGAGCCCGCCTCGACGGCGGCGCCGTCCGCCACCGTCCAGCGTTCGAGCACGCCTTCCATCCCGGCCGCGACCGGGGCGAAGGTCTTCATCACCTCGATGAGCCCGATGGTCTTGCTGGTCGTGAGCACCGCGCCCGGCTCGGCGTAGTAGGGATCGCGCGGGCTCGGCCGCCGCCAGAACGTTCCTGCGGTGGCGACGCGCAGGGGGACCAGGCCCTCCGCCGGCGCTTCCACCGCCACGACCTCCTTCGCCGTCTCTTTCGCGGCCGCCACCCCGCCCTTGCTCAGCAGCACGAGGTCGTGGAGCGACCAGATGCGCGGGTTGCGCACGCGCCGCGGCGACTGCCACGCCATCTCCACGATCGCCTCGATGTACCGGCGGATGTCCCCGAGGGGGATCACCTCGTCGGTGTCCATGCGGGCCGCGGCGCCGATGGGCTCCATGTCGGCCTCGATGCGGGCCGCGGTCTCGTCCATGGCGTGGGCGATACGGGCGCGTTCGTCGGGGTCGGCGCTGGCGATCTCGAAGTTGTCGTCGAGCTTGGTGTTGAAGGCGGCGATCGCGAGCGTGCGGCCCTCCATGACCGCCTGCCGGGTGAGCGGCGTGCTGAGCTGGAGTACGGGGAGGTACGGAAGCCCGGCCATGGCGTAGTATCCGGCGCCGCTCGCCTTTCGCAGGAGAACCGTCATCATCGGCACGGTGTTCGTGCTGTTGGTGTAGATGAGGGAACTCCCGTAGCCCAGGAGCCCGAGCGCCTCGGCCTCCACGCCGATGTCGAAGCCGGCGATGTCCTGGAGCCACACGATGGGCAGGCCGTCCTCGTTGCAGGAGCGGGAGAACGCCGAGATCTTCGCGATGCCGTCGCGGTAGAGGATGCCGCCGCCGCGGAGCTCGCCGGCGCGGTCGGGGTGAGGGGTGGGCAGGACGTTGTTGGCGATGAACCCGCACCAGAGCCCGTTGACCCGCCCCACACCGCACACCATCTCCTGGCCCCGCTCTGGCATCACCTCGCAGAACAGCGAGTCGTCCACGAGGCGGGCGAGCACGTCGCGTACGTCGTAGGTGTGGCGATGGTCGTCGGGGAGGAGGGCGCCGAGGTCGGCGGGGGCGTGCTTCGGGGCCGCGGGCTCGGCGCCGTGGCGGTAGAAGTCCACCGCCGAGCTGGGCAACCGCGCGACTTCCTTCCGGATGAGGGTGATCGCGGTCTCATCGTCGGGCACCCGCTCGTCCGCGCAGGCGCTCTGGTGCACGTGCACCTCGGGGCCGCCGATGTCGAGCGACGTGAGCTTCTGGGACTTCGCGCCCTTGATCAGCGCGGCGCCCGCGATCACCATGTACGCCGACTCCGTCATGTAGACGCGGTCGGAGATGATCGGCATGTACCCGCCGCCGGCGATGCAGTCGCCGAAGACGCCGGCGATCTGCGGAACCCCGGAGGCCGCCAGCACGCTGTTCATGCGGAAGATGTGCCCCGCACCCGTGCGGCCGGGGAAGGACAGCGCTTGTTCGGGGAGGAAGAGCCCCGAGCAGTCCACGAGGTAGACGACCGGCACCTTGAGCTGGAGCGCCATCGTCTGCGCCCGCTCGATCTTCTCCGGCGAGAGCGGCCACCACGAGCCGCTCGCCACCGTGTTGTCGTTGGCGATCACCACGACCCACTTGCCTTCCACCCGGGTGAACGCCGTGACCACGCCCGCGCCCGGCGCCAGCTTCTTGCTGCCCTTGAAGTGCCGTCCCCAGTTCACGTAGCTGCAGACCGGGAGGATGTCGGCGCCCGGATCGGCGAGGCGCACCAGCCGCTCCCAGGTGGTGAGCTTGCCCTTCTCATGGACGCGTGCCGCCGCGTCGGCGCCCCACCCGTCCCGGACCACCGCCTGCTTCTCCGCGAGCGCGGCCTCGCGGACCGCGTTTCGTTCGACGCGCGCGGCCACCGTGGCGGGATCGAGCGCCTCCGCGAGGGGGCGGCCGAGGGGGGCGAGCGGGACGAAAGCCATGCGGGCTCCGGGGGGCCGCGGCTCCTAACCGGCGCAACGGGGTGGGGCGTGCGGGGCGCGCGATGCGGTTCGGTGGCCGCGGTCGGACGCTACTGCGCCTTCCCCGAGAACGTCCCGTCCACCTCGTAGGTGTCGTCGCGGTAGCGGAAGTCGGCGGCCAGCTTCTTGCCGTCCGCGGTGCCCTCGACGTCGACGTCGACGCCGGAGCGCCCGAGGTCCACCGCCCACACCGCCGTGAGCGTGCCCTTCTTCACCGCGCCGGCCACGTCCCCGCTCACGGAGAACTCGCGGTCCCCGCAGTCCGCGGTCCCGGTCGTGGTGCCGTTCACCTCGACCACGAGCTCGAAGGAGCCAGAGCACGACGTCTGCCACTGTTCGCCGTTCTGGCTGTAGCTGAGGGTGCCTTCCACGTCGCCCGCGTAGGTGACCGGTTGGGCGTCGGTGCCGGTGTCTTGAGCGCCGGTGTCCTTGCCTCCCGTCTCTCCCGTCCCCGTGTCTCCGCCGGCGGTGTCCGCGCCGCCGCTGTCGGCCGCGGTGTCACGGCCTTGGCCGTCTCCCTTGGCGGGGTGGTCGAAGACGATGCTGTCGGGGGCGCAGGCTACCGCCAGGGCGGCCAGGAGGGTCAGGTGGCGCATGTCCGAAGCTTACCACACGGGACCCGGGATCAGCAGCCCGTGTTCACCAACCCCGGCGTGCCGTGATCGCTCGTGTTGTAGGCGTCCACCGAGCGGCACCAGGCGGTGCTCACGTCGTTGGCGGTGTACGAGAACGCGGTGGAGCGCAGCTCCGCGCTGTACCCGGAGGTGTACGGGAACGCGGTGGTCCACGCCACCCGGTCGATCTCGCCGTCGAGGGGCGCGCTGAGCACGACCCGGTCGGCCGTGTTGCTCAGGGCGATGACGCCGCCCCAGGCGAAGTCCGCCGGGGCGCCGCCCATGGTGGTGGAGCTGGTGGAATAGCCGAGCTCCACGTAGCCGCCCGCCGGGACGAGCAGGTCGTTGTCCACGGTCACGCTGCCGGCGTTGTCCGCCACGGTCCAGCCGCACATGCGGATGTCGGTGGAGGTGGTGTTGTAGACCTCCACCCACTCGCCCGCGGGGTCGGTGGTGTACGCCGGGTTGGGCTGGATTTCGGTGATGATGAGGTCGCCCGCCGAGATGAGCCCCTCGTCGCAGTACGTGTCGCAGTCGTCGTCCGCGCCGTCGCGCACCTCGGTCGCGCCCACGTGGGCGGACGGATCGGTGTCGGCGCAGTCGTCACCGCCGTAGGCGTCGGAGTCGTCGCCATCGCCGTCCTGGTCGTAGTCAGAGGCGCCGTCGCAGTCGGAGTCGGTGCCGTCGTACCAGGTCTCGGTGGCCGCCGGGCTGATGCGGCTGGAGTAGTCGTTGCAGTCGTCGCCGCCGTAGACGTCGGTGTCGTAGCCGTCGGCGTCGCGATCGTAGTCGCTGTTGCCGGCGCAGTCGGCGTCGACGCCGTCGTACCAGGCGTCCGACGCGCCGGGATGGGTGGAGAGCGTCAGGTCGTCGCAGTCGGTGCCGCCCCAGGACGAAGAGCGGTAGCCGTCCCCGTCCTGGTCGTAGTCGTCGGCGCCGTCGCAGTCGGCGTCGACCCCGTCGTACCAGGTCTCGTAGGCGCCGGGGTTGGTCGACGCGACGAGGTCGTCGCAGTCGTCCGCCGAGCCGTGGCCCGGGTAGCCGTCGCTCGTCCAGCCGTCGCCGTCGCGATCGTAGTCGTCGGCGCCGTCGCAGTCTTCGTCGACGCCGTCGTACCAGGTCTCGGTCCGGCCGGGGTGGATGCCGTCGTCGAGGTCGTCGCAGTCGTCGCCGCCGGCGACGGGAGCGTCGTAGCCGTCGCCGTCCTGGTCGAAGTCGTCTTCGCCGCCGCAGTCCTGGTCGATGCCGTCGTACCAGGTCTCGGTGGCGCCGGGGTTGATCGTCGGGTCGGCGTCGTCGCAGTCGGAGCCGCCGCCGCCTTCGCCCACGTAGCCGTCGCCGTCCAGATCGAAGTCGCTGGTGCCGGAGCAGTCCTGGTCGATGCCGTCGTAGGGCGTGTCGGCGGCGCCGGGGTGGATGGACGCGGTGGTGTCCGCGCAGTCGGTGCCGCCGGCCGCGACGGCGTCGTAGCCGTCCCCGTCCTGGTCGTTGTCGTTTGCCCCGTCGCAATTGCTGTCGGTGCCGTCGTACCAGGCGTCGGTGGCGCCCGGGTAGATGTGATCGTCGAGATCGTCGCAGTCGGCGCCGCCGCCGATCGGGTCGTCGTACCCGTCCCCGTCCTGGTCGTAGTCGTCGGCGCCGTCGCAGTCCTGGTCCACGCCGTCGTACCAGGCTTCGGGTACACCGGGGTTGATCGTGATGTCCGCATCGTCGCAGTCGCCGCCGCCGACGACGCTGGACATGTAGCCGTCGCCGTCGAGGTCGTAGTCGCTGGTCACGGAGCAATCGCTGTCGATGCCGTCGTAAGGCGTATCGGTCGCGCCAGGGTAGATCGCGGCGTTGGTGTCGTCGCAGTCATCGCCCCCGAGGGCGAGCGCCTCGTGGCCGTCGGCGTCCTTGTCATAGTCGTCGTCGCCCGCGCAGTCGCCGTCGGTGCCGTCGTACCAGACCTCGATCGCGCCCGGGAAGGTGGTCGCGGTCGTGTCGTCGCAGTCGTCGCCGCCGTAGCCGTCGACGTCGTGGCCGTCGTGATCCTGATCGTAGTCGTCGTTGCCGAGGCAGTCGCTGTCGACGCCGTCGTACCAGGCGTCGCTGTTTCCGGGGAAGCGCGTCGCGTCGGTGTCGTCGCAGTCGGTGCCGCCGCCGGCCGCGGCGTCCACCCCGTCGCCGTCCTGGTCGTAGTCGTCGTTGCCCGCGCAGTCGGAGTCCTTCCCGTCGTACCAGGTGTCCGGTGCGCCGGGGTAGATCGTGGCGTTGGTGTCGTTGCAGTCGTCGCCGCCGCTGCGGGTCGTCTGGTGGCCGTCGAGGTCCTTGTCGTAGTCGTCGTTGCCCAGGCAGTCGCTGTCGATGCCGTCGTACCAGGCGTCGAGCGCGCCGGGGAAGATCGCGGGATCGGCGTCGTCGCAGTCGTCGCCGCCGCCAGAGGGGTCGTCGTGGCCGTCGAGGTCGGCGTCGTAGTCGTCCGCGCCGTCGCAGTTGCTGTCCACGCCGTCGTACCAGGCGTCGGTCGCGGCGGGGTTGAGGTTCGGGTCGGCGTCGTCGCAGTCGCCATCGACCTCGGCGTAGCCGTCGCCGTCGTCGTCCACGTAGATCGTGCCTTCGTCCACCGCCCCGTCGCAGTCGTTGTCGGTGGCGTCGGGCAGCTCGGGCGCGTCGGGGAAGACGGTGTTGTTGTCGTCGTCGCAGTCGCCGTCGCAGTCGGTGACGCCGTCGTGGTCGAGGTCGAGGCAGTCCTCGACGTGCAGATCGGTCGTGCAGTCGCCGACGAGGCCCACCGGGTCGGTGAGGGTGAGGACGATGGTGTGGTCGCCGCCGTGGGCGGGCGTCCACGGCCAGGCGACGACGCCCGCGCTGGTGGGGGAGCCGGACCAGATCACCCCGTCCTTGTCGCTCTCGAGTACGCCGGTGAGCTGCGCGGGGTCGGTGTGATCGTCCATCGCGCCGGCCGTGACGTCGATCGACTCGCCGAGGCGCATGGCCTGGCCGGTGGTCGGCGAGGAGAACGAGCAGGTGGGCGCAGAGTTCGGCTCCGGGACGATCTCCACGCTGTCCTGGCCCACCTTGTCGCTGCTGTCGGTCACAAAGAGGGTGAGCACGTGGTCGGCGTTGGACAGGGCCACCGTCCAGCCCATGTTTCCGCCGTCGCACGCCACGCCCGGCGCTGCTGCGAGCACCCCGTCCACATCGCTCTCCAGCGAGTAGGTGAGGGTGTCCTCCTGCTTCTCGTCGTCGACCTGGGCGCAGATCTCCACTGGGCTCGCCGGATCGAAGCTGGTGCCATCCACCGGCCGCAGCAGCGTGACCTCCGGCGCGTCATTCGCCGATTTGAACATCGCATCCTGGCAGGCAAGAAGGAGCAGGAGGGTCATGGCGCCCCAGGTCTACCCCAGGATACCGCCACCCGCTATGCTTCGCGGCGTTGTCATCAAAACGTGTGTCCCCCGTTTCTCGGGCGAGACGAGGAGGCCGGTCGGGGGGGGCGCGTGATAAGTCGGCGTGCCCTCCGGAGTGGACGCCCATGGAGATCCGCCTTTTCGCTGGCAACGCCAACCCCACGCAGGCCCGCAGCATCGCCGAGCACCTCGGCTGCCCGCTCGGCGCCGCCCGGGTGACCCGGTTCTCCGACGGGGAGATCCAGGTGGAGATCGACGAGAACGTCCGAGGTCGGGACGTCTTCCTGGTGCAGCCCACCAGCTCCCCGGCGAACGACCACCTGATGGAGCTGCTGATCCTGGCCGACGCGTGCAAGCGCGCCAGCGCCGGCCGGGTCACCGCGGTGATCCCCTACTACGGCTACTCCCGCCAGGACCGGAAGGTCGCGCCCCGCGCGCCGATCACCGCCAAGCTGGTGGCCGACCTCATCCAGACCTCCGGCGTCGACCGCGTCGTCACGATGGACCTCCACGCTGGCCAGATCCAGGGCTTCTTCGACATCCCGGTGGACAACCTCTACGGCGGCCCCACCCTCTCCGAGTATGTGCTCCGGCACCTCGAGGTCGGCAACTGCGTGGTCGTGAGCCCCGACGCCGGCGGCGTGGAGCGCGCCCGCGGCTTCGCCAAGCGTATCGGCGCCACCATCGCCATCATCGACAAGCGGCGCTCGGGCCCCAACAAAGCCGAGGTACTCCACCTCATCGGCGACGTGCGCGACAAGACCGCCATCATCGTCGACGACATGATCGACACCGCGGGCACCCTCCAGAAGGCCGCCCAGGCCGTGCAGGACAACGGCGCCAAGGCGGTCTACGCCGTCGCTACCCACGCGGTGCTCAGCGGACCCTCCGTCGAGCGCATCCGCGAGAGCGTGCTCCAGAAGGTCTTCGTCACCGACACCATCCCGCTCAGCGCGCTCGGCCAGGCCGAGCCGAAGATCAGCACGGTGCCCGTGGCGCGCGTGCTCGCCGAGGCCATCCGTAGCATCCACAGCAACGACTCGGTGTCGAGGTTGTTTCGATAGATGTTAGGCTTTAGACCTTAGGCTTTCGGCTTCGGGTCCGAACGAGGGTGCGAAGGGAGTGGTGGTCGGGGGAGGGCGTGCTGCCCGGTCGTCGTCGGTGATCGAGGAGCCGCCGGGGCGAGAATGGGGCGCGGATCGCCCGCCCCGCCAGGCTCACGACGAGGGCTCCTCGACCGCCGACGGCCCCGGGGGGCCAGCCCGGTGAGGTGCCGCGGCCCTTGAGCAGGTTCGTCGTTGCGTTCAGCCAACCCAGCGGACGCCCACGCCAGCCGGGCGCTCGCCGCTGGTGAGGAAGATGGGCTTGCCCAGCCCGCCGAGGCGCTGGAGCGTGTGGTCGCGCGCGGCGTCGTCGTCGCCGACCTGCGCCTCGCCGGGCAGCGTCACCACGCCGGCCCAGTCCACGCCGACGAAGTCGAGGGCGGGCGTGCCGTTGGGCAGCTCGCCGACGAGGGCGAACGGCGGCGCCAGCTTGCCCGAGGCGAGCACGCCGACCCAGGCGTCGGGGCCGAGGCGCTCCCGGAGCGCGACCTCGGCGCGGCCGCGGAGGGTGTCGGCGGTCCAGCGGGCCCAGGTGGCGATGGTGCCGATCGCGGGCGGGCGACCGCCGAAACCGACGGTTCGGTGGAGGTGGAGGTAGGCCGCGGCGTGGGCGTCGAGGAGCACGCGGAGCGCCGCGCGGGCGTCTCCGTCGTACCAGGAGGCCTCCTCCAGCGGCCCACGGATCGGGGCCCACCAGCGCACCTGCGTGCCGACGCGCTGCGCGACCCGATCCACGTAGCAGCTCCACCCGGCGAGCACGTCGGGATCGAGCCAGCCGTGGTGGGCGATCACCCAGTCGGGGAGGGCGCCGGCGTGGAGGACCACCACGGGCTCTTCGCCGGCGGCGCGGACTGCGCGGAGCTCGGCGGCCAGCGCGTCGAGGGTGTCGGTTGCGTAGCCGCCCCGCGTGGGCTCCACGCGGGCCCACGAGGCGGTGACGATTCGAGGTCGGGCGCGGCGGGGGTCCACGCGCGCAGTTACCCGGGGGCGCGGGAGCGAGCATGTCGCGGCACGTGGGAATCCTCACCGGCGGGGGCGATGCGCCGGGGCTCAACGCGGTGATCCGCGCGGTCGTGAAGTACGGCGTGGGCCAGAAGGGCTGGCTGATCACCGGCATCGAAGACGCGTTCGATGGGCTCATCGCCCGCCCGATGCGCCTGCGTCGCCTCGTGCCCCGTTCCTGCGGCGGGCTGCTCCAGAAGGGCGGAACCATGCTCGGCACCACCAACCGGGGCGACCCCTTCTCCTGGAGGGACGGGAAGAACCACGCTCACGACGTGCGCGTCGAGCTCGATCGCCTCGGCATCGAGGGGCTCATCGTCGTCGGCGGCGACGGCACCATGCGCATCGCGCAGCGGCTGATGATCGAGGAAGGCGTGCCCGTCGTCGGCGTACCCAAGACCATCGACAACGACCTCGGCGCCACCGACCAGACCTTCGGCTTCCAGAGCGCGGTCGACTGTGTCACCGACGCCCTGGATCGCCTCCACACCACCGCCGAGAGCCACGACCGCTGCATTGTGGTGGAGGTGATGGGCCGAGACGCCGGCTTCATCGCCATGCACGGCGGCATCGCCGGTGGCGCCGACATCATCCTCATCCCCGAGCTCCCCTGGGACCTCGCCCGGCTCCGCGCCAAGCTGGAGCAGCGGCGCAACATCGGGCGTCCGTTCTCGCTGATCGTGGTGTCGGAAGCCGCGCGCCCCATCGGCGGGCCCGACCCCAAGGGCCGCGCCGGTCAGCTCGTCGTCGACGCGCTCAAAGAAGCCGAGCCCGACCTCGACATCCGCCTCATGGTCCTCGGCCACCTCCAGCGCGGCGGCTCGCCCGTGGCGGTCGACCGCGTGCTCGCCACCCGCTTCGGCATCACCGCGGTGGACCTTGTCTCCGAAGGGCGCTGGGGCGAGATGGTCGCGCTCCGCGACGGCCGGGTGATCGGCGTGCCGCTGAGCGAGGCGGTGAAGGCCAACCGGGTGGTGGACGTGGCCGGCGAGCTGGTGCACACCGCGCGGGCGGTGGGGGTGGAGCTCGGGGGGTGAGCGCTACTTCGTCTTGAACGCGTACCCGATGGACTCGGCGTGCTGCTCAAGCAGCTCCAGATAGTCCATGGCGGCGGGGGAAGGATCGGCCGCGTAGGCCGCCTTCGCGAGGGCCATCGCGTTGTCGAGGTTGCCGGCGCGCTCGGCGGCCACGGCGTCGTTGTGGAGCTGCCGGGCGGTGCCGGGCTCAGGGTCGGCGTACACGGTGCGGCGGATGGTCTCCGGGAGGGGGACCAGCTTGTCCGCCAGGCCGTCGGCCACGTCGGCCGTGAGGCGGGTGTGGAGCTCGGGGTTGGCGGGGATGTCGAGGTCGCCGCCGGAGACCCAGCTCCCCCGAAGGTCCCGCTCCGAGGAGGAGGAGAAGCGCATCGGCTCCACGCCCGGGCCCTGAACCGACATCTCGCCGCGGGCCCAGCCGTGAAGCGTGTAGCGGCGCCGCTCGAAGTACACCGAGTTTCCGTAGTCGAGACCAGGGTAGTTCCCCTCGACGTCGACCGTGGTGGTGACCAGATCGTCGCACTTGGCGACGAAGATCTTCTGCTCGGCGTCCGGACGCACATCCACCCCCGGGCGGGCGCCCAGGGCCTTCACCAGCGCGTCGGCCAGCGGGCGACAGTCCTTGTCCATCGCCACGATCGCCACGGTGGTGGTGGTGACCGGGTAGGCGGACACAGGCTGCTCTTCCCAGGAGACCTGGTGGACGCACCCGAAGAGCAGGAGTCCGAGCATCACGGACAGTGTAGACCGTTTTGCGCGGGCCGGAGTGCAGGAAGCGTGCAGAGACGGTCACTCGGCGTCATCGGGGCGCGACGATCCGCCACGCCTTCGATGACGTCAGCCGCAAACAACGATCACTCTCCGGCAAACACCCGCGCCTGAACCGTGCGCGCGTGGCGGATGTACCAGCCGAGGTCACAGAGCTCGGCCACCTTCGCTGCGCCGAGCACGCCGCCCACCTCGGGGTCGGCGGCGAGGCGGTCCGGCAGCCAGCCGCCGTCGGCCCACACCGCCATCGCGTTCTTCTGCACCCGCGAGTAGGACTCTTCGCGGGAGAGGCCGCTCTCCACCAGGGCGAGGAGCACCTTCTGGGAGAAGTAGAGGCCCCCGCTCTTCGCGAGGTTGCGCTTCATGTTCTCGGGGTAGACCACCAGGCCGGCCACCAGCCCGCGGAGGCGCCGGAGCATGAAGTGCAGGGTCACCGTGGCGTCGGGCCCGATGACCCGCTCCACCGAGCTGTGGCTGATGTCGCGTTCGTGCCAGAGCGGCACGTCCTCCATCGCGGCCTGGGCATACCCGCGCATGAGGCGCGCGAGGCCGGTGAGGTTCTCGCTGAGGATCGGGTTGCGCTTGTGGGGCATGGCGCTGGAGCCCTTCTGCCCCGGCGTGAAGGGCTCCTCCGCCTCCAGCACCTCGGTGCGCTGCAGGTGCCGGACCTCCACCGCCAGCTTCTCGATGCTGGTGGCCACGAGGGCGAGCACGGTGAAGAAGTAGGCGTGACGGTCACGCTGCACGACCTGGTTCGAAGCCGGCGCGGGCTTCAGGTCGAGCTTCGCGCAGACGTAGGCTTCCACCGCGGGGTCGAGGTGTGCGAAGGTGCCCACCGCGCCGCTGATCTTGCCCACCGCGATGTCCTCGATCGCGTGGTCGAGGCGCACGCGCGCGCGTCGCAATTCGTCCCAGAGGATCGCCAGCTTCCACCCGAACGTCGTCGGCTCGGCGTGCACGCCGTGGCTCCGGCCGATGCACACCGTCTCCACGTGCTCCTCCGCCCGCAGCTTCAGCGCGTCGAGCACCTTGGAGAGCTCCTCGCGGATGAGCCGCCCGGCCTCCACGAGCTGCACGGCGAGCGCGGTGTCGAGCACGTCGGAGCTGGTCATCCCCTTGTGGAGGTGGCGCCCCGGCTCGCCGATGTGCTCGTTGACGTTGGTCAAGAACGCGATCACATCGTGTTTGACCGTGCGCTCGATCTCGTCCACCCGGTCGATCTCGAAGCGCGCGCGTTCGCGACAGATCGCCGAGGTCCCTGCGGGCACCTCGCCCCGCTGCTCCATCGCCTCGCAGGCGGAGAGCTCCACTTCGAGCATGATGGTGAAACGACGCTCGGGCGCCCACACGGCGACCATCTCAGGGGTGGAGTAACGGGGGATCATCGGCGCTCCGGGAGGCGCGGGGGCTAACGCGGTGGGGCGTGCGGCGCGGTCCCGCGGTCCGCAGCCGGCGTGAGGGACCGGAAGGGGCAGGCGCCCCCTACGCGCACCTCAGTCGCTGGACACCATCGCCGGGCTGCAGGTGCGATCGCAGCCTTCGGAGCGGGCGTTGAACCAGCCTCCGGTCACCGCGTGGTAGGCGCCGACGTTGCCCGGCGGGGCCACGAACGAGGTCGTCCAGGTGCAGCCGTCGGCGTCGACGTCCTTGCGTACTTCTCCGCAGATGGCCGCGTCGGCCACGCCGTTGATGTACGCCACGGTCGTGGTGTAACAGGTGACGGTCGTGCCGTTGCCGAGGTCGAGATCGCCGCCGTCCCAGGTCCACTCGGTGCCGCCGGAGTAGGGGTTGGTCAGGTCCTCGGGGCACACGGTCGGGTCGGCCGGGCCCGCGGCGGCGGCCGTGAAGGTCGCCGTGTAGGGGCTCGGCGGGTCCTGGACGTCGCTGAACCGCAGCCCGCACATCGCGGCGGACTGGGTCTCGACCGAGCCGTCGCAGACGTTCGTGAGGTCCACCTCGCCGATCACCCCGTCGGCGATCTCTGCCGCCACCACACCGCTGCCGTCGTTGCTGCTGAACCTCCCGGTCCAGCGGATGGGGAAGTTCGCGTTCTCGGTGACGCCGATGAAGTCGAACTGCACGGTGTAGCCGCCGTCCAGCTTCCCGGAGTCCGACGAATCGGTGACGTTGAGGGGCATCGGGTCGTACGTGGAAGGGAGGGCCGGGGTGCTCAGGGCCACGTCGCCCACGTCCCCGCCGCCCTCGTTCCAGTAGGAGACGTAGGTCCCGTCGTCGGTGTTGGTCCCGATGCCCTCCGCCATCGTGTACGTGGCGGTCTGGTCTTCGGCCCCGCCGACGTACCAGGTGGCCTTCAGGGTGCTGGTGGAGTCGGCGCAGGCGGCGAGGAGGAGGAGGGCGGTCAGGCGCATGCTCGTCGTGATGCAAAGGCCGTGCCGTCCCGCTACCGCACCAGCCCCGCCTCCTTCCCGACCACGACGTAGGTCCACGGGACCGCCTCCAACCTGGACCACGCGGCGAAGTCGCCGTCGACGGAGGCTTGTCCGGCGGCGGGGTCCGCCTTCACCGCGGTCCAGACGGCCGTGAACGGGAACTCGGGCTCGGCCGCGCTCCCTGAGGAGCGCACGACGACCTTGCCGTCGTCCCCGAGGAGGAAACCTTCGGCCGGGAGATCGCCAGGAGCGAGCCACGTCTTCACCAGCTCGCGCACCGGAACGTCGAGCCCGGCCACGCCGACCTTCGCCCCGGCGCCATCCACCAGCGCCATGGTGCAGCCGATGAGCAGGCCCATGCCGGACTCGTCCACGTAGGGCGCGCCCCAGGCGGGCGCGGCGTGTCCGAGACCCTCGGCGTACCACGGGCGTTCTCTCGGATCGTAGCCGGGCGGGTACGTGCCGACGCCAGGGTAGCCGACGAGCACGCCGTCGGCGGTGGCGACGTACGCCCACACCACGGGCGTGCCGGTGAGGAGCACCCGCGCTCGGGCCTCCGAAACGTCCTTCGGCGGCGGGTCGCTGCTGCCGAGGAGCACACCGGCCAGCTCGTCGCGCAGCGACGCGAGGGCGGCGAGGCGCGGGTGGCCCGCGGTCACGTCGAATTCGGGGGCGGCGGCGAGGTCGGGCTGGAGGAAGCTGGTCTTGGCGCCGTACACCGGGGAAGGGGTGAGGTCGGGCGGCGCTGTCGTAGGATCCGCGTAGGCGGCGGCGAGGTACACCGGGGCGTCACGGGGGGAGCTGAGGGCGCGTAGCGCGGCGGAGGCCAGGCCGCGGAGGAGGCCTTCGTCGCGGAGGAGGGCCCGATCCAGGGCGCGGGCGCGGGTGTCGACCAGGGCCGCGAGCTCCACCCGACGGGCGGCGCGAACCTCGGCGGCGCTCCGGTCCGCCTCGCGCAGGCCCATCACCCCCGCCACGCTCAGCCCGAACCCGGCGACACCCAGCGCCGCGAGCCCCACCAGCGCGATCGCCACGCGTTCGCGATTTCGGGCCAGCGCGCGTCCGAGCTTCTGGAATCCGCCGTCGGGCTGCGCGACCACCGCCTCGCCGCGCAAGACCCGGCGGACATCCTCGGCGAGCGCGCTCACGTCCGGGTAGCGGCGCTCGCGGTCGGGGTGGGTCGCCTTGCGGATCACCGCGACCAGCTCCCGGGGGATCGGCTCGCGGAGGCCGACGATCGGGTCGAGGTGGGCCCGCGTGGCCGCCAGGATCATCGGCGGCCCGCCCTTGATGCTGGCGCGGGCGCGACGGAGGGTGGCGATCTCGTAGAGCAGGAGCCCGAGGGTGAACTGGTCGCTCCGAGCGTCCAACTTGTCGTTCTCGCCACGGGCCTGCTCCGGCGAGAGGTACGACGGGGTGCCGACGATGTCCCCGGCCTGGGTGCCCTCGCCGGTGGTGGGCCCGCTGAGCCCTTGCGACTCCCCGCCGATGAGGCGGGCGACGCCCCAGTCCATCACGAAGACCTCGCCGAACGGCCCGACCATCACATTGTCCGGCTTCAGATCGCGGTGGAGCACCCCCCGGGCATGTGCGTAGGCAAGCGGCTCGCAGAGCTGACAGAACAGGTCGAGGCGGGCGGGCAGCGCCATGCGCTCCGGCTGCGCTTCGCCCTTCTCGGCCCGCTCCCGGGCCTCGGTGATCCACGACTTCAGGGTGCGGCCGCGAACCAGCTTCATCGCGTACGAGGGCGGCTGCCCTTCGGGCGTCTCCACCGCGTGGACCGGCACGATGCCCGGGTGGTCGAGCTGCGCGGTGAGCTGCGCCTCGACCACGAACCGCCGGACCATCCCCGGGTCGTGGGCGAGCCGGGGATCGAGCCGCTTGAGCGCGACGGTACGATGCAGCCGTTCATCGCGGGCGAGGAGTACTTCTCCCATCGCGCCTCGACCGACCTCCCCGAGCACCCGCAGCGCCGTCGGCCCCGCCAACTGCTCAGACGCCCCGACCAGCACCGGCGCCCGCGACGAACGAGCCGCCCGGTGCAACGTCGCTTCTGCGAGGGCGCCTCGTGAGTGTAACCACGCGATCAGGTCTTCGGGCTCGTCGGCACGGCGCGACTCCCACGCCCGCGCGAGGCCGGCGAGCTCCGCTTCACTGAGCTCCGGCAGGGCGGCGGCGAGGCGCTCGAGGTCGAGGACCACGCGGCAACGTAGCCGATCGGCGAGGGGAGGGGTGGGTTCACCTCCCGGCCCTTCTCCACCGCTCGCGAGCCAGGACGAACGTCGGCCCGCGCCGTCGGGGCGCCCGCCAGGGGTGGCGCGCCGCCGTCCGCTGCTACCCCGTCGTCGCCACCAGGAGCTCCTCCGCGTTGCGCGGCGGGGCGAGCCCGTCGGTGCGCCCTGCAAAATACCGCGCGGTGAGCGCCTCCGCGGACACGTGCTCCGCCGAGGCGAACCCCGCCGCGCGCGCCAGCGCCACGATCTCCGGCGGCCAGAAAAAGCTCAGGAACGGCGTGCCGTTCGCGCGGGCGCCGGCGGCGGCGCGCTCGATGCCCGGCCGCAGCTGGGGGTCGGCCGCCTCGATCGGCAGCATGAACGACATTGCGAGCGTGGAGCCGGCGGCGAGCCCCGCGATCTCCCGGACGAGCGCCTCCACCGCGCGCTGCGTGAGGTACATGCTGACCCCCGCCGCGGCGACCACCGCGGGCTGCGACGGGTCGAACCCCGCGGCGACGAGCCGTTCGACCCACCGCTCGCCGGCTTCGAAGTCCACCGGGACGAGCCGGAGGTGCTCGGGCACGCCGAGCCCCAGCGCCTCGAGCCGCTGCCGCTTCCACGCCTGCGGCCCCGGACGGTCGATCTCGAAGACCCGAACGGACGCCGCGACGTCGCCGCGGCGCTGCACGAAGGTGTCGAGGCCGGCGCCGAGGACGACGTACTGGCCCACCCCGCGCGCCACCTGCCCCGCCACGAGGTCCTCGACGTACCGCGCCCGCGCGACGATGGACGCCCGGAACGGCCGGGTGAACGGGCTCATGTCGGGGCGCTCGCGCCAGCCGGGATCGGGCGCGGCGAGCGCGAGGCCCACCTCGTCTTCGAAGACCCAGGGCGGCGCGTCGGCCAGCCGGTGGAGTGCGCGCCAGAGCGCGACGCGCACGGCGGTGTTGTCCGGCGCGGGTTCGTTCGGATGGGTCATCGTGAACCTTCGATGTTGGAGTTCGGTGTCCTCGGCGGCAGCACCGCCTCCACCTCGACGCGCCCGCCGACCACCACGCGCACCCGCGCCGCGCCTTCGGGGGGGACGAAGCTCCGACCGGTCGCCGTGGTGAGGGCCGCGCCGTCCGCGGCGAACGCCGTCCATCGCCGCAGCGGCTCGCCTTCGTCGAAGCCCTCGGCCGGAGCGCGGAGCACCGCGCCGTCCACCGCGATCTCGGCATGCTCCGCTGGAGCGGCCGGGCGCCCCGCGAACGCGGGGAAGAACGCCGGGTCGGGCGTGCCGTCGCGCCAGTCGCAGTGGGTGTGGCCGTCTTCGTAGAGCCCCACGTAGTCGGCGCCTTCGCCGTAGCAGAGGTCGCCGAGCGCCTCCACCGAGTAGCCGCCGGCCTCGAGGTCGGCGCCGTCGCCGTACTGGTGGCGAGAGTAGGTGACCCCGCCGACCGACGCGTTGTAGGCCGGGTTCCGGTAGCCACTGGTCACGGTGAGCGGGCCGCCGATGGTGTCGCGGAGGCCCTGGAGGTGGGCGACAAGCCGCGGCTGCACTACCGCCCAGCGGCCCTTGTAGGCCGCCGCGAGCTCCTCGAGCACGAAGTTCGGCGCCACGGCCAGGGCGGGGTCGATCGTGTCGAGGTCGAGGTACCGGACCGGCGCGGCGTACGTGGCCGAGCCGCCGTACGGCGCGGGGTAGACGTAGTCGGCGCCGAACGTGCCATCGTCGGGCACGACGGGTACGCAGGTCGTGCCGCCGCGATCGAGGCCGAGGTAGCAGACCTCGGTGGGCGCGGCGGTGTCCACGGGACCGGTGTCCAACGCGGAGTCGCTGCCCGTGTCGGCCGTGTCGAGGTCGGCCGTGTCCCGGATGAGCGCGGAGTCGCCGTCGTCGGTGAGCGGGTTTCCCGGTCGGGCGCGCACCGGGTCGACGTCGCCCGCGCAGGCGAGGAGGAGCATGGGCCACATCGGCGCGCGCTATCCCGGGCTGGTTGTTTCCACGAACCCCGGCGGCGGGGTGAGGTGCCACGCGCCGAGCTGCGCCATGCCCAGCTCGCGGAGCGCACGTTCGTCGCGGGACTGCACCGCCTGGATCGCCAGGGAGCGGGCGCGAGGCAGGAGCACGTCGCTGGTCAGCGCCTCGCCGCCGTGGAGGCGAGCCCAGGTGTCGTCCGCGAGCTCCGCAGCGGGGACGGCCTCGACGGCGAGCAGCGCGCGCAGCACCTCGTCGAGGGTCGGGGCGAGGAATTGTCCCTCCAGCACCAGCACCTTCGCGGGGGCGAGCTGCACCGCCAGCGCGCGGGAGATGGAAGCAGGGGTGCGCGCGCTCGCCGGCATCACCCGCAGTCCCCACCCAGCGACGAGCCCGACCGTGCTGGGGGGGGCGTTGGTGACGAACGCCTTGACCGCGGCCGGCGAGAGCCCGGGTCCACCCGGCTGATCGCGTCGGAAGACCGCGATACGGCCGAGGTCGCCGGGCTCGTCGAGCAGGCCGCGGCGGGCCGCGCGGCCGCCTCCCCCCGCCCAGGCGGGCAGGGGAAGCGCGGCGGCGGCCAGCAGCAGGGCTCGTCGACTCACGAACATGGCAGCCAAGGTAGCACCCTCCGCCGGGGCCGGTGTCCAGAGCGTGGAGCTGCCATGCTGACCCTCCTCCTCGCCGCCCCTGCTTTTGCCCACGACTCCGAAGAAACGAAGCCCAACCGGCCTGAGTTCCACGTGGAGGCCAGCTCGCAGCTCCTCCCGGACACCGTCGCCCTCGACCTGCGCGCCGCCGCCGAAGGCAAACACGACGGGTACGTCAACGTCGCCATGCGCGTCGACCCCACGGGGGCGTGGATCGGTCACACCGGCGTCGGCTTCGACCTGTTCGGCGGCGGCTCCGCGGTGGACCTCAAGCTCGGCCTGTTCCTCGGCGCCGTCGGTGACCTCTCCGAGCAGGCGATGTTCGGGCGCCCCGCGGTGGGCGGGGAGGTCACCTTCGGCCTGAAGTTCGGCCGTGTCTACGGCCACTACCGCCACCTCGACGGCTTCGCCGGCCCGCTGGAAGATCGCCTCACCGAAGACGAACTCCGGCTCGGCTTCTGCCTCACCGACCACGTGCGCGTCCACGGCCAGCTCGTGGCGCTCAACCCCGGCGACGCGATCTGGCGCGGCGGGGCGGGCGTCGGCGCCGAATTCGTCTTCTGATCGACCCGCGGCGGCGCGGCCCTGGGGAGCTGGGCGCGCCGCCGCTGGGTCCTTCGGGCGGCCATTCTCGCCCCGGCGGCTCCTCGATCGCGGGCGGTCCGGTGGGGCAGGGCGGTGTGGCGCCGCCAGCCCTTCGGCACCGCCCACGACGGCGCTTCGAGACCGGGCTACTCTCTGGGGATGAAGCTCCCTCTCCGGCTCCGGGCGCTCGCTGTTTTTGCCCCAGTCCTCTTCGCTTGCGGCGGCACCTCGATGGCCCCGGCCGGCCCGGGCACCGGCGGAATCCTCGGCGGCGGAGCCGCCCCCCCAACGCCCGCGCTCCCCAGGATCGAAGCGCCGCACGCCGCCGACGGCGAGTTCCAGCTCGTGGAGCTGTCTCCGGCCAAGGACGCGCTTTTCTCCACGCTCGCGGAGCACGCCGCGAAGGCCGCGGCCGCTGGGCTCCGCCCGTACGTGGAATTCTGGGCGACGCGGTGTGGCCCGTGCATGGCCATCCGCTCGAGCATGGGCGACGCGCGGATGAAGAAAGCGTTTGCTGGCACCTACATCATCCAGCTCAACGCGGAGGACTGGATGGACAAGCTCGACGGCACCGGCCTCTCCGCCTCCGCGATCCCCGTCTACTTCGAGCTCGACGCCGCCGGTCACCCTACCGGCCGCTCCATCGATGGCGGCGCCTGGGGCGACAACGTCCCCGAGAACATGGCGCCGCCGTTGAACGCGTTCTTCCATGGGTCTTGAGGGGAGGGGAGCGCGGTGGGTGGGAGCCCGATGATCGTGCTTGGGCTGGTCCTCCTGGCGGCGATGGCGGCAGCCGACGAGCCCGAACCCTTGTGGTTCGCCGGGCACCGCTCCGACGGGTACTGGGGAGTGGATTGGGCGATCTACCAGGATCACACCTGGGCGAAGGTGGCGAGCGTGCATGCCGCGGACCTCCCGCGGCGCGGACCGGGTCCCGTCCCCGAGTGGAGCTCGCCGCGTGAGCGCGCGCAGGCGGCCGCCCGCCGAAGCGGGCTCGTCGTCGGGGCCTTCACCGACGAGCGGTGGGCGGACCTGCTCCGCGATGTGCAGGTCGGGGAGGCCCAGATCGCCGAGCGCGGGCGTTTCGGGCATTCGTACACCGCCAATCCGCTGCTTTTGGTGTTCATCCTGACGCTGGGCGGGCGCGAGAGCCGCCTTTGGGTGGTCGACCCCATCGTTCCCACAGACAACGCCGAGCCTTGGCGGCACCGGGTCGGTCTCCCGGAGGCCCTCACGAGGCTGACTTCGTCGCCCGGCGGTGAGGGGTGGGGCACGCCGCGTCGGGTCGTGCCCGTGACCTGCCACGTAAGCCTCTTCTCGGCTTCAGGCGGGCTGCTCACGCCGCTCATCGCCTGGCCAGACGACCTGGGTCTGCCTCGTCCCGCTGCCGGACAGGAGGGCGTGGGTGTCGAGCTTGCTGGCGAGTCCTGCGCGGCGCTGCGTGAGCGGGCCGCAGGTGGCCTGCTCCATCTCGGTACGCGACGATGGGACGTCGTGGTCCAAGATCGCCTGCCGCGGGAGGCCGAGATGCAGCTGCGCCTCCAGTCTCCGCCGGTCACGCCGCCGGAACGTTGACGCGCGAGCCGAGCCCGCGACGCTGGCGTGGGGGCGCTCGCGTCCGGCGCATCGCCCCTGGACGCCGCCCACTTTTGTGTATATCGGACGGAATACTAAAAAGGTGGACGATGTTCGACGCGCTCCCGAACTTCTGGACGCCGGTGATGGCGGCCGCCGATCTGGCGGACAAGCCGGTCGGGATGGTCCTCGCCGGCGAGAAGATCGTGCTCTTCCGTGGAAAGGACGGCCCCGCCGCGCTCCTGGACCGTTGCCCGCACCGGGGCGTTGCGCTCAGCCTCGGCCGCATCGCCGAAGGGCAGCTCGAATGCCCGTTCCACGGCTGGAAGTTCGACGGGAAGGGCCACTGTTCGCACATCCCGTTCAACCCCGGGCTGGAGCGGGCGGGCGTCGGCGCGCTGCCCGCGCGTGAGCTCGGCGGGCTCATCTGGGTCTACACCGGGTTCGAGGCGACGGAGGAGCCCGTCGTGCCGCCGGCGCTGCTCGACAAGCGCTTCCACCTCGACGTGCTCACCGAAGAGTGGTCCGCGCACTGGACCCGGGCGATGGAAAACATGCTCGATACGCCGCATTTGCCCTGGGTGCACCGCGGCACCATCGGGTCGAGCCTGTGGAAACGGATGCGCCCCGACAGCAAGATGAACCAGGAGGTCACCGAGACCGACTGGGGCTTCGAGGATCGGTTCCAGATCGACGACGGGGAGGGCAACCAGATCAACTGGCGGCGCCCCAACGGGATGGAGTTGTTCATCCTCGAGAAGCCCTGGGGCCGCATGCGCACCCACGCGTGGTGTGTGCCCACGACGACCGACCACACCCGGATGATCGTCGCCACCGCGACCGGCTTCGGTTGGCTCAACGTGTTCGCAGGCTTGGGCCGGGGTTTCAACCGCCGGGTCCTCGGAGAGGACCGCGCCGTGCTGGAGTCCTCCTTCCCCGTCCGCGTGCCGGCGCCAGACGACGAGCAGAACGTCCCCACCGACAAGGTCACTCTGCGGTTCCGCATGTGGTACCTGAAGAACCTCGCGGAGAGGGAGCCGCCGGCGGCGACGCCCGGCTGAGCATCGTCGCGCGGGAAGCAGGGCCGACCACCGAAAGGCCTTCCCCCGACGGTCCTGTCGAGGGGCTGGAGGCGCCCCACCGCCCTTCCCCCCGGAGCCGCCGGTGGTCGAGGAACCACGGTCGGCGAACCTGGCGGGGCGGGCGGTGGCGGCCGCTCAGTCGCCCTGCATCAACCCGCGGATCTTCCCGCTCGGCTCCAGGCGCACCCGCGCGGCGCTTGGCACCTTCGGCAGGCCGGGCATCGTCATGATCTCCCCGGTGAGCGCGACCACGAAGCCCGCGCCGGCGGAGAGCCGTACTTCGCGGACGGTGATCGGGAAGTCCTTCGGGGAGCCCGGGTGGCCGGGGTTGTCGGTGAGCGAGAGCGGCGTCTTCGCCATGCACACCGGCAGGTTCACCCCGCCCATCTTCTCAATCCCGTCGAGGTCGGCCTTCGCCTCGGCGGTGAGCACCACCTCGCGCGCACCGTAGCTGGCCTTCGCCACCGCGGTGAGCTTCTCATGGTAGGTCTGACCGAGCTCGTAGCGGAAGCGGGGCACGCCGTCACCATCCGCGGTTCCAATCACGGTGTCCGCGAATTCGAGCGCGCCATCGCCGCCCTTGGCGAACGAGTCGCAAACCGCCACGCCCACGCCGCGGCTGGCGCCGAACTTACGAATCAGGTCCAGCTCCTCGTCGCGATCGTCGGGGAAACGGTTGACCACGATCACCCCCGGCACGCCGAACGCTTGGAGGCTGTCGAGGTGGCGGCCGAGGTTGCCGAAGCCGTTCTGGATGGCGGCTTCGTTGGGCTGGGTGAGCGACTTCGCGTCGGCGCCGCCGTGGTACTTCAGCGCACGCACCGTCGCGACCAGGCACACCACGCTCGGCCAGATCCCGGCGGCGCGGCACTTGATGTCGAAGAACTTCTCCCCGCCGAGGTCGAAGCCGAATCCTGCCTCGGTGATGACGTCCTGGCCATACCCGAGCGCGAGCTTTGTCTGGACGATCGACGAGCAGCCGTGGGCGATGTTGGCGAACGGACCGCCATGGACGAAGGCCGGGGTTCCCTCTGCGGTCTGCACGAGGTTGGGCATCATCGCGTCGCGGAGCAGGGCGGTCATCGCGCCGGCGGCGCCGAGGTCGCCCGCGCGGACGGGCGTGCCGTCGCGCATCTGCCCGACGACGACGCGCGCAAGGCGAGCCTCGAGGTCGGCCGTATCCGAGAAGAGCCCGTGGATCGCCATCACTTCGGACGCGGCGGTGATGTCGAAGCCGGTCTCACGGATGGGGCCGTCGAGCCCGATGAGCACGCGACGGAGCGAACGGTCGTTCATGTCCATCGCCCGCCGCCAACGGACCTTGCGGGGGTCGGGACCCTCGCGGAAGTACAGGGCGTTGTCCACCATCGCGGCGAGCAGGTTGTGCGCGGTGGTGATGGCGTGGATGTCGCCCGTGAAGTGGAGGTTGATGTCGTCCGCCGGCTCGACCGTGGCCTTGCCGCCGCCGGTGCCGCCGCCCTTGATCCCGAAGATCGGCCCGAGGCTCGGCTCGCGCAGCGCGACGATGGAGTTGCGACCGCGCTTGTTCATCCCCATCGCCAGGGAGATGGACATCGTGGTCTTGCCCTCGCCGCCCGGCGTGGGGTTCATCGCGCTGACCAGGATCAGGCGACCCTTGGGGGCCCGCGTGGCGTCCAACCGGACTTTTG
The DNA here is from genome assembly GCA_903921785.1 of uncultured Pseudomonadota bacterium. Classification (GTDB taxonomy): domain Bacteria; phylum Myxococcota_A; class UBA796; order UBA796; family SXON01; genus SXON01. Next base: position 86,086 of record CAIXRH010000053.1, read on the forward strand.
CCCGGTTGGGTCCCCAGGGCAACACGGCTTCGGAGGGGAGCCCGACCTGGGCGGCGATGTCTTCGATCTTGCGCATCTGCTACTCCACTGTGTGCCCGGCGGCGGGCGGCGCGGGATTGTAAACCGTCTCACCGTACTGAGCGATGGCGGCTGCGTCAGGGGTGGGTGAAGCGGTCGCCCCGACGCGCGAAGGTCGTGGTACAAGGGGGTCATGTCGACCATTCGCCGCGTGTTCTTCCTCTCCGCCCTCGCCTCCGGCTGCGCGAGCCCGTCCGACACGCATCCCGCCGATTCGACGGACACCGGCGACACCGGCGCCCCCGACACCGCCGACACCGGAGGCTCCGACACGGCCGACAGCGCCGATACCGGGACCGTGGAGACGGGAGAAACCGGGGTCGACACGGCCGACACCGGGGAGTCCCCCGCCGACCCCGACCTCCCGACCCTCGGCGACTGGATCGACACCGAGACGGAGTGGACCGGCGACACCACCTGCCTGGGCGCGCCTTGGGAGGCGCCCGAGGCGGTCTGCCAAGTGGACTTCTCCTTGTCCGGCTCGATCGCCGACTTCCAAACGGGCGATCCGGCCGCGGGCGTGGACTGGTCCCTGTGGCGCACCGACGACCCGGTCGGCACCCCCGATGCGACCGGGTCCGCGTCGCGCAGCGGAACGTACTCGATGACCGCTCCGAGCTGCACCGCCGTCACGGTGGCCACGGCCGGTCCAGCGGCCAGCGGCTGGCTCCCCACCTTCGCGCCGCACACGGTCTGGCCCTACGCGAACCTTGGCGCCGCCCAGGACGATCTCTCCGTGGTCTCTTCCCAGACCGCGGTCCTTGTCGCGGCGCTCCTCGGAACGTCGTGGGACGACGCGACCACCGGGATTGTCTCCGGGCAGGTCACCGGGTGCGACGGCGAGCCGCTGGGCGGCGCCCAGGTGGTGGTCGTCGACGCCGAGGGCCACGCCCCGACGGGCGCGGGTGCCTGGTACTTCGACGACACGAATTTTCCCGTGTCACGAGGTAGGCAGTCCGCCACCCATCCGGACAACGGGATGTTCGTCATCGTTGGCGTGCCCGATGGGGAGTGGCGGGTCTTCGCGTTCGGTTGGGACGGGACGGCGTACGTCGATCTCGGCGCCGCCGCGCTCACCGTCTCGGCCGGCTCGTTCACGATGCTCGACATCTACGCCGGCCACGAAGACGGGGTGAGCTACCCCGCCATCTGCTTCGCGCCGTGCGACCAGATCAACTGACCTTGTTGGCGATCCACGCCGTCCCGTCCGCGTAGGCCTCGCGCTTCCACACTGGCACCCGCAACTTCAGCTCGTCGATCGCGTACCGACTCGCTTCGTAGGCTTCGCCCCGATGTTCAGCGCCGACCGCGATGACGACGCTGGCTTCGCCGATCGGCACTGCTCCGGTCCGGTGGACCATCGCCACCGCAGTTCCCGGCCAACGCGCTGAGATCTCCGCCGCGATCCGCTCCATCTCCGCCACCGCCATCGGCGCATAGGCTTCATACCAGAGCCCGGTGACGCCCCGACCGTCGTGATGGTCGCGCGTGATTCCCTCGAAGGTGATCACCGCGCCGAACCTCGGCGAACGCACGGAATCAGTGACGACGTTCGCGTCGATCGGGGTGTCGGACAGCGCGATCATCACCCGCCCCCGAGCGGCGGCAGGAAGACCAACTCGTCCCCGTCCTCGAGCCCCGTCGTTCCGGGCACGCGCTCCTGGTTCACCGCGTAGGCGACCGGGAGTCCCGCGGGCAGACCGAGCGCAGCGTACGCGCCGGCCGCGGTGATTCCCGCTTCGAAGCTACACGTCTCCGAAGAACGGCCCCGCGCCTCTCGGAGCTGGGCGAAGTATCGTACGACCACGTTCACGGCGGGCCGTTAACGGGGCCGGGTGTGGCTCGCCCTCCTCCTCGCCTGCAACAACGCTGACGAGCCGATCGTCCGCGCGGTCGCACCGCCGAAGCCGACCCCCGAGGCGATCGCGGAGAAGCGGGAGAAGGAGGAGCTTCGTACCTCGCCACGCAACCTCGAAGTCAACTACGTCAAGCCCCCTGGCGCCTACGTGGATGTCCAGTTCCTGGGCGGCCGGCGCTGGGACAACGTCCGCGACATCCTCGTCGACCAGCTCGGGGCGCTGACTGGCCAGGAGCGCGATGCGCAAGGCGACGAGGTGATGAAGCTCGAACGCGGCACCGTCACCCTCTCCGATGGGGTCATCGACGTGATCGACGTCCCGCTGCCTGAGCCGATGCGTCGGGAGGACGCGATGGTCGCCTGCGGGTTCTCCGGCCTCGCCGACCGGTACCTTCCCTTCACGCGCGAGTACCGCGTCACCCAGTTCCAGGGCTTCCGGCGGATCGTGCTTCACCGCGTGGCGCCGGAAGACGACCTCGTGAACAGGTTGACCGGCTACAAGCTCCAGGACAGGGTCCGGGCGCCGTAGCCGGTCAGGGTGGGCGGGGAGGACACCCCGCCGCGGGGATCACCAGGTCGCGGGCTCGTGGTGGCGCTCACCGTCGTCGCGGGTGCTCACCCGATCGTCGTGGCGCTCGCGGCCGTCGTGCTCCTCGTGGCGCTGTTCGCCGCGGCGGTGCTGCCCGTCCTCGTAGCGGCCGAAGTCGAGCTCGGCGGTGCGGTAGGGGTCCACCTCCACGCGTTCGAACTCCACGGGGCGCCCGTCAAGCCGCATGACGCTCAAGGCCGCACACCCGACCGGAAGTTCCACGACGAAGTCGCCGTGGGGCGCCACGGTGGTGAGGAAGCGTCCGTCGACGAAGACCTGCACGATGTCGTCATCGTGACTGTCGAGGCGTACAAAGCCGGTGCGGGGGGGCTCCACCACCAGGAACGCGCCGGTCCACGGAGAGACGTAGGCGCGGTCGGTGTCGAGGCGTCCGCCAGCGACGCGGGCGGTGGTCACGGTGACGGTGCCCACGGGCACGCCGGCGAAGGAGACCGATCCACCGGCGGGGATCACGCGCTCAGGATTCCCCTCAACCCGCGCCGTGACAGCGATCGGCAGGGGGTTGGTGACCACCACGCTCGCGAAGCGCGGCGCTTCCCCGACCACGGAGGTCTCGGCGAAGGGCCGCGCCGTCACGCAGCGCTCGGCCACCTGCACGCCGTTCGCCACCATCGTGATCTGATCCTTCCCGAGGGGCACCGTCACGATCTTGCTCGCGCCCACCCCCAGTTCGGCGACCACGCGGCCGTTGACGAACGCCGTTGCGGGGACACCGGTGTCGTTGACCACCTGCACGCGGCCCACGGTAGGGGCTTCGACCTGCACAAACCCGGTGCGACGTTCGCTGATCCGCACGCGCTGGTCGAGCAGCTCGAAGCTACGGCCATACAGCTGCACGGTCGCGCGGAGCTCGGCGTCGCCGACCGGAGCCAAAAGGGTCTCGGTGCTGTACGCGGAGAGAGTCCGGACGGCGACACCGCCCAGGGAGACCGTGATCGGCTGGGCGGTGGTGTTTTGGACGAGGACGACGCCCATGGGGGTCGCGGGGCGGTGGTGGCGGGAGTGCGCGTCCGCCGGGCTGGTGGCCACGGCGAGGGCGAGCGAGGCGATCAGGGCGGGGAACGTGGGCTTCATCAGGACTCCTCGGGACCGTTCGGGTCCACGTTCCTGCGACGCCTCACCAATCGTCCACATTCGCCGTCGAAGAAACGACCGGGTGGCGCGTATGCGAGGAGCCCGTGACGTCCGTCGTCGTCGTTCGTCATCGCGTTGACGAGTCAATGGGCCCCGCGTATCGTGGAGGAGTGAACAGGCATCACCAGCGCTTGCCGGTGGATGATCGCGTGCCTACTGTCGCGCTACTCCACGTGGCGACCCCGAGTGTCCGGGTCCTGCGAGGAAGGAATCAGGCTCCCGGAGGCGTCGCCCGCTCCGGTTGACCGTGCTTCGCCCGCGTCGCGGGTGGGGAGGCCCCATGCTCAACGTCCTGCAACTCAACGCCGATTACACGCCGCTCCGAGTCATCCGCTGGGAGCGGGCGGTGGAGCTCGTCCTCGACGGCAAGGTCGTGCAGGTGGCGCAGTATCCGGGGCGGTTTGTGCGCTCGGCGACGTTGGTGTTGCCGTGGCCGTCTGTCGTCGCGCTGCGGAGATACTCCGTGGTGAGGGGGAAGGTGCGCTTTTCGTCACGCAGCGTGCAGGCGCGGGACAACTTCGCCTGCGGCTACTGTGGGGCCCGACCGGTCCTGCCGGACGGGCGGCCCGACCGCGTCCAGCTCACGATGGACCACGTCGTCCCCCGGGCGCAGGCGAAGGAGGGGAAGGTCTACCTGCCGTGGTCGCGCAAGTGGGTCAGCGTGACGTGCTGGGAGAATGCCGCCACGGCCTGCCGGGCGTGCAACTCGCGCAAGGCCGACCGCACGCCCACCCAAGCGGGGATGCACCTGCGCATCTTTCCGCGCGTGCCGACGCAGTCGGATGCGCTCCGCATGACCCTGTCTCGGCTCCAGAGCCTCCCTGAGTCGTGGCTCGAGTGGCTGCCGACCTCCGCGGTGCGTGCCGACGAGGCGGGCGCGCTACCCGACGAGGCGACGTTCCAAAAGGCTTGACAGCTGGTCAGGCGCACAGTAGTACAGGCGTACAGGAGTACACCATGGATCCGCTGCCGCCCCGCCAACGCGAGCTGCTCGACTTCGTCGCCGCCTACAGCGATCACAAGGGCATTCCGCCCACCCTCCGGGAGATCGGTGAGGCGCTCGGCATCCGGTCCACCAACGGCGTCTCCGACCAGGTCAAGGCCCTCGTGAAGAAGGGCTTCCTCGAGCGGGTGGGAGACGCCCGCACGTCCCGCGGCATCCGCATCACCCACGAGGCCAAGGGTGGGTTCCGGGAGTCGGCCACCCTCGCGGTGCCGGTCATCGGTCGGGTGGCGGCGGGCTCGCCGATCCTCGCCGAGGAGAACTACGCTGGCACCATGCACATGGATGCGGCGATGATGCCGCATCAGGCACCGGTTTTTGCGCTTGTCGTGCACGGAAACTCGATGATCGAGGATGGCATCCTCGACGGGGACTACGTCTTCGTTCGCAAGCAGGGTGACTGCCGCAACGGCGACATCATCGTGGCGATGGTCGAAGGGGAGGCCACGTGCAAGCGCTTCTTCCGTGAGCGCAACCGGATCCGCCTGCAACCCGCGAATTCGGAGATGGAGCCGATCTATGTCGACTCTTCCCGGGATGTGGAGATTCTCGGGGTGGTGGTCGGGGTGTACCGGCGCATCCACGCCTAGTAGGCTGTGCGGGTGAGCCACCTCGCTACCCCCCGCCGCCGCGCCGCCCTTTGGGTGGAGATCGGCGTGAACCTCGCGCTGCTCACCCTCGCGGTCACCGTTCTGGATGTCGGGGTGTTCTCCCTGGCCACCCGCTATGTGCTTCGCGAAGCCAGCGTAGACCTCGCGGAGAGCGCGGCGGTAGTGGTCGCGGCCGAGGCCGCGGCGCAGGACCCCGCCGACTGGCCGCGCATTGTCGAGGAGCACGCGCGTCACGGCCTGCACGGGGTCGCGATCTGGTCGGTGCGCGGGGACACCGTCGTGGGAGAGGCGGCCGAGGTGGACGCGCTGGTGAAGCGCACCGTGGCTTCGCGCGAGGTCTACAGCGAGATCGAGGGCGACGACGTGCGGGTGGTGGCGCCCGTGGGAAACGGTCGCCCGTCGGCGGTGGTGTCGCTGCGATACCCTCTCTCGCGCGTGGAGCGGCCGGCGTGGGGGGTGGTCGCGGCGCATGCCCTGTTCTCCGCCGGGGTGATCGGGCTCTTCGGATGGTTTCTCCTGCGTCGGAACGTGCTGGAGCCATTGCGGCGGATCTCCGCCGCGACCACCCGGATCGCCGGGGGCGACTTCGGGGCGCCCGTGCCGGCGGACGCGCCAGAGGAGCTCGCCCAGCTCGCCGGCGCCCTCGCGTCGATGGGGGCGGCCCTCCAGGGCTACCAGGAGCGCACGCGGGATCAGCTCGCCTCGTTGGAGTCCGCGAACCTGGAGCTTCGCCGTGCGCAGGACGCATTGGTTCGAACCGAGAAGCTCGCGAGCGTGGGGCGGTTGGCGGCGGGCCTGGCCCACGAGCTCGGGAACCCGCTCGCGGCGGTCAGGGGCTACCTGGAGCTCATCGTGGGCAACCCCAACGCCGCGGAGAACCAGGAGATCCTGGTGCGCGCGCAAGTGGATGTGGAGCGGATGCACCGCCTCCTCCGCAACCTCCTCGACTACGCCCGGGGGGATGAGTCCGAGCCGGGCGAGGTCGACGTGGAGGAGCTCATCCTCGAGGCCGCGCGTACGGTGCAGCACCAGCCGATCTTCCGGGGGGTCGAGGTGCGGGTGCGGGCCTCCACCGTCGGCGTCGTCCGCGGGGAACCGGCGAAGCTGCATCAGGTCCTGGTGAATCTGCTTCTCAACGCCGCGGAAGCGGGCGCGCGGAGCGTGGAGCTCGGGGCCGAACGGGACGGGAGCGAGGTGCGCCTCTCCGTAGCGGACGACGGCGAGGGCATCCCGCCGGAGAACCTCCACAGGTTGTTCGAGCCGTTCTTCACCACCAGGGCGCCTGGACAGGGTACGGGCCTGGGCCTCGCCACGGCCCTCCGGGTCGTCGAGCAGCATGGCGGGCGCATCGAGGTCCAGAGCGAAGCGAGGCGGGGCACCCGTTTCGTCTGTTTCCTTCCCGGATGAGGGAAGCCGATCGAGCGTGGGTTAGGCAATGGTCGTGACCCGTCATGGGTCGCAGGTCACCGTGCCCGAGTCGGTCCCCCGGATCCACCAGCTCCTTGTCCGCGCCGCGCGTCGTTACGCGTGGCTGGCGTTTGCCCGGGGCTTCGCGTTGGCCGTGGCTTCGCTTTCGCTCGGGCTCACGCTCGCCACAGTGGCGGTGAACGAGGGCGCACGCTCTGCCGCGCGGCTCGCGCTGGGGGTGGCGTCCGTCGCGGCGATCGGCCTGGTCCTCAGGCGGCTCCGGGGGCTCCGAGCGCGGATCGCCCCGCGCGGGCAGGCGGAGGTTGTCGAACAGCTTCGTCCTGAGCTCCGGGGCGGGCTGCTCACGGTCGTGGACCGCGCGGAGCGCCCGTTGGGCTCGGCGGGGCTGTTCGTCCGGCTCGCCGACGACGTCTCGCGGCGAGTCGAGGGGCTCAGGCCCACGGACATCTGGCCCGGGCGCCCGTTGTGGCTCGACTCGCGCTGGGGGGTGCTCGCGCTCGCGCTGCTCGCCCTGGCGGCGATGAAGCTCCCCCTCGGCCCGATTGATGCGTTGAAGCTGGTCTTCGGCACTCAGTCCGCCAGCGCATCGGTCACGCCGGTGGTCGCGGATGGGCCGCACGCCCTCCTCGGCGACATCACGCTTCGCTACGAATATCCGACGTACACCCGGCTGGATCCCTTGGAGGTTCCGAACACGAGCGGCGAGGTCCACGCGCCGCCCGGGACCGTCGTGCGCATCCGTGCGCGGACCGCCCAGGCGTGGGAGTCGGCGACGCTTGAGGTCAGCGGCGCCGCCCCGGTTCCGGCGGAGCTGGTCGGCGGTCGTGACGTAAGTGGCAGCTTCACCGTGGGTGAGGCCGGCACGTGGGACTTCCGCTTCGGCGAGCTCGCGTCGCCGAGCTACCGCATCGTCCCCGACCCGGACCTCGCACCCGTGGTGGCGGTCAAGGCGCCCGCAAGCTCGCGGGTGGCGGTCGATGACACGCTCCTCTTCGCGTTCAACGCCAAGGATGACTACGGGATCACCAAGGTGGTCTTGGAGCTCACGGTCAACGGGCGGGTGAGGGAGGAGCCGCTTCGCGTGCCGCTGGACGCGCCTCGAACCCTGGCGGACGCCCCGGCTGTCACCGCGTCGTCGCTCGGGCTGCATCTCGGTGATGTGGCCCGGGTGCGGGTCGGCGCATGGGACAACGACGAGGTGTCCGGCTCGAAGGTGGGGTGGTCCTCGGCGTTCACCGTGGAGATCGGCGGGGCCGGGGGGAGCAGCGCCGCGTCGCAGAAGCTGCGCGAGGAGCTCTTCGACGCCCTTGTCCCGCTCCTGGCCGACTTCCTGGTCGACCCCACCCCGCTCGGCGAGACGGCCGAGTCGGTCTCCGCATGGTCCGACGCCGCGGAAGAACGCTACGTGAAGTTCGACAAGGTGGCGTCGGCCGCCGAGGGCTACGACGGCCGGACCTTTGAAGCGCGCCAGATCGACCACGTCAACAGCGCGCGGCGGGACCTGTTCGCGTTCGTCCGCGGGCTGCCCGCGGGGCTGGTGGCGGAGAAGGATGGCGAGACGCTCGCGAGGTTGCAAGGGTCGAATGTTCGGGCGCTGGAGATGGCGGTCTGGTCACTGGACGCCCGGGCCCGCGCCGAGGCGTACCGCAAGCTCCAGCAACTGGTGGAGGAGTTGGCCCAGGAGGCCAAGGAGCTCCGGGACGAGCTGCCCAACCTCACGAGCAGCCAGGCGCTCGCCCGCCTCGATCAGCTCACGCGGCTTGAGAGTCAGGTGAAGAAGGTTGCCTCCCAGCTCGACAAGGGGAGCATCCGAGCGTTCTTGGAGTCCCGCGGCGCCGAGGTCGACGGGGCGCTGGCCGCTGCGCGTCGGGACATCGCCGCGCAGAACGACCCGGCTGCTCGAGCGGACATGAAGCGGGTGGCTGACCTGCTCGACGAGATGGCCGGCGGCGTCAAGGAAGCCCAGGAGCGCCAGCAGGGCGGTGGAGACGAGCTGAAAAAGGAGATTGAAGCCCTCAAGCAGGAGCTGTCGTCGCTCGCGGAGGATCAGTCTGCGCTCCAGAAGAAGACCGACGCGGCGCGGGACGAGCACGGACAGAGCCTCGAGGAAGGTCTGGCCGCGTGGAAGCGAGTCGACGCCTCGACCAAGGCCGCAAAGTCGGCGATGGCCGATCCTTCGGTGGACAAGGGTTCGGCGTACCGGCCGTACGCGGCGGCGTCCGAAGATGCGAAGCACGACGCTTCCGGTTTGGACGACAGCGCCCGCGCCCGCGACGTGCAGACCTCCCTGGAGCGGGCCGAGGACCTCGAAGGTTCGCTGTCCCGCGCCCGCGAGCGGCTCAAGCAGGCGGCGAGGACGCGGCAGGTATCGGCGGCGGACGCTGCCCAGGCCGACGCCGCGTTGTCCAAAGCGCAACGGTCGGCAGAGTCGGCGCGGCAGGAGCTGGAGGCGCTGTCGGCGGCGCAGAGCCAGGGCTCGCCCGAGCTGTCTCGCGCGCTCCAGGAGCTCTCCAAGGCACAGCAACAGCTTGGGGAGCGCGCCGACAAGACGGCGGAGCGGGCCAAGAAGGTGGCCCACTCGATGCCGTCGGACGCGTCGGAGCTGGAGGAGGCGACGGCGGAGGGCGCCGAGCAGGCGAAGCGCGCCGCGGAGGCGATGCAGGAGGGCGACGCGATGGGCGCGTCGGGCGGGCAGCAGGCTGCGGAGGACGCCTTCGAGCGCGCCCAGGAAGCGCTGGAGCAGGCGTTGGAGGATGCGAAGCAGATGCAGGCCGGCGGCGGCTCGGGGGACCAGTCGGAGGGAGACCAGCCGAACGAGCCCTCCGACCAGGGCGACCAGGGCAGCAGCGTGCGGCAGGAGGTCACCATCCCGGCGCCCGAGGAGTTTGAGACGCCGGAGGCCTACCGCAAGGCGCTCCTCGAAGGCATGCAGGGCGATATTCCCGAGGCGTATCGGGCCACGAACAAGCGCTACTATGAGGAGCTCGTCCGCCAATGACGCTCCTCTTGCTCTCCCTGGCGCTCGCGGCCCCGGCGGACGACGTCCACACGTGCCTCGACCTGTACGACCTGGATTGTGCTCGGGCTGCGGCGACACACCTGGGCTCCTCGGCGGCCGACCTCGAGGCCAAGGCGGAGCTTGAGTTCCATCTGGGCCACTTCGCGCTGGCGCGGGATGGGATGGTGACCGCCGCGAAGGGCCTCGCCGCCGACATCGAAGTCGCGAACCAGGTGGAGCTGTACCAGAAGACCGTCGCCGCCACCGCCGACTTTGAGTCGCGCAGCCGCGGCGATGTGACCGTGCAATTCCGCCCAGGAATGGACGAGGTTCTGCTCGACGAAGCGTTCGAGACGCTCCAGGCGGCCCACGACCGGATTGGCCCGGTGCTCGGCGGCGCGCCCCCAGGTGGCGTGCGCATGGAGCTCTACCCGACGGCCCAGCGGTTCATCGATGCGTCGTCGCTTCCCGGCGCGGCCGTGCGAACGACCGGGGTCATCGCGCTGTCCAAATGGACACGCCTCCTGGTGAGCTCGCCGCGCGCCCTCGGCCGCGGGTACGAGTGGAAGGACACCATCGCCCACGAGTACATCCACTACATCGTGGCGTGGCGAACCAAGGACCGGGCTCCGGTCTGGCTGCAGGAGGGCATCGCCCGCAGCCACGAGTCGCTCTGGCGACAGGACGAGCCCGCCGCGCTCACCCCCGAGCAGGAGTCGCTGCTCGCCGACGCGCTCGCCGACGACAAGCTGGTGCCGCTCGCGAAGATGCACCCCTCGATGGCGTTCCTCTCCTCCGCCGAGGAGGCGTCCCTGGCGTTCGCCCAGGTCTCCACGATGATCGTGTACCTGAGGAAGTCCTCCGGACCGGAGGCGGTCTCCAAGGTGCTCGACCTGGTGCGCGGCGGCCGCGACGCGCTCCAGGCGGTCGCCGACGTCGGCGCTGGGGGCGACCCGGATGCGTTCATGGAGGGGTGGAAGCGCTACCTGGGCACTCTCTCGCTCGTGAGCAAGAAGTTGGCTTCGAAGCAGGTGGTGCTCGACGGTGGCGGCGACGAATTCGCGGATGATCCGGTCCTCGGTGACCGCGCGGATCTCGCCCGCGCTGTCCGCCTCGGGGACATCCTCATGGACCATGCCCGGGCCGACGCTGCCCTCGTGGAGTACCAGAAGGCGGCCTTGGGGAGTGACACCCCGTCTCCGCTGCTCACTGCGCGCACGGCGGAGGCCCTGCTCAAGCTCGGCCGCCGCGACGAGGCTCGGTCGATCTTGAATGATTCGGTGCACGATTACCCCGAAGATGCGACTACGCGGGTCGCGCTCGGCGCCCTCCTCCTCGCGGAGGGCAACCGGCAGGGCGCGTTCGCCCAGTACCGCGCCGCCATCGACATCAACCCCTTCGACGCCCCGACCCAGGCCATCCTCGGCGACCTCTACGCCGCCCGCGGCGACACCGCGATGGCCGAGCGCCACCATCACTACGCGCGCCTGCTCCAGAGCGCCGAACCCGCAACCCGCTGAGCCTCCATGCCTGTTGATGACTCTGCCCTGTTCGATCGCCTCGCCCGCGTGCGCGCGGACGTGCTGGCCCAGCTCGGGCGCCGCATCGTCGGGCAGTCCGACGTGATCGAGCGGATGCTCGTAGCGCTGTTCTCCAGGGGGCACTGCCTGTTCGTCGGCGTTCCCGGCCTGGCCAAGACGCTCCTGGTGTCGTCGACGGCGAAGGCCCTCGGCCTCGACAGCGGGCGCATCCAGTTCACCCCCGACCTGATGCCAGCGGACGTCACCGGGAGCGAGGTCCTCGACGAAGATCGGGGCACCGGGCACCGGCAGCTCCGCTTCGTCCCCGGGCCGATCTTCACCAACCTGCTCCTCGCGGACGAGATCAACCGCACCCCGCCGCGCACCCAGGCGGCGCTCTTGCAGGCGATGCAGGAGGGGCACGTGACGGTGGGGCGGCAGACCTACCCGATCGGCACGCCGTTCCTGGTGTTTGCGACGCAGAACCCGATCGAGCAGGAAGGCACCTACCCCTTGCCGGAAGCGCAGCTCGACCGCTTTATGCTCAGCATCGACGTGGACTATCCCTCGGAGGCGGAGGAGGTGCAGATCGTCGAGCGCACCATCGGCGACCTCGGGCCGGAGCCCGAGCCGGTGCTCGATCGCGAGACGCTCCTCGCCCTCCAGGCGTTGGTCCGTCGGCTCCCCGCGCACGACGGCGTCACGAAGTACGCCGTGAAGCTCGCCCGAGCCACGCGCCCCGGGCCGGGCGCGCCCGACGTGGTCCGCCAGTACGTGCAGTGGGGCGCCGGCCCCCGCGCGAGCCAGTTCCTGGCCCTCGGCGCGCGGGTGCGCGCGGCGCTCGACGGTCGGCTCAGCCCGGACCTCGAGGATGTGCGTCGAATCGCCCCAAGCGTGCTGGGGCACCGGGTGATCCCCAGCTTCGCGGCGGAGGCCGAAGGGCTTCGTGCGAAGGACCTCGTGCAGCGGCTCATCGAGTCGGTCCCGGCCTGAGCGTGGCCCCGGCTCCCCTCTGGCGTCCAGACGTCGTCGCGCGGGTGCGTGCGTTGCACTTGCGTGCGCGTCAGGTGGTCGCCGGGCTCGGGGTGGGGCCGCGGCGGTCGATCCGCTTGGGGCAGGCGGTGGAGTTCGCCGACTACAAGCCCTACACGCCGGGCGACAACCTCCGGGACCTCGACTGGCGCGTCCTCGGGCGTCGGGACCGCCTCGTGGTCCGGCGGTACCGCGCCGAGACCGAGATGGGCGCCACGCTGGTGCTCGACGCGTCGGCGGACCTGGGCTCCACGGCCGAGAAGTGGGAGCAGGCCGTGGCGTACCTCGCCACCGTCGCGTGGTTGTTGTACCTGGAGAACGAGCCGATCGGCCTGCGCATCGTCGCGGGGGAGGGGATGCCGCTCCGCGCCCTCCCGCCCCGCCGGGGCCGCGGCCACGTGGGGCGGATCTTCGCGCTCCTCGCCGCAACCCGTCCGGCGGGGCGGGCCGGCCTCGCCCAGGCGTTCACGGAGGTCGGCGCTCGGGCCCACGCGCGCGGGCTCGTGGTCCTCGTGAGCGACTTCATGGAGCCGATCGAGGGCTGGGCGTCGTCGCTGGACGCGCTCGTCCGGCGGCGCGCGGACGTTCGGGCGGTGCAGGTCTACGACCAACGGGAGACGTCCCTGGCGTTCGACCGCCCGTTGCGTCTGTATTCCCCGGAAGGGGGCGCGGATGAGCCGCTCGATCCGCTCGCCATGCGGGCGGACGTGGAAGCAGAGGCCCAACGTCTGTTCGCCGAGGTCCGCGCCGCGGTGGCGCGTCGCCGTGGCGTGGTGCGGCTCCTCGAAGCGCGGGGCTCCCTGGTCGACGCGGTCGGGGCGTTCCTCCTCGCCCGCCAGGCGGCCTAGTGTCGTTCGCGCTGCTCGCCCCCGCCGCCCTCGCGCTCGCCGCGCTCCTGGCCGGGCCGATCCTCGCGCACCTCGTCCGCCGCAAGCCCGACGAACGTCGGGCGTACGGGGCGATGTTGTTGCTGGAGCGTCTCAAACGACGGGTGGAGCGTCGGCGTCGGCTGCACGACCGCCTGCTGCTCCTGCTCCGGCTGCTCGCCGTCGCGCTGTTCATCCTGGCGATTGCTCGCCCAGAAGTGCACCTTCCGGAGACCAACGCCCCCGTCGGGGCTTCGGGTCACGTCGTCGTGATCCTCGACACCTCGTTGTCGATGGACCAGCGGGCGGGCGGCGAGTCCGCCTTCCTGCGCGCCCAACGGGAGGCGGCCAGGGCGGTGCGTGACCTGCCGGAAGGAACGTTGGTCGCGGTGTTCGCGGCGGGGCTGCCCCAGGAGCCGCTCGTGCCCACGTGGTCCGCTGACCACGCGCTCGCCGCCTCGCTGATCGAGGCGGCCCGGCAAGCGGCCGGCGCGACCGACCTGGACGGAGCCCTGACGCAGGCGCGCACGCTGCTGGGCGGCAAGCCCGGAGAGGTCCTGGTGTACACGGATGGTTCGGGGCCGGGGAACGTGGCGGCCGCGCAGAACAGCCTCGCGCGGCTCCTCGCCACGGGTTCGGTGATCCTCCCGCGGATGGTCGGGGTTGCCGACCCGACGAACGTCGTCGTGAGTGATGCGCGGTACGGCGATGGGCTCGAAGGGGGCACGGTCACCGTGAAGGTGCGCAGCTACGGCGCCGCTGCCGTCGAGGTCCCCGCGACTGTGCAGCTGCCGGACGGCGCGCAGATGACGGTCTTCGTGCAGGTTCCCGGCGCCACGGCAGATGGGCCCGGGGAGGCGACGGCGGCCGTGACCGTGCCCCGGCAGGCCGCCGGCGGCGTCGCGTCCGTCACGGTCACCGATCCCGGGCTCCCGCAGGACGATGCCCGGTACTTCCACCTGCCGCGGGTCGGGCAGAGCCGGGTGCTGGTGGTCGACGGCGACCCAGGTTCGTCGCCGACCAAGTCGGAGGTGTACTTCCTGGAGCGGGCGCTGGCGCCCAACACGGGCGGGGGCGCGGCGCTCGATGTCGTCGCGCCGGCCGGGATCACCAAGCTCACGGAGGGACAGGCGCGCGTCGCCATCGTGGCCAACGTCGGCGATCCCACGCCCATGGCGCCGACGCTCATCGACTTCGTGCGGGAAGGTGGCTCGTTGGTCCTCGCCGTCGGGGACAACGTGAGCGCCGCGGTGTGGAATTCGGCTTTGGCGCCGATCCTCCCGGCCACGCTCTCTCGGCCCCGGGACCTCGCGTCCACGGACACCGAGTCCTCCGGGCTCGCCCTCGCGCCGCCGGGGGTGGACGTGGAGCTCTTCGAGCCCTTCGCACAAGCGGGCCGCACCGGCTTCGCGCGGGTCCACAGCCGGCGGATCTTCGCGGTCGAGGGCTACGTGGAAGGCGAGGGGACCGAGACGCTGCTGCGCTACGAGGGTGGGGCGCCGGCGCTGATCTCGCGAGAGGTCGGGACGGGGCACGTGCTGCTGTGGACCTCCACCCTCGATCTGGGCTGGTCCAACTTTCCATTGCAGAGCATCTACGCCCCGTTCTGTGCGCGCCTCGTCGGATGGCTGGGCGGGGAGGTCGGCAGCTCAGCGTCCCGGCTGGACGGAACGGTCGGCCAGCCGGTCGCGGTGCCGCTCCCCGCCGGCCAGGAGCTCTCGGTGACCGGGCCGAGTGGCGAGCGGGTCGGCGTCACCCGGCTCCCAGGCACGATTCAGTTTGTCCCTGAGGTTCCTGGGGCCTACGCGGTCGGGCGCCCCGGCGAGCCGCCGAGCACGTGGGTGGCGGTCAACGGCAGCCCGCGGGAGTCGGACGTACGCCCCGACGAGACGATCACGGAGGCCACCACTCGGATCGACCCCGCGAACACCGGACGGGTCGTCCCGCTCGACACGGCCCTCGCGCTTGCGGCGGCGGTGGCGCTGCTGGCGGCTTCCTGGTTGGGGCGCGGGGCGCTGCCGGCAGAGGAGGGAGGAGCATGAGGATCAGCCGCCGAAACGCCCTGCTCAGCGGCGCCAGCGCCCTGGCCACGCTCGCGACGCGTCCCGCGTGGGCCTTCGGGGACGGCACCCGAATGGACGTCGCCGAGATCATGCTCCCGAGCGGCACGGTCTCGCGGCCCAACGCCTGGACGCGCCTGCTGCTCGAGGTCGTGCAGACCACCTCCGTGGAGTGTACGCCCCGCGCCGTGCAGGTCGCGCCGGATGATCCTGAGCTCTTCTCACATCCGTTCGCGGTCCTGGTCGGCACGGGCCCGCTCCCGTCGTTGTCGGAGCGCGCCCGAGAGCAGCTCGTGCGCTACCTCAGCTACGGCGGCTTCTTGTTCGTCGACGATGCGTCGGGCGAGCCGAAGAGTGCCTTCGACGCGAGCTTCCGCCTGCTCGCCCAGGGGTTGTTCCCCACTCGTCCGCTCGCCGTGCTCAGCGCGGACCACTCGGTTTATCGAAGCTTCTTCCTGCTTCGGGAGCCGGTGGGGAGGGTGGCGCTTCACCGGGTGCTCGAAGGCGTGCAGCTGGGCTCGATGCACCCGCTCGTCTACAGCCAGGATGACGTCTCCGGGGCGCTTGACCGGCGCGCGGACGGCATGGACCTCTCGGCCTGCGTACCCGAGGGGGAGCTGCAGCGACGTGAGGCGGTGAAGCTGGCCATCAACCTTGTGCTCTACGCACTCACCTCGAATTACAAGCATGACCAGGCGCATGTGCGGCGGCTGATGGAAGAGGGGCGCCTCGAATGATCGACTGGCTCACCGGCGGCGGCCTCTTTTCCTCGGGGCACCTGGTGATCACCGGGGCGCCGTGGGCGATGGTCGTGGCCGTCGTGCTCTCCGTGCTGGCGCTGTGGCTCGCGGCGCGACCCGGGCCGATCGCGGGCCGGTGGGCGGAGCTCACCCTCACGGCCGTCGGTTGCCTGGCGCTGGTGGCGCTGGCTGCTCGCCCGGTGTGGCTCGCCGAGGGTGAGAGGACGGAGCCGGGCCGCGTGGTGGTGCTCGTGGACGCGTCACGGAGCATGGGCATCACCGAACCGGATGGTTCCACCCGATTCGCGGCGGCGCTCGCGCTGGCCCACCGGATCGACGGGGCGGAGGTGTACCACTTCGGCGGCGATCTTCGCCCCGGCGAGCCTGCCCTGCCGGACCTCGACGCGACGGACATCGCCGGTGCGCTCCAGGGCATCACCCGTCGATACGCCGGGGAGAAGCTGGCGTCGGTGGTGCTCATCACCGATGGGATCGACCGCGGCGGCCTGGTGACCACGGCGGAGGACGGCACCCGCACGATCGACCGGACCGCGCTCCCCGCGCAGCTCTCTGGGCCGCTCACGGTGTACCAGGTCGGCCGCGAGCGCGCGGTCGGTGACGTGTCGGTCGTCGACGTGCACGCGGGCTCGTTCGCGTTCCTTCGCGCCCCGTTCAGCATCGAGGTGGAGGTGGCGGCCACGGGGGTGAAGCTCGACGCCGTGCCGGTCACGCTGACCCGCAACGGTCAGCCCGCCGGGAGCCGGCGCATCACGCTCGACGAGCAGGGGCACGGGCGCGCGGTCTTCGAGATCACCCCGGACACCCCCGGGAGATTCGTCTACGAAGCGTCGGTGCCCGTCCCGGAAGGGGACATGGTGCCCTCGAACAACAGCCTCTCTCGGGCGGTGCGGGTCGTTCGCGACCGGGTGCGGGTGCTCCAGGTGTGCGGCTCGCCATCGATGGACCAGAAGTTCATGCGGCTGTTCCTGAAGGAGGACCCGGGGATCGATCTCGTCTCCTTCTTCATCCTCCGCACCCAGGCCGACATGGGCTCCGGCTACAGCCCCGACGAGCTCTCGCTCATCGAGTTCCCGTACCGCCGACTGTTCGACGACGACCTCTCGACCTTCGATTTGGTGATCCTGCAGAACTTCGACTACGCGCCCTACTTCGAACACGACGCGCCGACCCTCCTCGGCAACCTCGCGGAGTACGTACGAAACGGCGGCGCCATCGCCTTCCTCGGCGGCGACCGAAGCTTCGACCTTGGGAAGTACGCTGACACCGCCCTCGCCGACGTGCTCCCCGTCACCCTCGGTGTGCCTGGGGACGCGGTGGACCTCGCCCCGTTCAGCCCGACGCTCACCGAGGCGGGCGCCCGCCATCCGGTGACCCGCCTCGTCGGGGATCCAGCCGAGAACCAGGCCCTCTGGGCGCGGCTGCCCGCCCTGGACGGCACCAACCTCAGCCTCGGCCCCGCGAAGGACGCCGCGGTGCTCCTGGAGCACCCGTCGCTGAAGGCCGGCGCCGGGCCGCTGCCCGTCCTCGCCGTGCGGCAGGTGGGACTGGGCCGCACGATGTCGCTTTCGGTGGACAGCTCGTGGCGATGGTCCTTCGCGGAGGCCGGAAAGGGCGGGGGCAATCAGGCGTACCTTCGGTTCTGGAAGTCGGCGATGCGCTGGCTCGTCGGCGACCCGGACGATCAGGCCGTGGTGCTCGACCTGCCGCGGGAGAACGTGGAGCCCGACGAGCCGCTTCGGGCGTCCGTGCAGGTGCGCGACGCCGGCTTCCAGCCGGTCGCCGGAGCGACGGTCCGCGGCGCCGTGGACAGCGCGGAGGGTAGCGTCGGGGTGGATGTGCAGACGGACGCGTCGGGGGTGGCGACGTTCGAGGTCCCCACGGCGAAACGCGGCGCACATCGGGTCAAGATCACCGCGACCACGGCCGATGGACGGAGCCTGGGGGCCGCCGAGACCGTGTACGCCGTCGTGACCCGAGACCCCGAGCTCGACCGGGTGACCCCGGATGGAGAGGCCCTGCGGGCGCTCGCCAGCTCAGTCGGCGGTCGCTTCGTCGGTCCCGACGGCTACACGGAGCCGCTGGTGGACCCGGAGGCGGGGCGCGTCGTTCGGGATCGTCGGGAGAGTCCGCTCTGGGCCGCTCCGGGCCTCGGCATCGTCTTCGGTGGAACCGTTTCGATCGCGTGGTGGCTCCGCCGCCGCGGCGGTCGACGTTAGGGAGGGTCAATGCTTCTGCCGCTCATCCTGTCGACTGCGTTTGCCGGGGACCCCGTACGCTGCACGGCCACCATCTCCACCCCCACCGAGGGGTGCAACCTCCGGGATTCGTTCACCGTCACGTCGGGTGGGCGCACCGAGGCGGCCGCGACCCGCGCCGCTCGGAAGGCGCTCAAGGACGCGTTGATGAAGTCGAGCGCGGCGTTCTACGCAGCGCAACCCGCGGCCAACGCCAAGGAGACGGTGGCGTGCGAGGCGCTCGTGGAAGGCGCCTACGTCGACTGTTTCCCCGAAGCCGGGCTGGCTGCGGACAAATACTGCTTCGTCACCCTCGCCGCCCCCGACTGTTGGGACGACACGGTTTTGGAGGTGGAAGCGCCGGGGTGGAAGGCCTTCGACGCGGGTCGGAAGACCATGTGCGACGCTGTGGATGCACGCGCCGTCAAGCTCAACTACCCCGACGTCGAAGCGCGGCGGATCAAGTGCGCCGCCGCTTGCGCGACCCATACGCTGGTCCGCTGCCCCTGAGGCGCGCGGAGGCTTCCTGCTACGGCGTTCCTTCGGGGAACCGGTAGACGGTGCTGTGCTCCGGCACGAGGAGCAGCTCTTCGGCGGCCGCGCGCGACTGCGTGCCGGGATCGTCTCGCAGGCGGGCAACCTCCCGCTCCAACGAGGCGTTCTCGCCCTGCACGAGGTCCAACCGGCGCTCGGTCTTCGCGAGGTCGGCCGTGAGCTCGCGGTGTTTCACGAGGCCGTTTTCGCCCCAGACGGCGAGATAGAGGATCACCCCCACCACGACGGTAGGGAGGACGTTCCAGAGGAGGCGTTGCTGGAGGATGTCCATCTTGACGCGTAAAGGGTATCACGGGCGCGGCGGTGCGCAATGATCTCCGCAGCGTCCGTGCGCAACTTCCTGATGGGCCTCGCGGTGGTGGGCCTCGGGAGCGGCTGCGGAGTGCGGTACGTGGCCGCCAGCGCAAGCTACGAGCTGGAGCTGCTCACCAAGGCCGAGCCGGTGGCGGTGTCCTTGGCCTCGGGGCGGCTCTCGGCGGGGCAGGAGCAGCGGCTGCGGCTCTTCGCCGAGGTCAAGGCCTTCGGGGCCACGCTCGGGCTGCACGCCACCCGGAACTACTCCACGTACTCGCGCACCTGGGATCGGCGCATCTGGAACCTCTCGGCCTGTCCGCCGCTGTCGTTCGCCTCCCGCACCTGGAGCTTTCCGATCGTGGGTCGCGTGCCCTACCTCGGCTTCTTCTCCGACATGGATGTCGCGGTTGAACGATCGAAGCTTGAAGGGGAGGGGTACGAGGTGGCGGTGCGGGAGGTCGGGGCCTTCTCCACGCTCGGGTGGTTCCGCGACCCGATCCTCCCCACGATGCTCACCTGGGACGAAGCGCGCATCGCCGAGACGGTCTCCCACGAGCTCGCCCACGCGACCCTCTGGATTCCCGGATCCGTAGACTTCAACGAGAGCTTCGCCAGCGTCGTGGGGGAGACGGCCGGCGACCGATACCTGGTGCACAAGTACGGGGAGGGGAGCGAGCCCGTGCGCGATGCCCGCGATCGCGACCACGACTGGCGGATCTTCCAGACGTTGCTCCTGGGTCTCTACGAGGACCTCGACGTCCTCTACCGCGACCCGCTCCTCCCGGACGCTGAGAGGCTCGCGCGTAAGGCGGCGCTGTACGGCAGCCTCCCCGATCGGGTTTTGGCCTCGGAGATCCGCCAGCCGGCGCGGTGGGCGCGCTACGCCAAGGACCGCCCTTGGAACAACGCCAGCCTCGCGCAGCTACGCACCTACAACCGCGGCGACGACGACTTCGCGGCGCTTCTCCGCCACTGTGCGGGAGAACTCCGCCGCTTCATCCCGGCGGTCCGGGCGATCACCCACGGCGCCCGCGACCCGTTTGCGGCGCTCCAGGCCGCGGCGGGAACGACGGCCTGTCCAGCGAATTGACCGCGCATCGCCGTCGAGGTTGAGGCGGCAGGACCGTTCGTCGTTCCGACATTTTTTGGCACGGGGTCCGGTCACGGGCGCGGTGTTCGGTCGCTCCCGCTCCCCCGGGTCCCCGGCTCGCGGGGCACGGTGCTGCGGCGGCGCTGGCGGCCCGAGGAGCCATTCTCGCCGCCGGTCGCCCCTCGACCACCGAGCGGTCCCGGGCGGCAGGGCGGTGGAGCGCCTCCAGCCCGTTCGCACCTTCGCCCGCTTCTCCGCTGACGATGGGCGGGTCTCCACCCGGGCCGTGCCGATGCGGGAACCGCCGCATCCCGGCGTTGTCCGACAATCCGGACGTGCTCCCCGTCGCGCGGTGTCCGATTTTTTTGACAGCGTCCGGACACGCGGACGCCGCACCGGCGCTCTCAAGTCGGCTCATCGGCCGGCCGATCCCCGTCTGGAGGCCTTTCTTCGGAAATTCCAACAACGAGTGACACTGCATGACCGCCTTCGCCGCGCGTGGCACAGCCCTTGCAAAAGTCCTTGACGAACCCCGCACAGGAGGACGACCCATGGGCTTCGCATCACCTTCGGCTCGCTCGGTCCCGCTCGCCGACGGCAACGTCCTCCTCAACAAGTACCTCAAGCGGATGGGAGAGATCCCGCTGCTCTCCCGCGACGACGAGGTGGAGGTCGCCCGCCGGATCGACTCGGGCGGCCCCGACTCCCAGCTGGCGCGCGCCGAGCTGGTCAACGCCAACCTGCGCCTCGTGGTCAGCATCGCGAAGCAGTACACCTACCGCGGCATCCCGCTCTCCGACCTCATCCAGGAAGGGAACATCGGGCTGATGAAGGCCACGGAGAAGTTCGATCATACCCGCGGGTTCAAGTTCTCCACCTACGCGTCCTGGTGGATTCGCCAGAGCATCATCCGCGCCGTCGAGAGCCAGTGCCGGACCATCCGCATCCCGATCTACAAGCTCGAGATCGTGAACAAGGTCCACCAGCTCCAGAAGGAGATGTTCCAGACCCACGGCGTGGAGGCCACGCTCGACGAGATCGCGGTCCGCCTCGGCATCGACGTGGACAAGCTCGAAGCCCTGATGAAGCTCACCCGCGAGCCGGTGAGCCTCGACGCCCCGCTCAGCGAAGACAGCGACACCACGATCGGCGACTTCGTGGAGAACCCCAACGCCCAGCTTCCCAGCGCCGCGCTGGAGGAGTCCGCTCTCCGCAACGAGATCGAGGAGGTGCTCGCCTCCCTGTCGCCGCGCGAAGAGAAGGTCGTTCGGATGCGCTACGGCATCGGCGAGCCGATGAGCTACTCGCTGGAAGAGATCGGCAGCCAGTTCTGCCTCACCCGCGAGCGCATCCGCCAGATCGAGATCAAGGCGCTCCGCAAGCTCCGCACCTCGCGGCGCCGGAAGAACCTGGAGAGCTTCGTCGACTGAGGCGGGCTCGCCGGGGGCCCTCCCGAGGGCCTACCAGACGACCACGACCCCGGGCGGCGGTGGCGTGCGCGGATCATCGGCGATCTTCCGGTCGGCGTCGGTGAGGAGCCCGTAGCGGTCCTTCAGCGCGCGGGCGACCTCGGGCGGGGTGCGCTCGGTGAGGAGGAGGAACGGGTAGAGCACGGAGATCGACGCGTCTCGCGGGGGAAAAGCGACGCCCTTCACCGCCTCGGCCACGCAGCTCGCGGCCGCGTCGTCGCCCAAGGTGGAGAACTCGGGCGCCGTCGAGTCTACGGTGCCCGCCGCGGTGATGCTGAACCGCACGACGACCTCGCCGTAGCGCGTGGGGTCGCGGCCGAGAAGCGCTTCGAAGCACGGGCGAACCGCCGCGGTGGCGACGGCCCGAAGGATCGCGTCGCGATCGGGGGCGGAGACGCCGCCCGTGTCGAGCTGCACGACGGTCGCGGACGGGGTGGCCGCTGGCGGGGCCTTGGGCACGCACGCGAGGGCCCAGAGCGCCAGCAGCACCTCAGCGCCTCCGAGCGAGCGCGGCGCCGAGGCCGAGGAGCACCAGCGCGCCGCCGAGCGGGGCGGTGCCGGTCTCGCAGCCGCAGCCGGCCGGCTCCACGTCGCCGAACGCGACGGGCTGGCCCGGGCGGCCATCCCCGGCGCCGTCAGTGGGGTCGTTGCCGGGGCCGGAATCGACGCCGCTGTCGGCGCTGCCGCTGTCCACGCCGGTGTCGGTGCCGGTGCCCGTGTCGTCGCCGCCGGGGAAGAGCGCGATGCTGCACCAGTCCTGGCTGGCATTGAGCCCGGAAGTACAGGTTCCTTCAGCATACCCGGCGGCCACCGCGTGGATGGTGTAGGTGCCGTACGGCACGCCGTCGAAGCGGTAGAGGCCGTCGCCATCGACGGTGGTGGTGTCGCCCGTCTCGGCGATCCACACGCTGGCGCCGACGAGGTTGCCCTCGGTGTTGTAGATGTCGTTCTCCCGGACGTACCCGGTGATCTCGCCGGTGGTGGTGCCCGTTTCGCCGCCGATGAGGCCCATGTAGTAGTCCCAGTCCCAACAGCTGCCCGGATCCGTGTGGTGACCCGCGCCTCCGTATTCGCCGGGGTTGTACGGGTCGGGGACCTCGTCGTGACCGATGATGTGGCTCCGGTCGAGCGGGACGCCCTGACGTGCCGCGATGTCCGCCGTGAGCTTCGCGGAGCCCCTGTAGAGCGCATCGGTGTAGTCGGAGCAGTCGCTGACGTAGCCTTCGTGTTCGATCCCCACGCTGCGCACGTTGACGTCCCAGTTGCCGGCGTGCCAGGCGATGTCGGCCTCGCGGACCATCTGGGTGACGCCGCCGGTGGAGCCGCTCACGACGTAGTGTGCGCTGGCACCGGCCGAGCAGTTCTGGAACCACGAGGAACAACCAGAGTAGCTGCCCTGCACGGTGTGGATGACGACCATGTCGATGTCGCCGGCGCCGCGTGCGTCGTCGCTGTAGTTGTCGCCGCAGGCGGGCACCCAGGACTCGGCGCTCGGGTAGTCGGTGCTGCTCGGCGGCGGGGCGGCGCCGTGGGGCACCGTGACGCCCGCGGGCGCCACGACGACGCGTCCCAGCGCGGTGTCGGCCTCGAAGCCGGCGGCGAGGAGCTGGTACACCCCGCTGACGTAGAGCTGCTGGAGGTTCGGCTCATCGCGCCCGGAGAAGGCGGCGACGGCGGGCTGCCACGCGTCGAGATCGTCGGCGGCGGGGAGGGCGCCGTGGCCGATCTCGCGCGCTTCGTCGGCGAGGAGGGCGGCGGCGGCGCGGGCGGCGAGGCGCCAGTCGGCGACCACCGCGTTGGGATCGAGGCTCAGCAGCGCCGAGGCGCGCTCCAGGGAGGGGCCGCCGACCTCGTCGTCCTCCACCAGGTCGAACATCGTGCGCCCGCCCCAGGCGCTCGGCGCATCGTGGCGCTGAAGCCCGGACGCTTCGAACGCCAGGGCGTAGAGCAGGTCCTCCGGGACGCCGGACTCCTCCGCGGCCGCCGCGAAGGTGCGGGACAGCGGGGAACCGGGGAGCGCGGCTCGGGGCGCCGAGGCGGCCGCCGGCGCGCCGGGAGCGACGGGCGCCGCCTCGGCGGGGAGGGACAGCGCCAGCAGCAGGTAGGTCACGCGGGCCTCGAGATCGGGGCGGGGCTAATCCAACCGCCCCGACCGGGCCAGCGTTTCCGCGCGGGCGATCAGCCCTCGTTCACCGTGACCTTGTTCATCTTCACCGGGGACGCGAGCTTGCCGCTGCGGCTGCCCAGGCGCTCGATCTTCTTCACCACGTCCATCCCGGTGGTGACCTTGCCGAACACCGGGTGCTTGGACGGCGTGGACGTGTCGAACCAGTCCAGGAAGCTGTTGTGCACGGTGTTGATGAAGAACTGGCTGCCGCCGGAGTTCGGCTGGCCGGTGTTCGCCATCGAGAGCGTGCCGGGCTCGTTGGAGAGGCGGGCGGCGAACTCGTCCTGCACGTTGCCGCGCGGGGACTTGCCGGTGCCGGCGTAGGGGGAGTTCGGGTCCTTGCTGTGGGCGCAGCCGAACTGGAGCATGAAGCCGGGGATCACCCGGTGGAAGTGCAGGCCGTCGTAGAACCCGTCCTTGGCGAGGGCGAGGAAGTTGCCGGCGGTGATCGGCATCTTGTCGAGGTAGAGCTCGGCGGCGAAGCTGCCTTCGGAGGTGTCGAACGTGACGGTGGGGTTGGCCATGGGGCTCCTGGGGGAAGCGCCCTGCTAACGCGTTCGCGGCGGACGGGAACCGGGGGAGCGGTCGGCTTGAGGATGGGGCGGTGGAGCGGGATGGAGAGGAATTCGTTTCGGTCCCACCTCCCATCTCGGCAGGTGGCGTCGCGAGTCACGACCGGCGTCGGCGCCGCTTCCTCGGGGGCGCGGCGGCGGCGGGGCCGACGTTTGTACTGGCTCGCGAGGGTGGGGGAGGGCCGGGAGGGCAGGGCAGGATGAGAATTCCGTGATCCCGTGCCGTTCGCGGGCTGGCTGGACGGCCGCCGCGGAAGGACGTCGCGCGGGGGTCGGCCTTGGCGGCGTGTAATCCCGATCACGTTTTCGACCCGTGTCGGTGGCACGGCCCATGCACTCCCTCCCTGCGTAGCCGCAGGTCTCTCCGATGGACGATGGTTGTCGCTGGCGCCTCCCCGCGTACCTCCTGGTCGCCTCCACCTTCTTCGTTCAGGGCTGGGTGGTGTGGACCGACGCCGGCTCCGACGTCCACGACACCCCGCTCTCCGCCCAGGCGCTGGAGGGGCAGGCGATCTTCCGGGCGAACAACTGCCAGTCTTGCCACCAGCTCTTCGGGGCCGGCGGCTACCTCGGCCCCGACCTCACCAACGCCACCCGGCGGGTGCCCGCGGCGCGCTACGCCACCTTCCTCGACGAAGGCGCCGGTGCGATGCCGGCGTTCCACCTCGACGGCCCCCAGCGCGACGCGGTGTGGGCCTACCTGAGCGCGCTCGATTCGGCCGGGCTCGGCGTCCCCACGCTCCCCGAAGGCGAGACCGGGCCGCTGTACGCCGACGCCCTCGCGCGCTGGCAGGCGAGCGGGGAGGCCCTGCCCGCGGAGGTCGCGACTGGCGCCGCCGTGGCGACCGCCCGCGGGTGCGGCGGCTGTCACCTCAGCTTCGCCCCTGGCGGTGCCGGCGGCGCTCCCGACCTCGGGGACGCGGTCTCCCGCCTCGGGGCGGGCGGCGTGCGTCAGGTGGTGGCCGGCGGGCGCGGCGGCATGCCGAACCTCGTGCTCTCCGACCCTGAGCTGGACTCGGTGGTCGCGCTTTTGACCTGGGTCGACGCCCACCAGGACACCCTCCGTCCCTCCCGTGACCTCTCCCCGCTCGACGCGCCCTGGTTCGCCTACCGGGACACCAAGTGACCCCCGCGTCCGTCGCGGCCGCCGGTCGCGGGGTGGCGCGCGCGTTCCTCGCTTGCGCGGCGCTGAGCCTCCTGGTTGGGCTCGCGGGCGGCCTGGTCGTCGGGCTGCACTACACCGCGCTCTCGCCGACCCTGTCGCGGATGGGGCTGGGCCTGGCCGCGCTGCGTCCCATCCACACCGGCGCCACCGCCGGGTGGATCTTCTTCGCGGGGATGGCGGTGGTTCACCGCTGGTTGTTCGAGCGGCTGGAGGCGAGGGTGGCGGAGGGGGACGCGACCGCGCTCCCGCTGGTGAACGCGGTGGCGCGGCGGGCGCGCCTGCAGCTCGGGCTCTGGGTCTTCGCCGCGCTCTCGGCGGCGGCGGCGCTGCTCGCTGGCTACTCGACCGGCCGCGAATACCTGGAATACCCGCCGGTATGCTCGATCCCCATCGTAGCGGGGTGGCTGCTCTACGCCTGGAACTTCGTCGCGGTCACCCGCTACCGGATCCGGAACATGCCGGTCTACGCGTGGATGTGGGGGACCAGCGTCGTGTTGTTCTTGTGGACGTTCGCCGAGGCGAACGCCTGGATGCTCGACGTCCTACGGGAGCGTCCGGTGCGGGACATGGCGATCCAGTGGAAGGCCTACGGCTCGCTCGTCGGCTCGTTCAACCTCCTGGTGTACGGGAGCACGTCCTGGCTCGGCACCCGGATCTCCGACGACAAGTATGCCCGGTCGAACATGGCGTTCGCGCTGTTCCTGGTCGGTGTGCTCAACTCGTTCACCAACTACGTCCACCACACCTACCACCTGCCCCAGGCCGAGCTCCCGAAGTGGATCGCCTTCTTCGTGAGCATGCTCGAAGCGGTGATCCTGGCCCGGGTGATGTACGACGTGGCCGGCCTCGGGCGGAAGTGGGCGGATCGGAAGCGCCACCCGGTGGTGCAGACGCTCCTCATCGCCACCACGACGTGGACGTTCGTTCAGCTCACCTTCGCCATCCTCATCTCGATCCCCCCGTTGAACACCTGGATTCACGGCACGCTGGCGGTGGTGGCGCACTCCATGGGCTCGCTCATCGGCATCGACTCCATGGCGCTGCTCGCCGCCGGGACGTGGCTCATGGAGGAGGGCGACGAGGCCCGCCCGCTGGACGTCGGCGCCGCCCGACGGGGGTTGTGGTCCGCCGGGGCGCTCAACACCGGGCTCGCGGGGATGTGGCTGGTCCTGGCGATCGTCGGGGTACAGGCGGGGATCGGCCTGGTGCTCCGGGGCGAGCTCCCGTGGGTGGGTGCGTTCCCGGCGTGGACCGGGCCGGGCATCGTGGGCGCCGGGCTCCTGGCCGCGCTGGGGATGGTGGGGCTGGTGCTGCCGTGGTTGACGCGGCGCGCGGCTACGGTTTTGGCGCCTTGAACGTCACGGCCTGGGCGCAGAACTCCGGAACGGCGGTCGCGGGCCCGGCCCAGCGGCAGTCGACGATGGCCGTGGTGCCGTCGGGGCGTCGGGTGTAGGCGACGACGTCGTTCGGCGGGTCGAACGGGGTGTGGGGCGGGCGGGTGAACAGCGCACACTTCGCGGGTTTGCCCCCGACCTTGCACGCCACCTCGTCCACCTTCATGTCGGTGCCGTTGGTCTTCGCGGAGGCGGTGCGCTGGGCGATCGTGCCCTTCAGGAGCTGGACGAGAGGCTCCTTCGCGTCCGAGAGGAGGATGCCCAAGGTGTCGAGACCACAGGCGAATCCCTCGAAACCGTCGGTGCGCACCGGGTAGCACCCGGTGGGGACGGTGAGCGCGAGCTCCGGCGGCACCTGAGGGGGCATCCACCCCGCCACCTTCTGGTCGAGGGCGGGCAGGCCCCAGAAGGCGAGGAGCGGGAGGTAGGTGTCGCAGGCGCCGCCGGCGGGGAAGCACGACAGGTACTGGCTGACGCCGCCGCCGTGGGCAACCGCGGTCAGGTACAGCTCGACCGGGTCGCGGCGGGCGCGGATCGCCTTGAGCGGCGGGCCGCCCGGGGCGGGAATCTCCACGGCGACGCCGCTGGTGACCCCCGCGGCGCTCCCTCCGAACTTCACCGCCTCGGCCTCGGAGCCGATCATCGGCAGCGCCTGGATGCTCACCCCGTCGGGGCAGTCCATCGAGACCATGGGGAAGTTGGTGCGGACGGTGCAGCCGGCGAAGGGGTCTTCGGGGGCTGCGGCGTCGGTGGGGGGCGCGGTTGGCGGGTCGGCGGGGGCCGCGGCGCCGGTGTCGGTGTCGGCGGGCGGGGTGGGCGCCGGGGCGGGCGCGGCCGGGGAGTTCGTCGCCGGGGCGGGCGGGGTGGCCGTGGGGGCGGGCGGGGCCGGGGCGGGGGCCGCGAAGGCGAACCCGGCGAGCATCGAGAGGACCACCACCGCTCCGGAACGAAGCGGGAGCGTAGCCCGCGGGGTCCCGCGCCGCGCGGGGTCGTGACGTCCGTGGACAGGCGGGAGGGCGACGGGGGCCGGGGCCGCGGCGGCCGCGACGTCGTGGCGGCTGGCAACGCCCGCTGCGGCGCCCCCGACCGCGGCCTCCCGCCGCTCAC